>NZ_JANQCH010000100.1 GCF_024723325.1 Agrococcus sp. HG114
GGTCGGGCCCGCGCATCCGCCCGCCGACGTCGCGCTCCAGCAGCTCGAGCGCGACCCCGCGTCGCGGCTCGAGCGCGACGCGATCGCGGCGCTCCTGCAGCAGCCCGCGGTGCTCGGGCGCGACCTCGCCGCGCGCGGCGCCTCCGCGTACGTCGCGAACCCGTCGCTCGCGGTCGTGCGCGACGGGATCCTCGCTTCGCTCGAGCGCATCGAGGCGCCCGACTTCTCCGAGCACGTCGCGGCGACCGTGCCGCCGGAGATCGTGCCGCTCGTGCGCACGCTCGCGATGGCGCCCATCCCGCAGTCGTCGAAGGAGGGCGTGCGCGCCTACGTGCGCGGCATCGTGGGCTCGCTCGTCGACCGCGACATCCTGCGGCGCAAGGCCGAGCTGCTCGGCAGCCTCCAGCGGCTCGGCAGCGACGACCCGGAGGGCTCGAAGCGCCTCCAGCAGCAGCTGCTCGACCTCGAGCGCGAGCGGCGGTCGCTCCGCGAGGAGTGACGGCAGCGCGCCGTTGAGGGGCGCCGATGTGACCCGCGCCCCGCTGGGATGCTACGATGGTCGTCGCTCCCGCAGCGATCCTCGATAGCTCAATTGGCAGAGCAGCCGGCTGTTAACCGGCAGGTTGATGGTTCGAGTCCATCTCGGGGAGCGATGGAAATGCCCCGCCTCCGGCGGGGCATTTCTCGTGCGTGGCCGGTCCCGGTACGCCGACGATGTCGGCGGGCGCGGAGCGGTGCTCCGCGGGTTGATGGTTCGAGTCCATCTCGGGGAGCGATGGAAATGCCCCGCCTCCGGCGGGGCATTTCTCGTATCCGCTCTAGCGACGCCGATTGCGGCGGCCGAGCCACCCGAGGGCGCTGTCGAGGATCGAGCCCGTTCCGCGACCCCTGGCCGCCGGCGAGCCCCTCCTCCCGGTCGGACGCACGCCGCGCTTGGCGCCGCTCGTGCCCATGCCGGGCAGCGCCCGGCGGAGGTTGGACAGGAAGTTCATGATGCACGCTCCTCTCGTTGCCGGGACGGTACAGCGCGCACCTGAGCGACCGGCGGGAGCCGGCTCAGTCCTCCAGGTTGTCGACGCCCGGCATCCAGCTGAGCCCCTCGACGCCCCACTTGTTGCGCTTGATCGCCTTCTGCACGCCCTTCGTGCCGAACGCATCCAGCCGGTCGGCGTAGAGGATGCCGTTCAGGTGGTCGAACTCGTGCTGCAGGATGCGCGCGAGCCACCCGGACGCCTCGAGCTCGTAGTGCTCGCCCGTGACGTCCTGCGCCTTGAGCAGCGCGCGCTCGGCGCGCTTGAGGGCGAAGCGCTCACCGGGGATCGAGAGGCAGCCCTCCTCCTCGTCGTCGTCCGGCACGCCCACGGGCGGCGGCGAGATCCACAGCTCGGGGTTCGCCGCGACCCCGCGCGTGCGCACACCCTCGGCGTCGGTCCAGTCGTAGACGAACAGCCGCTTCGCGAGCCCGATCTGCGGGGCGGCGAGGCCGACGCCCGGCGCGGCCTCCATCGTCTCGAACATGTCGTCGACGAGTCGAGCGAGCTCCTCGTCGAAGGCGAGGACGGGGTCGGCGACGCGGTGCAGCACGGGGTCGCCCGTGATGCGGATGGGCAGGACGGTCATGTCCTCCAGGGTATCGGCGGCCCGGACGGTAGGTTCGTGGAGTGCTCTTCACCGCCCTCGACGACATCGCGGCAGAGATCTCTCTGACGCCGATGCAGGCGCTCGGGATCCCGGTCGCGATCGTGGGCGCCGTCTTCCTGTCGGTGGGCACGCAGTTCCAGCACCGCGGCGTCGACCAGTTCGAGGGCGGCGATCAGCGCGGCGCCCACCTGGGCGGCTCGGCAGTGCTGGGGCTGCTGCGCAAGCCCGCGTGGGTGCTCGGCACGCTGCTCCTCGGGCTCGCGGTCGTGCTGCAGATCGGCGCGCTCGCGCTCGCGCCGCTCATCGTCGTGCAGCCGCTGGGTGCCGTGGCGCTCGTGGTGACCGCCATCCTGAACGCCCGGCTCGCGCGCATCAAGCTCGATCACCGCACGATCCGCGCGATCGGCCTGTGCCTCGTCGGCATCGGCATCTTCGTCGGCGTCGCCGCGATCTTCGCGGTCGAGCGCCCCATCAGCGACCGGCAGCTGCTCACCGTGCTCGCGCTGCTGGTCGTCGCGCTCGCCGGGGTCGGCGTGCTGTGGTGGTTCTACCGCCACAAGGCGAACGCCATCTTCTACATCGTGACGGCCGGGGTGCTCTACGGCTTCGTCGTCACGCTCTCGAAGATCGTCATCAACCGCATCATCTCGGGCCAGTTCGAGTGGCTCACCGTCGTGTGCGCGGTCGCGCTCGTCGTGGCCCTCATCGCCGGCAGCTACGCCGTGCAGCTCGCCCACGCGTCCGGCCCGCCCGATCTCGTGATCGCCGGCCTGACCGTCGTCGACCCGCTCGTCGCCGTGCTCATCGGCGTCGCGGTGCTCGGCGAGGCCGCCGCGACGCCGCCGTGGGCGATCCTCGTCTTCGCCGCCGCGGGCGCGCTCGCCGTCACGGGCGTGCTGCAGCTCGCGCGCCACCACCCCCAGATCCGCCCGCTCGCCGAGGCGCCCGAGGAGACCCCATGACCGATCGACCGATGCGCGTGCTCATCGCGACCGACACCTTCGCCCCGGACGTGAACGGCGCCGCCAAGTTCACGACCCGGCTCGCCGCCCAGCTCACGAAGCGGGGGCACGAGGTGCACGTCGTCGCGTCGGCACTCGGCCGCGGTCGCCACGGCACGCACGTCGAGGAGCACGAGGGGCAGCGCTTCACCGTGCACCGGCTGCGCTCGATGCTCTACCCGGGCCACGAGTGGCTGCGGTTCGCGCAGCCGTGGCGCGTGTTCTCGAACGCGGCGTCGCTGCTCGACGCGCTCCGGCCCGACGTCGTGCACTTCCAGTCGCACCTCGTGCTCGGCCGCGCCTTCTCGCTCGAGGCGCGCAAGCGCGGCATCCGCGTCATCGGCACCAACCACCTCATGTTCGAGAACCTCATGGACCACTCGAACATCCCCCGCGGCCTCCACGGCACCGCGGTCGACTGGGCGTGGAGCGACGCCGCGACGGTCTTCAGCCGGTGTGACGTCGTCACGACCCCGACGCAGCGCAGCGCCGACTACCTCGAGCGGAAGACCGGACTCACGGGCGTGCGCGCGATCTCGTGCGGCCTGCCCGGCGACGAGTACCACCCGAACCCCGAGCGGCAGCACGGCCGGATCGTCTTCGTCGGCCGGGTGACGAGCGAGAAGCGGCTCGACACGCTCGTGCGCGCGGTCGCGCAGCTGCCCGCCGACCTCGACTGGCACCTCGACATCATCGGCGTCGGCGACCTCATCGACGAGCTCGGCGCGATGGCGCGCGAGCTGCACATCGCCGACCGCGTCACGCTCACGGGCTTCGTGAGCGACGAGGAGCTGCGCGAGCGCCTCCGCTCGGCCGAGGTCTTCGCGATGCCGTCGACGGCCGAGCTGCAGTCGATCGCGACGATGGAGGCGATGGCGACCGGCCTGCCGGTCGTCGCGGCCGACGCCATGGCCCTCCCGCACCTCGTGCGCGATGGCGAGAACGGCTGGCTGTTCCGGCCGGATGACTCGGCGGACCTGGCGGAGAAGCTCGAGCGCGTCATGCGGCTGAGCGACGAGGAGTACGCCGCCTACCGGCAGCGGAGCCTCGAGATGGTCGCGCCGCACGACATCGACGCGACCATCAGCGCGTTCGAGCGCATCTACCGCGGCCACGACGCCGAGTAGGCTCGATCAGTCGGGCCGCGCGCCCGCGGGGCGGTAGCTCAGCTGGTCAGAGCAGGGGACTCATAATCCCTCGGTCACGGGTTCAAGTCCCGTCCGCCCTACTCCTGCGACACCGCAGAGGGGTCGGTGCACACGACGCCCTCGTTGCCGTCCGGGTCGGCGATCACGGTCAGCCACGGAGCCTTGCTGTCGTCGACGATGGCGCCCCCGGCGTCGATCGCGGCGGCGATGCGCTGCGACGCGACCTCTGGCGCGACATACACCTCGAGGTGGAACCGCTGCCGCTGCCCGGCCGACTCGTCCAGGTCCCCGAACCACAGGTTCGGCACCCGGCCGAGCGGGTCGCGGACCTCGTCGCTCGGGGACCCGTGACCCCGCGCATCCGCCCGCCCGGTGAGGAGCGCCGCCCACACGGGGGCGATCGTCGCGGAGCGGTCGGTGTCGAGGCCGAGCTCGACGACGGCGACCGACTGCGGGTCGGCGCGGAGCCCGTGCTCGGCGGCGACCGAGCTGATGCGGCGGGCGACGTCGAGGTCGAGCTCGGTCACCCACTGCACGATGTGCTCCGTGCCCTCGCCGTCGCGGTAGACGGCGTCGTCGCTCACGAGCCGGAGGTCGACGCAGCCGCGGTCGAGCGTCGCGACAGGGTGGTGGCCGAGCGCGTCGCCGACCTCGGCGACGGCGACGAGGAAGCGCGCGCCGGCCGCGAAGCCGTCGATGACGAATCGCGCGTGGAGCCCCTGCGCGAGCTTGCGCCAGTCGGTCAGCCCGGCTGCCGCGATCCGCTCTCCCTGGAGCATGTCCATGCGGGTCCTCTCCCTCGGCGTGCGGCAACGCTCGCAGAGACCCGGCTGCGCCGCAATCGCCGAGATGGTCGCGAGCGAGCGCCCAGCCGCGCCGAAGCCGCCGCGCGCTAGCGTCGACGACCAGCACGAGTCGCGGCGAGGGGATGGGCATGCGCGCGGAGGGGACGCCGGCGGAGCACGGCACGACCGGCGAGCGCCGGCAGGACACCACGATCGGCGACGTCGAGCTCGTCCACTGGCGCACCCTCCTCGGCCGCGCGATCGCGGCAGCGGGAGCGCGGCTCGGCGAGATCGTGGGGCCGTACGCGACGCTGCTGCTGACCCTCGCGATCGGCGCCGCCATCGCGTTCGGCCTCAGCCTCGGCGCCGTCGCGGTCTACGATGCCGTCACGGATGAGGACGGCGTCGCCGGCATCGACCGCCCGCTGCTCGACGCGATCCTCACCTTCCGCAATCCCGGGGCGGATGCGCTCATCACCGGCTTCACGGATCTCGCGGGCACGGTCGGCATGCCGCTCATCGCCATCTCGGCCCTGCTCATCCTGAGCCTCCGGCGGCGCTCGTGGACGCCCGTCGTGCTCATCGTCGCGGCGGGCGCCGGATCGCTCCTCATGACGGTCGCGGGCAAGGTGCTCATCGGCCGCGACCGACCGCCGCTCGCCGACGCCGTGCCGCCGTACGAGGTCTCGGCGTCCTTCCCGAGCGGGCACACGCTGAACGCGGTGGCGATCCTCGGCGTGATCGCCTACCTGCTCGTGCTGCGCCGCTCGACGGCGTGGGCGCGCGCCGCGATCATCGCGGTCGCGGCGCTGGGCACGGTGCTCGTGGCCGCGAGCCGCGTGTACCTCGGCCACCACTGGGTGACCGACGTCATCGCGGGGTGGCTCCTCGGCGCCGCGTGGCTCGCGCTCGTCATCACCGCGCACCGGCTCTACCTCACCGCGCGGCTGCGCCACGACGAGGGCAAGCAGGTCGTCACGCCCCCGCGCGCTCCGGCGTAGTCGCTGCGGCTGCAGCGAGCGACACGCGCTCGGTCGCAGCCTCCATGTCTCGCCGGGCCTGCCAGATCGGATGTCCGACGAGGTATGAGCGGGCGCGGTCGTCGAGGGCGATCCGCAGGAAGCAGACGCGCTGCTCGCCCTCGGCCCGCGCACGGTCGTAGCCCTCGAGGATCCGCCGGCCCATCCAGAACCGGGAGAAGACCGCGCGCCCCGCGGCATCGTCCCAGCGCAGGATCTCCGCCGTGCCGTGCACCTGCACGGTCGCCGGTGGCAGGAACGAGAGCACACGCCTGGGCACCGGGATCACGAGGGAGACGCGCGGATCGCGCGCGACATCGCGCGCCTTCAGCAGGTGCAGCCGCGTCATGACGTAGAGCGCGAGCGGATGCGCGTCGCGGGCGGCGCCGTAGCAGACGCCCGCGGAGTGCGGCGCGCCGGTCTCGCCGCTCGTGGCCAGCACCGCGAAGTGCTCGCGACGGATCTGCCGGACCACGCGCGCGGCGGCAGCGCGCTGCGCCGTCGCGAGCGCCGTCGTCATCGGCGCCTGCGCCCGGCTTCGAGCGCCTCGAGCAGCTCCCGGAACTGCTCCGGCCCGATCTCTCCGCGCGCGAGCCGCTCCTCGAGGATGCTCCTGGCCGCATCGAACCCCTGCGCCCCGGGCGCGCCGGGTCGCGCGCCCCGTAGCGACAGGACGACCGCGACGACGATGCCGGCGATGATCACGAGGGTGATGAGCATCCCCGGGATCCACATCCACCATGCGGCGTAGCCGTGATCCCACATCATGTCCAGCTCCTGCCGGCTCGCGCCGGACCCGCCGTGCGCTCGACGGGTGCTTCGCGTCGAGGCTGGCGCGGCGGGCTCCTTCGAGCCGCTGACACCAGCATCCGCCGCCCTCGCGCGGCGGTCAAGGGGGCGCGACGCGCTCCTGCTGCCCGGCGCTACGACCCGGCAGGATCGGGCTCCGACTGACCCTGGGAACCACCGCCGATGCGGGTCGCGGCATACGCGACGAGGCCCACCGCGAGCGCGATCGCGCCGAGCAGCCACACGTGCGGCTCCTGCTGGGTCAGCAGCAGGATGCACGACGCGATGCCGAGCACGGGCACGAACGTCCAGACCCGGAAGTGGTCGCGCTCGACCGTGTCGCGGCGCAGCACGAGCACGGCGACGTTCGTGCTGAGGAAGACGAACAGCAGCAGGAGCACGACCGTCTCGGCGAGCGTCGCGAGATCGCCGAGGAACGTCAGCCCGATCGCGATCGCCGTCGTCACGAGGATCGCGACCCAGGGCGTGCGGCGCTCCGGCAGCACCTTCCCGAGCGGCGCGGGGAGCAGCCCCTGCTCGGCCATGCCGAACGCGAGGCGGCTCGCCATGATCATCGTGAGCAGCGCTCCGTTCGCGACCGCGATGAGCGCGATCGCGCTGAAGACCCAGCCGGGCACGGCGGCGCCCGTCGCCTCGAACACGTCGAGGAGCGGCGCGGTCGAGCCCGCGAGCTCGTCGGCCGGCAGCGCGATCGCGCTCGCGATCCCGACGAGGATGTAGACGACGCCCGCGACGATGAGCGAGCCGAACAGGGCCCGCGGTTACACGCGACGCGGGTTCCGCACCTCCTCGATCACGTTGGCCGAGGTCTCGAAGCCGACGAACGAGTAGTAGGCGATGATCGCGGCCGAGAGCGTCGCGAGGGCCGGGTCGACGCCCGCGGGGAACTCGCCGACGCGCGAGGCGTCCCCGCCTCCGCCGCCGACGAGCATCCCGACGGCGACGATGATGATGACGAGCCCCGAGAGCTCGATGACGGTCATGACGACGTTGCCAGCCATCGACTCGCGGATGCCCCGCGCGTTGAGCACTGCGACGAGCAGCAGGAAGAGCGGCGCGGCGACGACCGCCGGCACCGGCACGAACTCCGCGAGGTAGTCGCCCGCGAACGCGAGCGCGAGCCCCGCGGCGCTCACCACGCCGGCAGCCATCATGCTGAAGCCCACGAGGAACGAGACGATCGGGCTCTTGAACGCGCGCTGCGCGAACACCGCGGCGCCGCCCGCCCTCGGATACTTCGTGACGAGCTCGGCGTACGAGCCGGCGGTCAGCAGCGCGAGCAGGAGCGCGACGAGCAGCGGCACCCAGAGCGCGCCGCCGACCTCAGCCGCCATCGCGCCGGTGAGCGCGTAGACCCCGGCGCCGAGCACGTCGCCGAGGATGAACAGGAACAGCAGCGGCCCCGTGATACCGCGGCGCAGCTTCGTGCCGATCTCACCGTCGCTCGTCGCTGTCCGCTCGTCCACGCTCATCAGGTCAGGCTAGGTGGCGGGGGCTGGGCGGGCACCGGGAGAGACGCGCCGCGCGGTACGCTCCGGTCGTGGCCCCATCGACCCCCTTCCTCGCGGTCGACCTCGAGCGCATGCAGGCGAACGTCGCCCGCGCCGCCGACGCCGCGACTGCGCGGGGCATCGCGCTGCGCCCGCACGCGAAGACGCACAAGACGATCGAGATCGGGCGGATGCAGGTGGCGGCCGGGGCGCACGGCCTCACCGTGGCGACGGTGGGGGAGGCTGAGGCGTTCGCCGCCGGCGGGCTCGACGACCTGTTCATCGCGTACCCGCTGTGGATCGACGCCGACCGCGCGGCGCGGCTCAGCCACCTCGCCGCGACCGGCGCCGCGATCGCCGTGGGCGTCGACTCGGTCGAGGGCGTCGAGCGGTTCGTGCGCGCGGGCCTCGCCGGGCGCGTCGCGGTGCGCGTCGAGATCGACGTGGGCCATCACCGCTCC
Source organism: Agrococcus sp. HG114 (assembly GCF_024723325.1). GTDB lineage: Bacteria > Actinomycetota > Actinomycetes > Actinomycetales > Microbacteriaceae > Agrococcus. Next base: position 8,356 of record NZ_JANQCH010000100.1, read on the forward strand.
GGATGCGCGCCGGAGCACGCGGGTGAGGTCGCCCAGGCGGCGGCCCGGTCGGGCGTCGACGTCGAGGGCGTCTTCGCGTTCCCCGGCCACGCGTACGCGCCCGACGCCCTCCGAGCGGCCGCCCGC
>NZ_JANQCH010000101.1 GCF_024723325.1 Agrococcus sp. HG114
GCGCTCGACCGCGCGCCGCAGCCGGGTCGTCTCGGGCGCGCCGGCGGTCGCCGTGCGCGTCGAGCCGCCGGTGTCGGGATCAGGTGCGGGGGTCGGCCTCGCCCGCTCGGGCGCGACCGTCACGCAGCGCGCTGCCGGTCCTGCGGCGCCGCGATGTCGGCGATCGCCCGGTCGATGATGCGGTCGCCCGTCACGCCCGAGAACTCCGCCTCGGGATCGATGACGACGCGGTGCGCCCACACGGGCTGCGCGAGCTCCTTGACGTCGTCGGGCAGCACGAAGGCGCGGCCCTTCGACGCGGCCCACACCTTGACGGCGCGCATGAGCGCCATCGCGCCGCGCACCGAGACCCCGAGGCGCGTGTCCTTCGAATCGCGCGTGTGCTCGGAGAGCTGCGCGACGTAGTCGAGCACGGCGTCGTCGACGTGCACGGTGGCCGCGAGGTCGATCATCTCGGCGATCGCGCCGGTCGTGATGACCGGCTGCACGCCCGAGGAGGCGTTGCGGTTGGAGGCGCCCGCGAGGATCCGCACGGTCTGCTCCCGCCCCGGGTACCCGATCGAGGTCTTCATGAGGAACCGGTCGAGCTGCGCCTCGGGGAGCCGGTAGGTGCCGGCCTGCTCGATCGGGTTCTGGGTCGCGATGACCATGAAAGGGCGCCCGACGCTGTACGGCGTGCCGTCGACGGTCACGCGCCCCTCCTCCATCACCTCGAGGAGCGCGGACTGCGTCTTGGGGCTCGCGCGGTTGATCTCGTCGGCGAGCACGATCGACGCGAAGATCGGGCCCTTGTGGAACTCGAACTCGCCCGTCTTCTGGTCGTAGACCGTGACGCCCGTCACGTCGGAGGGCAGCAGGTCGGGCGTGAACTGGATGCGGTGGTTCGTGCCCTGGACGGTCGCGCCCATCGACTTGGCGAGCTGCGTCTTGCCGGTGCCCGGTGCGTCCTCGAGCAGCAGGTGCCCCTCGGAGAGCATCGCGGTGAAGGCGAGGCGGATGACCTCCTCCTTGCCGAGCACGACGGAGCCGACGTTGTCGACGAGCCGCGTGAAGGTCTCGGCGAACCAGGCGGCCTGCTCGCGGGTCATGGTGGCGCTCATGCGCGCTCCTCTCGGTCGGAGTCGCGGCGCCGCATCACGGCCACCGCACGTTCGGGGTTCGGAGGCTGCCGTGGGCGATGCCGTCGGGACCGCCCCACACGTACATGTAGGCCTGACCGGCGAAGCCCGAGTAGCAGAGCCGCTCGCCGTTGGACTCGTACTGCGTCGAGCCGCGGAGGCCGCCGATCGACACGACGCCGCTCTCGAACGGGTTCCCGTCGCCGTTGCCGTCGGTGTGGTGGCACGCGAACTGGTAGCTGCCGGGGCGCAGGTCGTTCCAGTTGAGCTCGTAGAAGCGGCACGTCTCGCCGTTCGCCCCCTGACAGCTGCCGCTGTAGGCGACGTCGCCCTTCGTCAGCGAGATCGACGGCGACAGGCGCCGCTCCGCCGTGGCCTGCGCGGTGCCCGTGGTCGTCTGCGCTCCGTGGCCCGCTTCGGCGGCACCGGTGCTCGACTCGACGGTGATGCGCACCGTCTGCCCACCGTTCGCGGCGCGCGTGACCTGGCCGCCCGACCACGTGGTCCAGCCGCCGTTGTCGATCTTGTAGCGCGTGGTGATGTCGCGTCCGTTGCGGGCCGGCGGGCTGATGGTGAACGTGACCTGCTCGACCTGCGCCGAGCCCTGCACGACCGGCGCGGCGATCGGCCCGTAGGGCATCGCCTGGTTGCCGGCCGCGGTCCAGCCGCTCGCGTACGTCGTGCCGTCGACGACCGCGACCGCGCGCACCTCGAACGTGTACGGCCCGCCGTTGTTGTTCATCCCCGTGTAGGTCCCGCCGGGCCCGAACGACTGGGTCCCGGCACCGCCGCCGCGTACCTCGAAGGAGACCTCGTTCGCGCGCAGGCCGTTCGACGACCCGGGCGTCCAGCTCACGACGGAGTTCGCGTTGCCGTCCGTCGCGCTCACGCCCGACGGCGCATCCGGTGCCGTGAACACGCGGATGGGCGCCGAGGGCGGCGAGGGCTGGCTCGTGCCCGCGTCGTTGGTCGCGGTGACCGTGAAGGTGACGTCCTCGCCGGTCGCGTCGAAGCGGAAGCTCGCGCTCGTGCCGCTCACCGTGATGGGCGCCGCACCGGTGGAGGGCGTCACCGTGTACCCGGTGATGGGCGCGCCGTTCTCGTTCGGCGCGCTCCACGTCACCTGCACCTGCACCTCGCCGGGGATGTCGCGGTTCGGCGTGGCGGACGGCTGCTGCACCTGCATGGGCGGGCCGGCCGGGGTGACCGGCTGCGAGTACGCGGAGAAGTCGCTCGGCTCGTCGGCGAGGTTGACCGCCTGCACGCGGAACGTGTACGAGACGCCGTTCGTGAGGCCCGTCCACGTGAGGCTCGTGCCGGTCGCCTGCTGCTGCACGACGCCGCCGGGCGCGGGCGGGGAGATCTCGACCGTGTAGCTCTGGATGGGCGAGCCCCGGTTCACGGGCGGGGTCCACGAGAGCGAGACCTGCGTGTCGCCGCGCTCGACCGAGGGCGGCGCGGGCTGCTCGGGGCGCACGTCGGGACGGGCCTCGTTCGAGGCGGGCGAGGGGTCGGAGTCGCCGACCTCGTTCTGCGCGACGACCTGGAAGCGGTAGGTCACGTTGTTGGTGAGCCCCGTGACGGTGCACGTCGTCGCGGCGCACGGGAAGCTGATCGAGCCGTCGGCCGACTGCACGACGTAGCCGGTGATGGGTGCGCCGTTCGAGGGCGGCGCGCCCCACGTGAGCGTGACCTGGGAGTCGCCGGTCGCGTCGACGTTCGGCCGGGGCGGTGCGTCGGGGCGGCCCTTGACGTTGAGGGTGAGCGTGCCGGTCACCTGGCGGGCGACGAGCTCGGTCGCGTCCTGCACCGTGTAGCGCACGGTGAGCACGCCGCTGAAGTCGCCGCCGGGCGTGACGGTCACCTCGCGGTCGCCGTTCGAGACGTCGCCGTCGCCCGCGACGACCTCGGCGGAGACGACCCGCAGCGGCTCGCCGCGATCGGCGAACGGGTTGAAGTCGTTGCCCACGACGTCGACGGTGATCGGCACGCCCTGCGTCGCCTCGCCGCTGTCGGGCTGCGCGATCGCGAGCGGCCTCGTGGTCGCCACGACCTCGACGACGACCGTGCCGGGCGCCTCGTTGCCGTGCGGGTCGATCGCGACGATCTGGAACGACCCCGTCGTGCCCGGCGGCGTCGTCACCTCCGCCGTGGCGGTGAGGACCGAGCCCCGCAGCGAGACGGTGACGCCTGCCATCGAGCCGCCGCGCTGCTCGAAGACCATCGCCTCGAGGTCGCCGGGATCGGGATCCTTCGTCGCGTCGCGCAGGTCGAACGTCGCCGGGCCCTCGCCCGCCTCCGGGCGGAGGACCGCGCCGGCGAACGTCGGCTTCACGACGCTCGAGGGGATGACCTCGATCGCGATCGTGAGCGTCGCCGTGTTGCCCTCCGGGTCGTCGGGCCCCGTGCCGTCCGTGGCCTCGAAGGTGATGGATGCGGGGCCGACGTAGCCCTGCGGCGACCGGAAGAGGAGCGTCTGCGGATCCTTGATGCGCTCGGAGCCGTCGTGGTTGACGGCCGTGACCGTGTCGCCCGACGTGATGCGCGGCGGCGCCCCGTTCGAGGTCGTCACGAAGTCGCGCAGCGGGATCTCGAGCTGGATGCCCGAGCCGATCTGCACGGGCTCGGTCTTCGAGAGGAACGGGGCGCGGTCGCGCACGGGCGGCACCGAGACGAAGGCCTCGGCGGTCTGCCCGTCGACGTCCGTCACCCGGTAGGTGATGACCTGGAACGCCTCGGAGGGCACGACCTGCACCGTGTCGCCCACGACCTCGCCGGCGCCGGTCACGACGGAGAGCGCGAGCTCGCTCGGGTCCCCGTCGAGGTCGAGGTCGTTGTCGAGCACCGGCACGTCGAAGGCCTGGCCGAGCACCACCTGGTCGCGCGGCAGCGGGTCGTCGCGGGCGATCGGCGGCTGGAGCTCCGCGTCCTCGGCGACCGTGAGCATCACGATGCCCGTCGCTGACGCGCCGCGGGCATCGCGCACGACGTAGGAGAACTGGTAGGTGCCCGGCTCGGCCGGCGAGCGCAGGTCGACGGTGCTCCGCTCGGCGTTGACCGTCGCGCCCGCCAGCTCGTCGCCCGCGGTCAGCCCGTCGGCGGCGAGCGTGAGCGCGTCCTGGTCGGGGTCGGAGTCGTTCTCGAGCACCGGCACGGCGATCTGCCGATCGGGGCGCACCGTGAGGAGGTCGGTCTGCGCGAACGGCGTCTGGTTCACGTCGGCCGCCTGCGCGATGCCGATGATCGCGGTCGCGACGCCCTCGGCGCCCCAACGGTCGCGCACGCGGTAGGTGAACTCGACCGTGCCCGCGCTGTCGGGGAACGCCTCGAAGTCGAAGTAGTCGGGCCCGACGGCGGGCAGGATGCGGCCGCCCTTCGGTGCCTCGTCGTAGCCGACGAGCTCGACACCGTCGCCGTCGGCATCGATGCCGTCGAGCGGGATCGGGATGCGCACGGACGAGCCGGCGAGCACGCGCGACGTGACGGTGCGCGGCGCCGGCGGCGCGTTCTGCTCCGCCTCGCGCGGCACGATCGTGATCGCGACGGTCGCGGAGTCGCGGTTGCCGAGCTCGTCCTCGACCTCGTAGACGACGGTCGCGCGCGTGGGGCCGCCTTCGAGCGCGTGCACGCGCAGGCGACCCTCGGAGATGAACGCGACGCCCTCCGCCTCGGAGGCGAAGCTCGTCGAGACGATGCGGGGCGCGACCCAGAACGGCGTGCCGTCGGGCGAGAAGTCGTTGTCGATCACGTCGAGCGTCGCGAAGTCGCCCGCGCGCACCGTGAGGGCGTCGTCGACGGCCTTGGGCGCGCGCGGCTGAGCGGGCGGCACGACCGGGATGACCTCGACGGTGCCGGTCTCGGAGTAGCGCCCGTTCGAGACGGTGTAGGTGAACTGGAACGGCGCCTCGAGCCCGCGGTTGTCGATGATGCTCACGATGCGGCGGTCGCGCAGCTCGACCGTGACGGGCGCCGCGTTCTCGATCGTCACCTGCTGCACGACGAGCACGCCGCCGGCCGGGTCGACGTCGTTCGCGAGCAGGTCGACGAGCGCGGTGCCCTGCTGCGGCACGAGCGCGGTGTCGCGCACCGCGACGGGCCGCGCCTCCTCGTCGGGGGTGCGGATGTCGACGCGCACGCGGCCGGGCGCGGTCAGCGAGCCATCGGCGATCAGGTAGGTGAAGTAGTGCGTGCCGACCGCGCCGCCGAGGATCTTCACGGTGCCCGTGGTCGCATCCCACGTCATCTCGAGCGAGGGCGCGGGCTCGACCGACGCGAGCCGCAGCGGCTTGCCCGAGGGCGAGAAGTCGTTGAGCATCGGCCGGATCGTCGCCTCGCGGCCCTCGATCGTCGTGACGAAGTCGGCGTTCGCGAGCGGCGGGGCGCTGCCGCGCTCCCGCACGTCGACGCGGATCTCGCCCGTCGTCTCGGACCGCCCGTCGGAGATCGTGATCGTCACGCCGTGGATGCCGACCTCGCCGGTCGCGGTGTAGACGAGCCTGCCCGACGGGTCGGTCTGGATCGTGTCGCCGGAGTCGCTCGTCGCGCCGACGAGGTAGAGGTCGTCGCCGTCGGGGTCGAGCCAGTCGGCGAGCACCTGGTACTCGTACTCGCCCCCCTGCTCGACCGCGAACGCCTGCTCGCGCAGCGCCTCCGGCACGGCGTTCTCGCCGCCGTCGCGCACGGTCAGCACGACGGTCGCCTGGTCGGTCCCGCCGCGGCCGTCGTCGATCTCGTAGCCGAACGAGAAGGTGCCCGCCGGCTGGTCGGGGCCGAGCTGCACCTGCAGGCGGGAGTCGTTCGCGACCGGCGCGACCGTCACCCCGGTCGGCAGGTCGCCGACCGGGCGCGCGACGAGCACGTCGCCGTCGGCGTCGACGTCGTTCCAGAGCACCGGCAGCACCGTGGAGCGGCCCGGCCGCGCCCCGAACGCGTCGTCGTCGGCGGTCGGCGGCGTGTTCTCCTCGTTGATCGGCGGCGGCTGGTTGGTCAGCAGGTCGTCGGTGGACTCGGAGTCCTCCTCGTCGGAGCGGGTGTCGTCCTGGGGCGGCACGAGGTCCTCCCAGTTGTCGACGAGGATGAGCGTGTCGGCGAGCAGCCACGACGCGCCCTCGACGTACTGGTTCAGCACGACCTGGTCGCGGTTGATCCGGAACGTGACGGGCGAGCCGTCCATCTCCGGCACCTGCGCGCGCAGGTCGCGCGCGTCATCGCCGCAATCGCGCACGAACGTCGCGCTGCCCGGCCACACGCCGTGCACGCACCCTCCGAGCTGCACGGGACGCACCGCATCCCCGCCGCCCGGGATCTGCTCGACCTCGGCATCGCCGCCGCCGAGCGGCTGCCGGATGAGCGCGTCACCGGTGGCGAGGATCACGCGGTCCGCGCGATCGCCGTCGAGCTGCACCTCCGCGCCCTCAGGGACGTCGACCGCGCCACCCGGCAGGAGCAGCGTCGCGGTCGCGTCGTCGTGCACGACCGCGCGGTCGCCGACGCTCGTCACGACCGGCGCCTCCATCGCGCCGAGCTCGTCGCGGCCGCGCATCTCAGCCTCGCCCGGCACGCCGTCGACGAGCGGGATCGTCACCTGCTGGCTGTCGGCGGTCGAGACCGCATGCACGGTGCCGTCGCGCCCGACCGTCATCCCGGCGCCGGGGCCGAGCTCGGCGACGGGGTCGGTGTGCTCGGGCGAGTAGCCGCCGAGATCGCCGAAGGGCATGGCCCAGAGGGCTCCGTCCGCCGGGTCGAGGATCGCGACGACGCCGCCGCCGAGCGCGAGACGCCCCTGCGGCGGCAGCTGCACGCTCGTGCCCGTCACCACCTGCACGGGGTCGACGAGCAGGGCGGCGGATGCCTCCTGGTTGTGGAGCAGGACGTGGTCGCCGTCCTGCTGCACGTCGAAGCGCGCGGTCGGCGAGATGAGGCCCGCGTCGAGCTCCTCCGCCTGCACGTTGATGCGGCCGAGCTGCTGCGTCTCCTGCTTCGTCACCCAGACGCCGCCGTCGTGCAGGTCGACGTCGGTGGTGGTGAAGCCCTCATGGGTGAACGCGACGATGCCGAGGGCGACGGACACGGCGGTGACGAGCGCGCCTGCTGCCGTCGACCTGCGATGGCGCGTGACCCACCGGAGCAAACCGACTTCCCTCTCGGCTCATGGAACGCCGCCCCGGGACGGGAGCGGCAGCCCCATTGTGGCAGACCTGAGCGAACACCAACCTGACGGCAAGCATTCCCAAGAGGCGCAGCGCTCCGCGCGACAGCGGATCGCGGCGCTCCACGTGCACAGGAGCCGCCCGGACGCGGACGGGGGAGGCGGTGACCGCCTCCCCCGTCCGCCCCGGCGCGATCAGCTGCGCGCGCGCTCGTACGCCGCGAGGCGCTCGGTGTTCTCGGCGTTGAAGTCGTCCATGGCCTGGCGGTTCCACTCGCGCGCCCGGCGGCCGCGGCGCGACACGATGCCGCCGACCCAGATCGGCACCTCGCGCGCGATCACGAAGGCGAGCACCGACAGCGGGGCGAGCAGCAGCGGGGCGAGGTCCCCGGCATCGATGCCGGGCAGGGCGGTGTAGCCCTCCCAGCCGCCCTCCGACTCCATGAACGCGCCCGCGATGTGCGCGAGGTAGACGAGCGCGGCGACGAGGAAGCCGCCGAGCACGTGCGCCCACCAGCCGGCGCGGTTCACGATGAGCGCGAGCACGAGGTATGCGACGAGGAACACGATCACGGGCAGCAGGAACGAGGGGCGCAGCCACAGCGTCTCGAGCGTCTCGGTCGCGTCGAAGCCGCGGTCGAAGAGGTAGCCGACCGCGAAGGAGGCGGCCGCGAGCAGGAGCGCGAAGATCAGGGTCGCGAGGAGCACGACCGCAGCGCCGACCCCGCGGGCGCCCTTGCGTCGCGGCGGCACGGGCTCCTCGACGAGCACGATGGGCGAGGCCCCTGCGCCCGCCCCGCCGGTGTCGCCTGCGGCCGGGATCGCCGAGTCGGGCACCTCGTCGCGGATGATGCCGAACCGCCCGGTGCGCTCGCGCGGCTGCTCGTCGAGCACGCGCGTGGCGCCGGCGCCGCCGTCGGCGGTGTCGAGCGCCCGCGTCTCCGCGTCGCCGGTCATGCCGAGCACTCGGGTGTCCGTGTCGTCGGTGGTGTCGAGCGCCCGCGTCTCGGCGTCGTCGACGGCGATCGGCCGGGTGGCGTCCTGCACCTCCATCGCCTGCGTGGGCTCCGGCTCGAGGAGCTCGCGGCGCTCGCGCCGGGTGGCCGCGCCGCCCGCAGCCGCGCCGGCGGTCGCGGCGGCAG
>NZ_JANQCH010000102.1 GCF_024723325.1 Agrococcus sp. HG114
TCGCCGCGCAGCGCGCGGCGGAAGCGGGCGGCGCGCTCGCGCGCGACCGCCGACCAGCTCTCGCCCGGCGCGATGCCGAGCCCGAACTGCTCCTGCCCGTCGACCGCGGGCTCGGGCGACCCGCGCGAGATGCCGAGCTGCAGCCGGCCGCCGGTGAGCAGGTCGGTCGCGCTCGCGATCTCGGTCATCGCGACGGGCTGCTCGTAGCGCAGGTCGACGACGCCCGTGCCGAGCTCGAGCGTCGAGGTGCGCGCGCCCATCGCGGCGAGGAGCGGGTAGGGCGTCGCGAGCGACCGGTCGAAGTGGTGCACGCGCACCCACGCCCCGTCCATGCCGGCTTCCTCGGCGGCGACGGCGAGGTCGACGTGCATCTTCAGCGAGTCGCCGGCGGTCGGCACGCGCGACCCGACGACCGCGCGGTAGTGGCCGAAGGAGAGGAACCCGATCCGCTTGCGCATGCGAGGTGGAACGGGCCGGCCGCCGACGGCATTCCGTCGTGCGGGAGCGCCCCGCCGGTCGACGGGGCGCTCCCCTGGTGGGCGGATGCGCGTCAGTCGTCGGAGTCGGCGCTCGCGGCGGACGCGGGGGAGGCGGGCGACGCGGGTGATGCCGGCGAGGCCGGCGACGCGGGCGTGGCCGCGGAGACCGGGCTGGGTCCCGAGTGGTCGACGTCGCCTGTCGCCTGCGGGGCCGGCGCTGCGGGGGTTGCTGCCGGCGCGGGAGCGGCGGTCGCGGACGGAGCCGACGCCGCCGACTGCGCCGATGCCGGGGACGGCGACTGGGCGGTCGGCGCCGACGTCGCGGTCGGGGCGGAGACGATCGACGCGTGGTCGTCGCTGCTCGCGATGGTCACGGTGCCGCGCTCGAGCACGTCGCCGCGCAGCTGCGCGGCGTCGATCGCGCGGCCCTGCGCGTCGTGCAGCTCGACCGCGTTCGCGACGCCCGCCGCGCTCGCGGCGATCGCGCCGAGGCCGAGCGTGGCGGCGGTGCCGATGGCGATCCACTTGGTGTTCATGGTGGTCCTCCTGCTGTCGTGCCGCACATGCGGCGTCGTCGATGGCTCCACTCTCGCGAGCGGCGGTGAGGCGAGGAGGAGGGCGGGATGAGAGCGCTCTCACCCGCTGTCCCCGCGTCGCGGGAGGAGGGGAGCGGGAGCGCGCACTTCGGAGCATGATGGGGCCGGGCGCGAACGCGCGACGACCGAGCAGGGAGGACGGCATGGCTGAGCACGACGAGGCGACGCTCTCGAAGGAGGAGCGGGCCGCGCTCAAGGCGCGCACCGCGGAGCTGCGGCGGCAGGCGAAGGGCGGCAACAAGAAGGAGCGCGACCGGCAGGACGTGATCGAGGCGATCGAGGCGCTGCCGGAGCCCGACAAGACCCTCGCCGAGATGGTGCACGAGGTCGTCTCGGAGGTCGCACCCGACCTCGATCCGAAGACCTGGTACGGCTTCCCCTCCTACGCGCGCGACGGCAAGGTGCTCGTCTTCTTCCAGCAGGCGTCGAAGTTCGACGAGCGCTACTCGACGCTCGGGTTCCAGACGAACGCCAACCTCGACGACGGCGACATGTGGCCGACGTCGTACGCGGTCATCGCCGACACCCCCGCGGTGCGCGAGCAGATCGCGGCGCTCGTCACCAAGGCGGTGAGCTGACCCGCGCGGCGGGAATGCGCTCCCGCTCCCAGCGTTCTCCAACTTGAGTCGAGCAGACTCAAGTTCGACGGAACGACTTCCAGGGAGATGCACATGGCGGCCATCTACGGGCCCATCGGCGACGGATCCTTCGACGACTTCATCGCTCGGATCCTGCAGGGACAGCGCGTGCCCGCGCAGCGCTCGATCGACCTCTCGCGCCTCGTCTCGCGGCGCATGAGCTCGGTCATGGCGAGCGCGGTCGAGTACGCGCGCGCCCACCGGCACCCCGAGGTCGACGCGCTGCACCTGCTGCACGCCCTGCTCGAGCTGCCGCAGGTGAGCGCCGCGATCCGCGGCGCCGGCGCCGATGAGGACGCGCTGCGCGCGACGGTCGAGGATCGCATGCCGGCCGACGGCGATCGCGAGATGCCGAACCCGCCGTCACTCACCGCATCCGCACAGCGCGCCCTGCGCGACGCCTACCAGATCGCGCGCGCGAACGGCTCGAGCTACATCGACCCCGAGCACCTCTTCTTCGCGTTCATCGTCGCCGGCGACAGCGCCGTCGGGGCGCTGCTGCAGGAGGCGGGCATCACGCCCGACGCGCTGCAGCGCGCCGCCGCCGAGGCGCAGCGCGCGGCGATCGAGCGGCAGGCGCAGCCGTCGAAGGCGGTCGACCCGAACTCGGCCACGCCGACGCTCGACGAGTTCGGCATCGACCTCACCGAGCGCGCGCGCAACGGCGAGCTCGACCCGGTCATCGGCCGCGCCGACGAGATCGAGCAGACGATCGAGATCCTCTCGCGCCGCACGAAGAACAACCCGGTGCTCATCGGGGAGGCAGGCGTCGGCAAGACCGCGATCGTCGAGGGGCTCGCCCGCGCGATCGTCGAGGGCGCCGTGCCGAAGTCGCTCGTGGGCAAGCGGGTCGTCGCGCTCGACCTCACCGCGATGGTCGCCGGCACGCGCTACCGCGGCGACTTCGAGGAGCGCATCACGAAGGCGATGGACGAGATCTCGGAGCGCAAGGACGAGCTCATCGTCTTCATCGACGAGCTGCACACGATCCTCGGCGCGGGCGGCAACGAGGGGGCGATGGACGCGGCGAACATCCTCAAGCCGCGCCTCGCCCGCGGCGACCTGCACATGATCGGCGCGACGACGCTCGCGGAGTTCCGCCGCATCGAGAAGGACGCGGCGCTCACGCGCCGGTTCCAGCCGGTGCTCGTCGCCGAGCCGAGCGTCGAGGATGCCGTGCGGATCCTCGAAGGGCTCGCCTCCGCCTACGCCGAGCACCACCGCGTCACCTACACCCCCGAGGCGATCCGCGCCGCGGTCGAGCTCTCGCACCGCTACATCAGCGACCGGTTCCTGCCCGACAAGGCGATCGACCTCATCGACCAGGCCGGCGCGCGGCTGCGGCTGCGGCTCGGCGCGAAGGTCGACGTCGACGCGCTCGAGAAGGAGCGCGCGCACCTCGAGGAGCAGAAGCGCCAGGCCGTCGAGGCCGAGGAGTTCGAGGAGGCGACGCACCTGCGCGACCGCATCGCGGCGATCCAGGCGTCGATCGAGTCGGGCTCGGGCGAGGACGGCGTCGTCGACGAGCAGCAGATCGCCGAGGTCGTCTCGCGCGCGACCGGCATCCCCGCGTCGCGCCTCACCGAGGGCGACCGGCAGCGGCTCGCGCGCCTCGAGGAGGAGCTGCACGAGCGGGTCGTGGGGCAGGCGGATGCGGTGAGCGCGGTCGCGAAGGCCGTCCGCCGGTCGCGCTCGGGGCTCGGCGACGCGGCGCGGCCGATCGGCTCGTTCCTGTTCCTCGGCCCCACGGGCGTCGGCAAGACGGAGCTCGCGAAGGCGCTCGCGGAGAGCCTGTTCGGCTCGGAGAGCGCGCTCGTGCGCTTCGACATGTCGGAGTTCGGCGAGCGGCACACGGTCGCCCGCCTCATCGGCGCCCCGCCCGGATACGTCGGCTACGACGAGGCCGGCCAGCTCACGGAGAAGGTGCGGCGCCAGCCGTACTCGGTCGTGCTGCTCGACGAGATCGAGAAGGCGCACCCCGACATCTTCAACCTGCTGCTGCAGGTGCTCGAGGACGGCCGCCTCACCGACGGCCAGGGGCGCACGGTCGACTTCCGCAACACCGTCGTCATCATGACCTCGAACCTCGGCAGCGAGTTCCTCGCCTCGCGCTCGGGCCCGATCGGGTTCACCGCCGGCGACGGCACGGGCTCGCCCGACGACCTGCGCGCGAAGGTGATGGGGAAGCTGCGCGAGCAGATGCGGCCGGAGCTCATCAACCGCATCGACGAGATCGTGCTGTTCCAGAAGCTCGAGCCGGCGCAGCTGCGCGAGATCGTCACGCTGCTGCTCGACCGCGTCGGCGACCGCCTCGCCGCCCAGGACGTCGCGCTCGAGGTGACGGATGCGGCGCTCGGCTGGCTCGCGGAGCACGGGTACGAGCCCGAGTACGGCGCGCGCCCGCTGCGCCGGCTCATCCAGCGCGAGGTCGAGGACCGCGTCGCCGACCTCATCGTGGGCGGGCTCGAGCGCGGCCGGGTGCGCGTCGACGTCGCGGGCGACGAGCTCACGGTCGCGGCCGTCGACGAGGTGCCGACGCCGGCGATGTAGCGGGTCGGGCGGGCGCGGGGCGGATGCGCCCTTGCGCCCGCCCGCGGCGCCCATCATGCTCGCCTGACAAAGGAGGCGACATGGCCGAACTCTCCTCGCGGCTCGCGGCGATCCTCGACGCGCTGCCGCTGCGCCCCGGCATGCGGGTGCTCGAGCTCGGCTGCGGCCCGGGCGCGCTCGCCCGGGCGATCGCCGAGCGCGTCGGTCCCGAGGGCTTCGTGCTCGGCGTCGACCGCTCGATGATGGCCGTGCAGGCGGCCGAGCGGCAGTCCGACGCCGGCAACCTGAAGTTCCGGGTCGTCACCGCCGAGGGCTTCCGCCTCAAGGCGGGCGAGGCGCCCTTCGACCTTGTCGTCGCCATCCGCGTCGGCGCGCTCGACGGCCGCCACCCCGAGCTCGAGGCCGCGGCGATGGAGCGGCTGCGCGCCGCGACCGTGCCCGGCGCGTCCCTCTTCATCGACCGGGGCGACCCGCTCGTCGAGGTGCCGCTGCACGAGGCCGAGGCCGGGCCGAAGATCGCGTGAGCGGGCAGCGGATCGCCGTCGTCGGCGCGGGCGTCATCGGGCTGTCGACGGCGCACGAGCTCGCGGCGGCGGGCCACGACGTGACGGTGCTCGCCGAGCTCGACCCGCTCGACACCACCTCGGCGGTCGCGGGCGCCATCTGGTTCCCGTACGCCGCCGAGCGCTCTGCGGCCGTCGACGCGATGCTCGCCTCGACGCTCGCGCGCTGCACCGCGATCGCCGGCGACCATCCCGAGGCCGGCGTCGACCTCCGCTCGGGCGTCATCATCGAGCGCTCGGCGGAGCCCGACCGCTCGTGGACGGCGTGGGCGCACGCGACCGAGGCCGACGCATCCGCCCTGCCCCCGGGCGCGACCGGCATGCGCACGACGGTGCCGCTCGCGACGATGTCGCTCTACCTGCCGTGGCTGCGCGATCGGTGCGCGGCGCTCGGGGTGCGCTTCGAGCGGCGGGCGATCCACGACCCGGATGCGCTCGCGGGCGGCTTCGACGCCGCGGTCGTCGCCGCCGGGGTGCGGTCGGGCGCGCTGCTCGGCGACGACACGACGGTCGTGCCGATCCGCGGGCAGGTCGTGCGCATCGAGAACCCCGGAGTCGAGGAGTTCGTGATCGACGACGACGAGGGCGATGCGATCACCTACCTGCTGCCGCGCCGCGACTGCCTCGTGCTCGGCGGCACGCACGAGGTGGGCGCGACGTCGCTCGAGCCCGACCCGGCGATCGAGGCCGGGATCCTCGAGCGCTGCGCCCGGCTCGTGCCGGTCGTGGCGGGTCGGCGGATCCTCTCACGCGCGGTCGGGCTGCGGCCCTGGCGCCCGACGCTGCGCGTCGAGCCGGTGCCGGGCCGGGCGCTGCCGATCGTCGCGGCCTACGGGCACGGCGGCTCGGGCATGACGCTCTCGTGGGGCACCGCCGAGCGGGTCGCCGCGCTCCTCGACGCCCCTCCCGCTCAGGAGCGCTCGTGAGCACCAGCCCCGACGCGGCTGCGCCCGAGCGGTCCGTGCGCTACCGCTGGTGGGGGCTCGTCGCCATCAGCCTCGGCGTCGCGCTCATCATCATGGACTCGACGATCGTCTCGGTCGCGATCCCCGCGATCGTCGACGACCTCGGCATCTCGAGCACCGAGATCCAATGGGTGCAGGAGATCTACACGCTCGTCTTCGCGGCGCTCCTGCTGACGTGGGGGCGGCTCGCCGACCGCGTCGGCCGCCGCCGCATCAACCTCATCGGCGTCGTGGTCTTCGTCGCCGCGAGCGTGCTGTGCGCCGTCGCCGACACCGGCGCCCTGCTCATCGCCGGCCGCGCGCTGCAGGGCCTCGGCGGCTCGATGATCCTGCCCACATCGCTCGCGCTGCTCAACGCGAGCTTCCACGGCCGCGAGCGCGGCATCGCGTTCGCCGTGTGGGGCTCGACGATCGGCGGCATGGCGGCGATCGGCCCGCTCGTCGGCGGCTGGCTCATCGAGCACGCGAGCTGGCGCTGGGCGTTCGGCATCAACGTGCCGGTGGGCGTGCTCATCGTCGCTGGGCTGCTGCTGTTCGTCGCCGAGTCGAAGGAGCGGGCGACGGATGCGCACGGCCGGCTCGACCTGGTCGGCGCGGCCCTGTCGATCGTCGGCTTCGGCGCGCTCGTGTTCGGCCTCATCGAGGGGCGCAGCTACGGCTGGTGGCTCGCGGAGGACGCGGCGCCCTTCACGGTCGGGCCGCTCTCGCCCGTGCCGGTCGCCTTCGCGGTCGCGGTCGTCGCGCTCGCGGCGTTCGTCCTCGCCGAGCTCGCGCGCGGCAGGGCGGGCAAGGGCGTGATCCTCGACCTGTCGCTGTTCCGCATCCCGTCGTTCGCGAACGGCAACGTCACCGCGCTCATCGTGAGCTTCGGCGAGTTCGGGCTCATCCTGTCGCTGCCGCTGTGGTTCCAGAACGTGCTCGGCTTCACCGCGTTCGAGTCGGGGCTCGCGCTCGTGCCGCTCGCCGCCGGCTCGTTCCTCGCGAGCGGTGCGGTCGCCGGGCTCGCGCGCCGCTTCTCGCCCATCGTGGTCGTGCGCATGGGCCTCGTGCTCGAGATCGCGGCGATCGCGGGGCTCGCGCTGCTCATCCGGCCCGACTCGACCGCGTGGCTCACGTCGTCGGCGCTCCTCGTCTACGGGGTCGGCGTCGGGCTCGCGACGGCGCAGCTCACGAGCGTCGTGCTCGCCGACGTGCCGGTCGAGCGCAGCGGCCAGGGCTCGGCGACCCAGAGCACCGCGCGCCAGACCGGCTCGGCGCTCGGCATCGCCGTGCTCGGCACCGCGTTCTTCTCGACCCTCGCGAACGGCACCGAGGATCGCCTCGCCGACGCGCTCGCGACCACGCCGGCGCTCGCGCCGCTCGTCGAGTCGGTGCGGGCGAGCTCGGGCGGCACGATCGCGGCGCTCGCGGCCGATCCCTCGACCGCGTTCGTCGCTGACGCCGCGCGGGCGGCGATGACGGATGGCACGGCGCTCGCCGCGTGGATCGCCGCGGCCGCGCTCGTGGTCGGCCTGCTCTCGAGCCTGCGCATCCGCCCGGCCGGCCGCTCGACGACCGAGCGGCCCGAGGCGGCCGAGCTCGCCGACTGACCCGCGTCAGGGCTGCTTCGGCCCGTTCCCCGAGGACTGGTCGTCGTAGGGCCGGTCGCCGTAGGGCCGGTCGCCGTAGGGCTGGTCGCCGTACGGCTGGCCGCCGTAGGACTGGCCGCCGTACGACTGGCCGCCGTACGACTGCCCGTAGGGCTGGCCACTGTAGGGCTGGCCGCCGTAGGGCTGCTGGCTCGCGGGCGCGCTGTACGGCTGCGGAGCCGGTGCGGGCGCCGACCAGGCCGCGTCGTAGCCCGCCTGCCCCGCGTAGCCGGCGCTGTATGCGCCGCCGGCGCTGTACACGCCGCCGGTGCTGTACGCGCCGCCGGCGCGCCGCGCCGGGTCGTACTGGGCGCCCGCCGGGTTGGAGGGGAGGAAGCACATGACGAGCGGGACGATGCCGAAGCCCACGAGGTTCAGCAGCGAGAACGCGCCGTGGAAGTTCGCGTCCTGGAGGCGCCGCCACATGACCGCGTAGGTCGGCAGGAGGAAGGCAAGCGACACGAGCGCGAGGAGCCCGATGCCGAGGAGCATCCCGCTCGTGAGCCCCGCGAACTCCTCGGCGAGCGCGGCCTCGTCGAGCGCGGCCCCCTGCGTCTCCGCAGCGCGCGCCATGATGCCGCCGAGCGCCACCCAGTAGGGGATCGAGGCGACGAGCGCGACGAGCGTGGTGAACAGCATCGCCCACCAGAACTCGCTGCGGCTCGCGCGGCCGGAGAACTTCACGTAGCCCTGGAAGAAGCGCTGCACCGCCTGCCCGAACGAGGCGCCGTGGAGGGGCTGGCCGACGGGGACGTGCGCTGCGGTGCTGGTCACGCGCTCATCATCACCCATCGCGCGCTCCAGGGCACGCGTTCGGCGATCTTCGTCGCCGTGTCGCTAGGGCGTGAGCCCCGCCGCGAGCACCGCCGCCGCGAGGTCGCGATCGCCGCGCACCTCGATGCCGGCGTCGCCGAGCCCCAGCCGACCCCACGCGAGGAGCGCGAGCGACCGCGCCGGCCCGGCGATGCGCACCTCGGCGG
>NZ_JANQCH010000103.1 GCF_024723325.1 Agrococcus sp. HG114
CCGGCGGATCGGTCGCCCGGCGGAGCGCCGGCCGCCGTGAGGGGTCGGCAGCGCACGGGGCGACCGATCTGCCGGAGGCGCGGCCCTGCCGCGCCGGCAGCGGCGTCAGCGCGCGGGCGCGTCCTCGAGCGCGAGCTCGCGCGCCCGCTCGAGCGCCTGCACGAAGACCTCGGGCGGCTGCGCGCCCGAGAGCGCGAGCCGCATGTCGAACACGAAGAACGGCACGCCGTTCACGCCGATCGTCCGCGCCTGCTGGATGTCGGCCCGCACCGCCGGCAGGTGCCGCTCGTCGGCGAGCGCCGCGCGGATCTCCTCGGCGTCGAGCCCGACGGAGGAGCCGAGCTCGACGAGCGCGTCAACGGAGCCGATGTCGACCCCGCGCTCGAAGTGGGCCGACAGCAGCGCGTCCTTCACCGCATCCGCCATGGCCGCGCCCGTGGACTTCGCGAGGTGCAGCACCTGGTGCGCGCGCAGGCTGTTCGCGACGACGAGCGCGTCGAAGTCGTACTGCAGGCCCTCGCCCGCCGCCTGCTCGGCGACGTGCTGGATCATCTGCCGCACCTGCTCGACCGGCATGCCCTTGACGCGCGAGAGGTACTCGACCTCGCCGCCGTCGTAGCGCTCGGGCAGGGTGGGGTCGAGCTGGTACGAGTGCCAGGTCACCTCCACCTCGTCACGGTGCTCCCAGGCGCCGAGCGCCTTCTCGAACCGGCGCTTGCCGATGAAGCACCACGGGCACGCCACGTCTGACCAGATGTCGATCTGCATGCCGGGGGCCAACGCACGGTCGTCGAGGAAGATTCCGGATGCGTGCGGGACCCGGGCGGCCTGGCTCCGCTCAGCGGGGCAGCTCGTCGATGAGCGCGTCGGCCTCCGGGTCGTCCCAGTCGTAGTCGTCGTCGTCATCGTCGACCGCCTCGGTCGACGCGTCGGCGTCGGCGTCATCCGCGTCGTCGTCGCCGAGCCACGCGTCGGCGGCGGCCTCGAGGTCGTCGTCGTCCTCGTCGTCGAGGTCGTCGTCCTCGCGGTCGTCGTCCTCGGCGAGCTCCTCGCGCAGCCACTGCGCGAGCTCGCCGTCGGCCTCGGCGTCGACCATCGCCTCGACGCTCTCCTCGTCGAGGGGCAGGATCGCCGCGACCCGGTCGCCGTCGCGCGCGACGAGCGTGTCGGGCTCGCCGTCGTCGCCCGGCACGCGCTCGACCGACTCGTGCCAGCCGGCCAGGATGTCCTCGACCTGCGCCGCGAGCCGCTCGCGGTCCTCGTGCCACTCGTTCATCGCGCCTCCTCGGGTTCGTCGTGCCGACTCGTGCTCGTCCCAGTCTGCACCCGTCGCAGGCGACGCGCCTGCAGGAAGTAGTCGACGCCCGCGACGACGTGCAGGCCGACGCCGACGAGCATGAGCGTCATGCCGAGCGGTGTGGCCGCGGGCAGGACCGTGTGGCCGAGGAGGATGACGACGATCGCCGTGAGGAGCACGGCGGTGCGTATCTTGCCGAGCCAGGAGACGTGGATGCTGCCGTCGCGCGCGGCCCTGCCGGCCGAGACGATCGAGAGGACGTCGATGCCCGCGATCACCGCGAGGATCCACCAGTCGAGCGCTCCGGCGATCGCGAGCGCGAGCGTGACCCCGACGATGCCGATGCGGTCGGCGATCGGGTCCATGACCTCGCCGAGCCGGGACGACTGGTCGAGGGCACGCGCGAGCACCCCGTCGATCCAGTCGGTCGACGCCCAGATCGCGAGCAGCCCCACCGGCAGCCACGAGCCGGGCGCGCCGGCCACGATGAGCCAGCACACCGGCACGAGCAGCAGGAGCCGCGCGAGCGTGATCGCGTTCGGCAGCGTCACGACGCGCGTGAAGAACGGGTCGGCCGGATCGCGATCCCGCGCCGAGATGAGGGGCATGCCCTCTTGATAGCACAGCGCCCGGCGAGCGGTCAGGCCAGCCTGGCGCCCCATCGCCTCGTCGCGAAGCCGACCGCGATGCCGACGATCGCCCCGACGACGGACTCCACGAGCCGGTCGACGATGAGCTGCTCGACGGGCACGGGGCTCGACAGGTGCACGGCGAGCAGCGCGAGCGGCGTGACGAACACCATCGCGATGCCGTAGTTGCGGCCGACGAGCAGCTCGGTGCCGAAGGCGACGAGCGCGATCATGAGCACGAGCACGAGCTCGCTCGGCCGCGTCGCGAGGATCGCGGCAGCGAGCAGCACGCCGACCGTCGTCCCCACGATGCGGTGCGTGCCGCGCGCGAGCCCCGCGACGAACGTGCCGGTCGAGACGGGCACGACGGCCGACACCATCGCCCAGTACGGGTGGCCGATGCCGAGCGCGGTCGCGATCGAGCCGGCGAGGAGCACGCTCAGCGCGTAGCGGGCGACCCGCCGCAGCTGCACTCGCCTGCCGGGGGAGAGGCGGTAGTCGCGCTCGACCGGCAGCGACTCGAGCGGCGGCAGCCTGCGCATCCGGCGCCACGCGGTGCCGATCGAGCCGACGAGCACCGAGAAGGCGGCGGATGCGGCGGCGACGCCGGTCGCGATGCCCGCGTCGGGGAGGGCGATGCCGGGCAGCGAGGCCGAGCCGCTGAACGCGAACAGCGCGAAGAGCGGACCGGGCGGATGCCAGTCCTCCGCGTCGGAGACGATCGAGATGAGCCCGGCGAAGATCGCGCCGAACGCGATCATCGGCCACGCGGGCGCCGGCAGGCTCGCGACGAGCGAGCCGAGCCCGACGGCGGCGATCATGACCGCCGCCGCGGTCAGCTGCATCACGAGCCGCGTGAGGTGCACGCGATTGCGCCCGTAGAGCGACGTGAAGGCGCCGAACGCCGCCCACGCGCCCCACTCCGGGTGCCCGATCGCGACGAGCACGAGGAGCGGCACCGCGGTGCTGATGGTCGCGCGGATCGCGACCCGGTGGGCGCCGTTGTGGGGCCCGAACGCGAGCAGGGCCCGCACGAACTCGTCGCGGGCGCCGCTCACGGTGCGCCGACCTCCGGGGTGGCCGACAGGCCCAGGCGCACCATCTCGACGATCCTGCGCGAGAGCGCGTCGCGCACCGGCTCCGCGAGCGAGCGCAACGGGCCCTCGACCGTGAGCGTGGCGAAGCCGTGCACCGCCGACCACGCGAGCGCCTCGGCGCCCGCGCGCTGCTCCGCGGTGATCTCGCCGCTCTCGGCGAGCGCGTCGAGCGCGCGCTCGAGCTGCTCGTACGGGGTGCGGCCGCACGCGCCGCGCGCGCCGTCGTGGTGCGCCGCGTCGAGGTCGCGGTGCGCGCGGAACGCGAGCCGGAACAGTCCCGGCTCCGCCCACGCGAAGCGCACGTAGGCGAGCCCGACCGCGGCGATGGCCCCGTCGGCCCACGCGCGCTGCGCTTCGGCCGACCCGTCGCCCGTCGGGACGCGCGCGATCTCGTCCTCCATCGCATCCGCCACCATCGCGAGCGAGCGGAGCGCGAGCGCGGAGACGAGCCGCTCGTGGCTCTCGAAGTGCCGGTACACGGCCGAGGGCGCGACGCCCGTCCCGCGCGCGAGCTCGCGGAGGCTCACGGCCTCGGGGCCGCCCTCGCGGGCGGCGTCGAGCCCGGCGTCGAGCAGCGCTCGGCGGAGGTCGCCGTGGAAGTAGCCCGTCCGTGCCATCGCTCTTGACGCTACCGGCTCGCGCGGATAATGTGAACGCCGTTCACACCTTGGGCGGCAGTGCGCCGCCCCGTGCGGCGAGGAGCGGTCATGGCAGTGCAGATGGTCTTCCCGAACTACGCGGTCGCCGACATCGGGGCCGCGACCGCGTTCTACGAGGCGCTCGGCTTCCGCAAGAACCCGGTCTTCAGCGACGAGACGACGAGCTGCATGGTCGTCTCCGACCAGGTCGCGATCATGCTGCTCGAGGATGCGCGCTTCGACGGGTTCCTCGTCGAGGGCCAGCGGCGCGCGCCCCGCGGCTCGCTCGAGAACCTGCTCGCGATGCTGCTCGGCAGCCGCGCCGAGGTCGACGCGTTCGGCGAGGCGGGGCTCCGCGCGGGCGGTACGCTCTCCAAGCCCGTCGAGGAGAACGAGTGGGGCATGTACGGCGGTCAGCTCACCGACCCCGACGGCCACATCATCGACTTCTTCCACATGGACGCGCCGCCCGAGGCCTGACGGCCGCCCGACCCCTTCCTGCCCGCCGGCCCGCGTCGCGCCGCCGGGCCGCGCTCCGAGCCCTGCGCTCCACTCGCCCGCCCGACCCGTGCCCGCCCGACCCGTGCCCGCCCGGCCTGCGCGGGCTCGACCATAGCCCGCTCGACCCAGAGAGCCCCATGCCGACCAGCATCCCCTCCACGTCCGCCGCCGCCCGGCCGGGCGCATCCGACCGCCTGCCGCCCCGCGGCGCGATCATCATCGCGACCCTGCTCGTGTCGGCGTTCGTCGTGATCCTCAACGAGACCGCGATGAACGTCGCGATCTCGACCCTCGTCGCCGACCCCGTGCTCGGCATCGACGAGCGCGCGGCGCAGTGGCTCACGACGGCGTTCATGCTCACGATGGCCGTCGTCATCCCCACGACCGGGTGGCTCATGGCGCGCTTCAGCACGCGCTCCCTCTACCTCGCGGCGATGGCGGCGTTCGTGCTCGGCACGCTCGTCGCCGGCATCGCGCCGTCGTTCCCGCTGCTGCTGCTCGGCCGGGTCGTGCAGGCGTCGGGGACGGCGGTCGTCTTCCCGCTGCTCATGACGACCGTCATGCAGCTCGTCCCTCCTGCCCGGCGCGGCGCGTTCATGGGCACGATCTCGCTCGTCATGTCGGTGGCGCCCGCGCTCGGGCCGACGCTCTCGGGCGCGATCCTCCAGGTCGCCTCGTGGCGCTGGATCTTCCTCGGCATCGCGCCGCTCGCGCTCATCATGCTCATCACCGGGTCGCGGACGCTGCGGCGCGGCGACGTGCAGGCGCCGCCGCGGCTCGACCTCGTCTCCATCCCGCTCGCCGCGCTCGGATTCGGCGGGCTCGTCTACGGGCTCTCGCTCATCGGCGCCGAGGGGCTGCCCGCGTGGCAGCTGCCCGTCGCGCTCGCCGTCGGGGTGCTCGCGCTCGTCGCGTTCGTCGCGCGCCAGCTGCGGCTGCAGCGCACCGACGACGCGCTGCTCGACCTGCGCACGTTCCGGCACCCGCCGTTCACCGCATCCATCACCGTCATGGTGATCGCGATGGCCGCGATGTTCGGCACGCTCATCCTGCTGCCGCTCATCCTGCAGGACTCGCTCGGCCTCGAGCCCCTGCAGGTGGGTCTCATCACGCTGCCGGGGGCGCTGCTCATGGGCCTGCTGGGCCCCGTCGTCGGCAACCTCTACGACCGGTGGGGGCCGCGGCCGCTCGTGATCCCCGGCGCCGTGGTCGTGCTCGCCGCGCTCGTGCTCTACACGCAGCTGTCGACGACGACGCCGTGGTGGCTCGTGCTCATCATGCAGATGGTCCTGAGCCTCGGCTTCGCGTTCACGTTCCCGCCGCTGTTCACGGTCTCGCTCGGCTCGCTGCCCGCGCACCTGTACGGGCACGGCTCAGCGGTGCTCAGCACCGTGCAGCAGGTCGCCGGCGCCGCCGGCACCGCCGCGTTCGTCACGATCATGGCGACCCGGCAGGCGCAGCTCGTCGAGGTCGGGGTGAGCTCGGGCGACGCGCTCCTCGAGGGCGCGCGGCTCGCGTTCATGGGCGCCGCGGCGCTCTGGGTCCTGGGCGTCATCGCGACGCTCCGGCTGCGGAAGCCGGCGGATGCGGTGCCCGACGAGCCGGAGCACGCCGGGGTCGGCGAGGCCGGCGCCGCGGGGCCTACAGCTGGGTCGGCGGCTGCTGCTGCGCCTGCGCCGACGGGGCCGACGGCGCCCGCCCCATGAGGCGCACGGCCTCGGCCGCGTGCTCGTTCGTCACCTGCACGCCGTAGCGGGCCGCCTGCAGCGCGCGGATCGACGAGAAGTCGCGCTTGCCGCCGGTCATCGCGTGCTGCACGACGCCCGCGATCATGCCGAACGCGGCGCCCATGAGCACCGCCCAGATCACCCATGTCCACGAGTTCACGAGGATGAGGCCGAACAGCAGGCCGACGAAGAGCCCGAACCACGCGCCGCCGAGCGCCCCCGAGAGGGCCGCGCGGCCGTAGGTCATGCGGCCGAGCACCTGCTCGACGGTCGTGAGCCCCGTGCCGATGATGCGCACGTGCTCGACCGGGAAGTGGGCATCGCTCAGCCGG
This sequence comes from Agrococcus sp. HG114, assembly GCF_024723325.1. Taxonomy (GTDB): domain Bacteria; phylum Actinomycetota; class Actinomycetes; order Actinomycetales; family Microbacteriaceae; genus Agrococcus. Next base: position 6,222 of record NZ_JANQCH010000103.1, read on the forward strand.
TCGACGAGCGCCTGCGCCTCCTCGTAGGTGTCGAACTCGGCGATCGTCGTCGACGGCGGCGTGGGCTCCGTGCGGTTCGGCAGCGGGTTCTGGATGTTCGTCATCATGTGCCTCCTCACGGCCCTGGCGGGCCTCGGAGCGATCCTCGCACCCGAATCCGAACGGCGGCCGGACGGTCCGCTAGCGGCGGTCCTCGGGCGCGGGGGCGTGCGGAGCCGACCCGTCCTCGGGCGGCTCGAACGCCGCGATCGCCGCCACCGCATCCGCCACCGTGTCGACGAGCGCGATGCCGGCCTCGCCCGGCTTGCCGCGCATGAGCGACTGCAGGAGCGGCCACGCGGGGAGCGTCTCGGTCCAGTAGCGCTCGCCGAGCAGCACGAGCGGCGCCCACGCCCCCTCGGGCGCGTAGGAGTTCTCGCACGCGTCCTGGAAGATCTCCTGCACGGTGCCGCCGGTGCCGGGGAGCACGACGAGGCCCGCGCTCGCGACGCGCAGCAGGATGTCCTCGCGCACGGAGTTCTGGAAGTACTTCGCGATCGAGGTGGCGAACGAGTTGGGCGGCTCGTGACCGTAGTGCCACGTGGGGATGCCGAGCGAGACCCCGTCGCCGACGCGAGCGGCCACGCGCCGCGCGGACTCGATCCACGCGGGGATCGCGCCGCGGAAGGACGGCACGGCCGCGAGCTCGTCGATCGCCGCGTCGAGCTGCGCGGGGGAGCACGCCACCGCGCGAGCGCCGAGGTTCGCGGCCTCCATCGCGCCCGGGCCGCCGCCCGTCGCGACGACCCGCCCCGCGCGCGCGAGCCCGTGCGCGAGGTGCGCGGCCTGCCGATAGGCCTCGGAGTCGCGCGCGAGCGCGTGCCCGCCCATGACTCCCACGATCCGCTTGCCGACGACCCACTCGGCGAGCGCGTCGTCGATCGAGTGGTCGTGCAGGGCTGCGGCGAGCGTGTGCGCGATGTCGTGCTGGCGCATGCGCGACCACGCGTACACGCGCGCGTCGAAGCTCTCCGCGTAGCCGCCGTCGATGCCGTCGACGAGGTCGTCGGGGGAGTAGAGCGTCGCCCGGTAGGCGTTGAACGGCACGTCGGGCACGTCGTCGAAGATGAGCGCGCCCTGCGCGAGGAGCCGCTCCCTCGCGCCGGGCGGCAGCTCCGTGCCGAGCAGCAGCGCTCCGTCGCCGTCGAGGCGCTCGAGCGCGTCGGCGCGCTCGGTGAGGTCGACGTCCTGGATGCGCCAGCCGTGCATGCTCGTCGCGCCCCGCGCGAGGCGGTCGAAGGCCGCGAGCGACGAGATGTCGATGCGCCTGCCGTGCTGCGGCCGCTCGTCGAGGTCGGGCATGGCCGGGAGCCTACCCAGCGCGGCGCCGGGCCGGCTGGGCGCCGCCGGCGAGCGCGTCGGTCGCGACGTCGATGCGGCTGCCGCCGCCGGGCACCGGCACGACGCGGATGCGCCACGGGATGCGCTCCTGCATCTGCTGCACGTGGCTGATGACGCCGACGCTGCGCCCGCCCGCGCGCAGCTCGTCGAGCATCGCGAGCGCCGCCTCGAGCGCGTCCTGGTCGAGCGAGCCGAAGCCCTCGTCGACGAAGAGCGTCTCGAGCGAGACGCCGCCCGCCTCCGCCTGCACGACGTCGGCGAGGCCGAGCGCGAGCGAGAGCGCCGCGAGGAACGTCTCGCCGCCCGAGAGCGACTTCGTCGGGCGCGCCCGGCCCGTGTGCGCGTCGAGCACGAGGATACCGAGCCCGCTCGCCTTGCCGCGGTAGGCGGCGCCCTCGTCGTGCAGGAGGGCGAAGCGGCCGTGGGTCATCGCGTCGAGCCGCAGGTTGGCGGCCTCGATGATCGCGCCGAGCCGCGCGGCGAGCACGTAGGTCTCGATGTCCTGCCGCAGCTCGTTCCGGCCGTCGAGCGCGTCGGCGAGGCCGCGCACGACGGCGGCGCGCTCGGCGCCGTGCGCGAGCGAGCGGATGGCCTCGCGCGCGTCGGCGAGGTCGGTCGCGGCGTGCTCGAGCCGGGTCTGCGCCGCGGCCTCGGCG
>NZ_JANQCH010000104.1 GCF_024723325.1 Agrococcus sp. HG114
GCACCGACGCGCTCGCCGGCGGCCTCGGCGACCTCTCCGCCGGCGCATCCCAGCTCGCCGAGGGCGCGCGGTCGGCGCAGTCGGGCGCCGCGCAGCTCGGCGACGGCGGCCGTGAGCTCGGCACGGGTCTCCGCGAGGGCGTCGCCGCGATGCCGCAGCTGAGCGACAGCGAGCTCGCGAACCTCTCCGACGTCGCCGCGAACCCTGTCGGGTTCGACCTCGACGAGCGCAGCGCCCTGCCGAGCGGCGAGGCGCGGGTCGCCGCCGTCGCGGTGCCCGTGGGGCTCTGGCTCGGCGCGCTCGCGCTCGTGCTCGTGCTCGCCCGCAGCGCCCGCCGCGTCGCGGCGAGCGCCGAGTCGCACGGCCGCGTGCTCGTCGCGATGCTCGTGCGCTCCGCGTGGGTCGTCGTGCTGCAGGCCGTGCTCGCGACCGCGGTCGTGCACGGCATCGCTGGCGTCGACTGGGCGTCGAGCCCCGTCACCCTCGGCGTGGCGCTGCTCTTCGGCGCGGTCGCGACGCTCGTCCACATCGCGCTGCTCGGCTGGTTCGGCCCGGCGGGGGGAGCGGTGTCGCTCGTGCTGCTCGCGCTCCAGGCGGTCGCGGCGGGCGGCATCGTGCCGCGCGACGTGCTCGGGCGCGGGTTCGAGGCGATCGCCCCGGCGCTGCCGATGACGCATGCGGTGGATGCGCTGCTCGCGTCGGCGAGCGGGTCCGGCTCGGTCGCCGCGCCGGTGGGGATGCTCGTGGTGTTCCTGGGGCTCGCGCTGCTCGCCGCCTACCTGGCCGTCGGCGCGATGCGTCGGCGCACGAAGAGCGCGCGCATCCGCGCCCTCGACGCGCTCGCGCCCGCCGCGCCCGCGCCGCTGTGATCGGCGCGCGCGGTCAGGCCCGGTCGGTCGACGACGACTCGCCCTCGAGCGCCGCCGGCTCGCGCTGGCCGAGGTGCTCGCGCGCGAACTCGAGCGTCTCGACGAGCAGCCGCAGCCGCTGGGTCTCGTTGCGCGCGTAGCGGGTCTTGATCTCGGCGATCACCTGGCCCGTCCACTGCTGCGCCGCGAGCATCTGCAGCACGTCGGCGACCGGCTCGTTGCCGTGGCCCGGGATCAGGTGCTCGTCGAAGACGCGGCCCTCCTCGGCGGCGACGCCGTCGGTGAGGTGGAGATGCCGCAGTCGGTCGCCGAGGTCGAGCGCGAGCTGCATCGAGTCGCGCTTCGCGAGCGCGCAGTGCGAGAAGTCGAGCGTCGCGTGCTCGACGTCCATCTCGCTCGGGTCGATGCCCGGCAGGTACGCCTGCCGGTCGATGCCGCCCGCCGCCCACGGGAACATGTTCTCGACGGCCACCTCGACGCCGTGCTTCCGCTCGGTCTGCCGCACCGCATCCTCGAACGTGCGCGCGTACTTGCCCTGCCAGCGGAACGGCGGGTGCACCACGACCGTCGGCGCGCCCACCGCGACGGCGAGCTCCGCCGAGCGGTCGAGCTTCACGAACGGGTCGCGGCCCCACACGAAGGTCGTGAGCAGCACGACCGGCGCGTGGATCGCCATGATCGGCTGCTCGTACTGATCGGCGAGCTCGAGCAGCCGCTCGGGGCTGCGGGTCCGCTGATCCGTCGTGACCATGACCTCGACCCCGTCGTAGCCCGCGTCCCTCGAGAGCCGGAACCCGTCCTCGACGCCCTTGGGGAAGACGGAGATCGTGCTCAGGCCGACCTTGATCATGCTGACGACGGTAGACCCTCCCGGTGTGCGCCACGCTCCGAGAACGCCGACCGCCGGCCGGGCGCCGATCTGACATCCCTCGCGGCGTAGGATCGGGCCATGCCTGAGATCGACATCAAGCCGCGCTCGCGCGCCGTCACGGACGGCGTGGAGGCCACCACGAGCCGAGGGATGCTGCGGGCCGTCGGCATGGGCGACGGCGACTGGGAGAAGCCGCAGATCGGCATCGCGAGCTCGTGGAACGAGATCACGCCGTGCAACCTCTCGCTCGACCGGCTCGCGCGAGCGTCGAAGGAGGGCGTGCACGCGGGCGGCGGCTACCCGCTGCAGTTCGGCACGGTCTCGGTCTCGGACGGCATCTCGATGGGCCACGAGGGCATGCACTTCTCGCTCGTGTCGCGCGAGGTCATCGCCGACTCGGTCGAGGTCGTCGTGAGCGCCGAGCGCCTCGACGGCACCGTGCTGCTCGCCGGCTGCGACAAGTCGCTGCCGGGCATGCTCATGGCGGCGGCGCGCCTCGACCTCGCGAGCGTGTTCGTCTACGCCGGCTCGATCGCGCCCGGCTTCGTCAAGCTGAGCGACGGCACCGTGCCCGAGTCGCTCACGATCATCGACTCGTTCGAGGCGGTCGGCGCGTTCAAGGCCGGCAAGATGTCCGCCGAGGACCTCCACCGCATCGAGTGCGGCTTCGCGCCCGGCGAGGGCGCGTGCGGCGGCATGTACACCGCGAACACGATGGCGTGCATCGCGGAGGCGCTCGGGATGAGCCTGCCCGGCTCGTCGACGCCGCTCTCGGCCGACCGCCGCCGCGACTACTACGCGCGCAAGTCGGGCGAGGCGGTCGTCGAGCTGCTGCGCCGCGGCATCACGGCGCGCGCCATCCTCACGAAGGAGGCGTTCGAGAACGCCATCACCGTCGCCATGGTGCTCGGCGGCTCGACGAACGCGGTGCTGCACCTGCTCGCGATCGCGCACGAGGCCGGCGTCGAGCTCACGCTCGACGACTTCCGCCGCATCGGCGCGCGCTCGCCGCACCTCGCCGACGTCAAGCCGTTCGGCGCGTACGTCGCGCAGGACTTCGACCGCGTGGGCGGCATGCCGGTCGTCATGAAGGCGCTCCTCGACGCGGGCCTCCTGCACGGCGACGCGCTCACCGTCACCGGGAAGACGGTCGCCGAGAACCTCGCCGAGCTCGACCCGCAGCCGATCGACGGCACGGTCGTGCGCGCGCTCGAGGACCCGATCCACGCGACGGGCGGTCTCACGATCCTCGACGGCTCGCTCGCGCCCGAGGGCGCGGTCGTCAAGACCGCCGGCTTCGACGCCGAGGTGTTCGAGGGCCCCGCGCGCGTGTTCGACCGCGAGCGCGCCGCGATGGACGCCCTCACCAACGGCGAGATCCGCGCGGGCGACGTGGTGGTCATCCGCTACGAGGGCCCGAAGGGCGGCCCCGGCATGCGCGAGATGCTCGCCATCACCGCCGCCATCAAGGGCGCGGGCCTCGGCAAGGATGTATTGTTGTTGACCGACGGCAGATTCTCAGGCGGCACAACCGGCCTGTGCATCGGCCACATCGCCCCTGAGGCGGTCGACTCCGGTCCGATCGCCTTCGTGCGCGACGGAGACCGCATCAGGGTCGACATCGCCGCTCGCTCGCTTGACCTGATCGTCGACGAGGCAGAGCTCGCCTCCCGGCGTGAGGGCTGGGAGCCGCTGCCACCGCGCTACACGCGCGGAGTCCTCGCCAAGTACGCCCGTCTCGTGCAGTCCGCCGCGCGCGGAGCCGTCACGGGCTGACGCTCGTCACGCGTGACCAGCCCAGGAGAGCCATGTCCATGACAGCCAGGCCTGCCGCCCCGCGCAGCGCCGAACCGCCGACCCTCACAGGATCGGGCGCCGTGCTCAAGTCGCTCGAGCTGCTCGGGGTCACCGACGTCTTCGGGATCCCCGGCGGCGCCATCATCCCCTTCTACGACGAGCTCATGCAGCAGTCGGCGATCCGCCACATCCTCGTGCGCCACGAGCAGGGCGGCGGCCACGCAGCCGAGGGCTACGCGGCCGCGACCGGCCGGGTCGGCGTGTGCCTCGCCACGAGCGGCCCCGGCGCGACGAACCTCGTCACGGCGCTCGCCGACGCCTACATGGACTCCGTGCCGCTCGTCGCCATCACCGGCCAGGTGTTCAGCCACCTGATCGGCACGGATGCGTTCCAGGAGGCCGACATCACCGGCATCGTGATGCCGATCACGAAGCACACCTTCCAGGTCACCCGGCCCGAGGACGTGCCCGGCGCGCTGCGCGCGGCCTTCCACATCGCATCCACCGGCCGCCCCGGCCCCGTGCTCGTCGACATCACGAAGGACGCGCAGCAGGACTCCGCCCCGTTCGTGTGGCCCGACAAGGTCGACCTGCCCGGCTACCGGCCCGTGATGAAGGCGCACGGCAAGCAGATCACCGCGGCGGCGCAGCTGCTCGCGAGCGCCGAGCGCCCGCTGCTCTACGTCGGCGGCGGCGTCATCCGCGCGAAGGCGTCGGCCGAGCTGCTCGAGTTCGCCGAGGCGACCGGCGCGCCCGTCGTGACGACGCTCATGGCGCGCGGCGCGTTCCCCGACTCGCACCCGCAGCACCTCGGCATGCCGGGCATGCACGGCACGGTGCCCGCGGTGCTCGCCTTCCAGGAGTGCGACCTCATCGTCGCGCTCGGCGCGCGCTTCGACGACCGCGTCACGGGCAAGGTGAGCGAGTTCGCGCCCGACGCGAAGGTCATCCACGTCGACATCGACCCTGCCGAGATCTCGAAGATCCGCACGGCCGACGTGCCGATCGTGGGCGACGTGCGCGAGGTGCTCGGCGACCTGTCGGTCGCGTTCCAGGAGCGCGCCGCGGGCGGGAAGCCCGACCTCGCCGACTGGTGGGAGCGGCTCCACGGCCTGCAGGCCCGGTTCCCCCTCGGCTACGCGGAGCCGAGCGACGGCAAGCTCTCGCCGCAGCACGTGATCCAGCGCATCGGCGAGCTCACCGGCCCCGAGGCGATCTACGCCGCGGGCGTGGGCCAGCACCAGATGTGGGCCGCGCAGTTCATCGAGTACGAGCGCCCCAACGCGTGGCTCAACTCCGGCGGCGCTGGCACCATGGGCTACGCCGTGCCGGCGGCGATGGGCGCGAAGGTCGCCGAGCCCGAGCGGGTCGTGTGGGCGATCGACGGCGACGGATGCTTCCAGATGACCAATCAGGAGCTCGCGACCTGCACGCTCAACGACATCCCCATCAAGGTCGCGATCATCAACAACTCGTCGCTCGGCATGGTGCGGCAGTGGCAGAACCTGCTCTACGAGGGCCGGTACTCGTTCACCGACCTCGAGACCGGCGACGACGCCAAGATGATCCCCGACTTCGTGAAGCTCGGCGAGGCGTACGGCTGTCTCGCGATCCGCGTCACGAAGCCCGAGGAGGTCGACCCCGCGATCAAGCTCGCGCTCGAGACGAACGACCGACCGGTCGTGATCGACTTCATCGTCTCGAAGGACTCCATGGTGTGGCCGATGGTGAAGCAGGGCATGTCGAACTCGTTCGTGCAGTACGCGCGAGAGCACAGCCCCGTGTGGGAGGAGGAGTGATGAGCACGCACGTCCTGTCGCTCCTCGTCGAGGACAAGCCGGGCCTCCTGACCCGCGTCGCCGGCCTCTTCGCCCGCCGCGGCTTCAACATCGAGTCGCTCGCGGTCGGCAAGACCGAGGTGCCCGGGCTCAGCCGCATCACCGTCGTCGTCGACGTCGAGGACCTGCCCCTCGAGCAGGTCACGAAGCAGCTGAACAAGCTCATCAACGTCGTGAAGATCGTCGAGCTCGAGCCCGGCCAGTCGGTGCAGCGCGAGCACATGCTCATCAAGGTGAAGGTCGACAACTCGACCCGCTCGCAGATCCTCGAGGCCGCGACGCTCTTCCGCGCCCGCGTCGTCGACGTCACCACCGACGCGCTCGTGATCGAGGTCACGGGCGACTCCCCGAAGTGCCAGGCGCTCCTGAAGCTCCTCGAGCCGTACGGGATCAAGGAGATCGCGCAGTCCGGCCTGCTGGCCATCGGCCGCGGCGGCAAGTCCATCAGCGAGCGCGTGCTCAAGCAGAGCTCCTGAACGCACGAACCACACGAAGGAGACAGCATGACTGACGTCATCTACGACGACGGTGCCGACCTCGGCATCATCCAGGGCAAGAAGGTCGCCATCATCGGCTACGGCTCGCAGGGCCACGCGCACGCGCAGAACCTGCGGGACTCGGGCGTCGAGGTGCGCGTCGGCCTGCAGCCGGAGTCCAAGAGCCGCGAGAAGGCCACCGAGGCCGGCTTCGAGGTCGGCACGCCCGCCGAGGTCGCCGAGTGGGCCGACGTCGTCGTGCTCCTCGCCCCCGACCAGCACCAGCGCCACATCTACAACGACGAGGTCGCGCAGCACATGGTCGAGGGCAAGACGCTCGTCTTCAGCCACGGCTTCAACATCCGCTTCGGCTACATCGAGGCGCCCGAGGGCGTCGACGTCGTGCTCGTCGCCCCCAAGGGCCCGGGCCACACCGTGCGCCGCGAGTTCCAGGCCGGCCGCGGCGTGCCCGTGATCGTCGCCGTCGAGAAGGATGCGTCGGGCTCGGCGTGGCAGACGGCGTGGTCGTACGCGAAGGCGATCGGCGGCCTCCGCGCCGGCGGCATCAAGACCACCTTCACCGAGGAGACCGAGACCGACCTGTTCGGCGAGCAGGCGGTGCTGTGCGGCGGCGTCTCGCAGCTCGTGCAGTACGGCTTCGAGACCCTCACCGAGGCCGGCTACCAGCCGGAGATCGCCTACTTCGAGGTGCTCCACGAGCTCAAGCTCATCGTCGACCTCATGTGGGAGGGCGGCATCGCCAAGCAGCGCTGGTCGGTCTCCGACACCGCCGAGTACGGCGACTACGTCTCGGGCCCGCGCGTGGTCGACCCGCACGTCAAGGAGAACATGCAGGCGGTGCTGAAGGACATCCAGACGGGTGCCTTCGCCGAGCGGTTCATCGGCGACCAGGACGCGGGCGCGCCCGAGTTCAAGGCGCTGCGCGAGAAGGCCGAGGGCCACCCGATCGAGGCGACCGGGCAGAAGCTGCGGGCGCTGTTCGCCTGGGAGCAGCCCGACGCCGACTACACCGACGGCTCGGCCCAGCGGTAACCGACGCCCGGGACGGGCGTCGGCGCTGGCGTCGCGGAGGGGGCCCGAAAGGGCCCCCTCTTCCAGCTCCAGCGCGCCTTCAGCGCTTCCTGGGTGCCCGCGCATTGCGGCGGCCGCCCCGCCCGCGTTGAGTGGGCCCATGGCATCTCTGTGGCAGGCAACAGCGCCCTCGATCGGCTTCGACGGCGCGGATCGCCGCGACGGGTTCGACGTCGCGGTGGTCGGCGCGGGCATCACCGGGCTCATGACCGCCGCGCTGCTGGCCGAGCGCGGCGCGCGCGTCGTGGTGCTCGAGGCGCGCGACGTCGGGGCCGTCGCGACGGGCAGCACGACCGCGAAGCTCAGCCTGCTCCAGGGCGACCGCCTCCACCGGATCCTCGAGCTCGCCCCGGCCGACGCCGTGCGCGCGTACGTCGAGGGCTCGCTCGAGGGCCAGCGCAGGCTGCTCGCACTGCTCGAGGCGCGCCCCGACGCGGCCGAGCGCCGCTCGGCCCTCTCCTTCGCCTTCGGAGCCGAGGGCGCCGAGTCGCTCGAGCGGGAGCTCGAGGCGGCCCGCGAGCTCGGGCTGCCGGTCGAGCACGGCGGCGGCGAGGGGCTCCCGTTCGCGACGGCCGGCTCGATCAGCCTCGCGGCGCAGGCGCAGCTCCACCCCATGGCCGCGCTCGCCGCGCTCGCCGAGCACATCCGGGCGCACGGCGGCACGATCGTGCGGGCCGCCGTGCGGCGAGCGCGCACGACGGGCCCCGGCGTCGAGCTCGACACCGACGCCGGGCAGTGGCACGCCGACGCGGTCGTGCTCGCGACCGGGGCGCCCGTGCCCGCTCGCGTCACGTCGGCCCTGCTCGAGGCGCACCGCTCCTACGCCGCCGCCTACCGGATCCCCGCCCCGCTGCCGGAGCCGATGGCGCTCAGCGTCGACAGCCCCGGTCGCTCGCTCCGCACCGCACGCATCGGCGACGAGGAGGTGCTCGTCGCGGGCGGTCCCGGGCACTCGGTGGGGCGCCACCCCGACCCCCGCCGGCTCGTCGCCGAGCTCGACGAGTGGGTGCGCGGCCAGTGGCCGGGCGCAGAGCGAACGCACGTGTGGAGCGCGCAGGACTACCGGACCCCGGACCGCCTGCCCTGGATCGGCGCGCGGGTCGGCTCGCGCGGGCGCGTGCTGCTCGCGACCGGGTTCGACAAGTGGGGGATGAGCGGCGGCGCGATGAGCGCGATCGCCCTCGCCGGGCGCATCGCCGGCTCCGAGCCGGACTGGGCGCGGACCCTCCGCCGCCGCGGGGCCACGCCGGTCGCGGCGGGCCGCACGCTCGGCACG
>NZ_JANQCH010000105.1 GCF_024723325.1 Agrococcus sp. HG114
GGTCGCGACCACGACCGATGCGGCGCGCAGCTCGAACCCGCCCACCGCCTCGCGGCTCGACGGCTCGCCCCGCACGGTGAGATCCGGCGCGAGCCGGGAGCCGGCCGCGCCGACGACGCGGCCGTCCTCGACGAGCAGGCGCTCGGCACGGTGCCGGAACGACAGCGTCGCCCGCCCGTCTCGCACCGCGTCGCGCAGCAGCCGGGTGAACGGCGCGACGAGCCCGGGCCCCGTGCCCCACACGATGTGGAAGCGGGGCACGGTGTTCCCGTGGCCCCCGCGCGTGCGGGCTCCGCGCTCCGCGTGCCCGACGACCGGGAACAGGCGCACCCCGAGCGAGCGCAGCCACGGGCGCAGCTCCCGGTGGGCGAACTCGAGGTACGCATCCGCCCACCGCCGGCCCCACGCATCCTCTGCACGATCCCAGCCGGCGGAGGCCTCCCAGTCGACGCGCGCGAGCTCGAGCGAGTCGGCGATGCCGAGCCGGCGCTGCTCGGGCGAGTCGACGAGCAGCAGCCCGCCGAACGACCAGTACGCCTGACCGCCGATCGACTGCGGACCCTCCTGATCGATGATGCGCACGCGGCGGCCCCGCGCGAGCGCCTCGCACGCGGTCACGAGCCCGGCGAGGCCGGCTCCGATCACCAGCACGTCGTCGTCGTCGGGCATGGCGCTCCTTCGGGATGGGTCAGCGGATGAGCGGGTTGCGGTTCAGCATCGAGGTCGCGGCGCGCTCGAAGTAGTCCTCGAGCTCGGCGCGCAGGAGCGGCGCGGGATCGACGGCGTCGAGCGCGCCCCGCATGCACGCGAGCCAGCGGTCGCGCGCGTCGGGATCGATCGCGTAGGGGAAGTGCCGCATGCGCAGCCGCGGGTGGCCGCGCAGCTCGCTGTAGGTGCCGGGGCCGCCCCAGTACTGCTCGAGGAACATCCGCAGTCGGTCCTCGGCGCCCGCCCGGTCGTGCTCCGGGTACATCGGGCGCAGCACCTCGTCGGCCCAGACCCGCTCGTAGAACTCGTGGACGAGCGCGCGGAAGAACGGCTCCCCGCCGACCGCCTCGTGCAGCGACTGCATCAGCGCGACCCCTCCATGCCCTTGACGACGACCTGCTGGAGCGACGGCAGCTGCACGCCGAGGTCGTCGAGGCCGGCCTTCACGCGGCGGCGCAGCTCGCGCGCGACGTCGTCCTTCGCGCTCGCGCGGGTCTTGACGACCAGGCGGATCACGACGGCCTCCGCGGACACCGACTCGATGCCCCACACCTCGGGCTTGTCGATGATGCGGCCGAGCCACTCGGGCTCCTCGCTCATGGCGGTCGCGACCTCGACGAGGCGCGACTCCACCGCCTCGACATCCGCGTGGTACGGCACGGCCTGGTCGACGATCACGCGCGCCCAGCCCTGGGACTTGTTGCCGACGCGCACGATCTCGCCGTTGCGCACGTACCAGAGCGTGCCGTGCACGTCGCGCACCTGCGTGACGCGGATCCCGACGGACTCGACGACGCCCGACGCCTCGCCGAGGTCGACGACGTCGCCGATGCCCACCTGGTCCTCGAACACCATGAACAGCCCGTTCAGGAAGTCCTTGATGACGCCCTGCGCGCCGACGCCCGCAGCCGCGCCGAGGAATCCGGCCATCGCGACGAGGGAGGCGGCGTTCACGCCGAGGATGCTCAGGATGAGGATGAGCGCGAGCGCCGCGATCACCCACGCGACGATCGTGTTCAGCACGCTGCCGATCGCGCGCGTGCGCTGCACGACCCGCACCTGGGCGAGCGGGGAGCTCGACAGCGCCTCGGTGTCGGCGGCGTCGGCGCGCCGCTTGACCCCGGAGACGACCTGCTGCACGACGCGGGCGATGAGCCGCTTCACGATCCAGTACGCGAGGATCGCGCCGAGGATCGTGAGGATCACCCCGATGGGCGCGCCCCACGCGCCCCACCACTCGCCGAATGCGGCCCAGTCCACGCCGTCCGTCCCCTCTCCGCTCAGCCGTCGCGCTCCTGCGCCTGCAGCGCGCGCTCGACGCCCGCGAGGTGCTCGACGATGATGCGGCGCAGCGCCGGCGCCGCGGACTCGTTGCGCTCGAGCCACTCGCGCGTCGCCGTCGCGAGCGCCTCGGTCGCGACGACCGAGGGGTACAGCCCCACGAGCAGCCCCTCCGCCACCTGGTAGGTGCGGGTGTCCCAGATGCCGTGGATCGCCTCGTGGTAGCGCTCGATCATCGGCTCGAGCACCGATGCGTCGTTGACGTGCACGAGGCCCAGGCCCGTGTAGCGCACGATCATGTTCGACGCGCCCGCCTCGTCGACGACGGAGGCGAACGCGGCCTCCTTCGCGGCGGGGGTCGGGATCGTCGCACGCGCCCGCGCGGCGAACTGCCGGCCGGTCGCGGTGTCGTCCTTCGCGAGCTCCGCCGCGATCTCCTCCTCACCGGCGGCGCTGTTCAGCACGAGGCCGTCGAGCAGCTGCCAGCGCAGGTCGGCGTCGACCTCGAGCCCGTCGAGCGAGCGCGAGCCGTCGAGCAGCCCGCGGAGCGCGTCCACGTGCTGCGGCGTCGAGGCGAGGCCCGCGAAGGCGCCGACGAACTGGAACTGGGCGTCCGAGCCGGGGTCGGCGCTCTCGGCGAGCGTCCACAGGCCGTCGCCGATGCGCTCGATCGTCGCGGCCCGGCGCGACGGGTGCACGTAGGTGCGCGCCGCCTGCGCGAGCTGCGCGAGCGCGAGCCGGATGGTGGTCGACTCGGTCTCGGCGCCGATGTTCGCGAGCACGAGCTCGACGTAGTCGCGCGCGGGCGTCTCGCCGTCGCGGGTGGCGTCCCACGCGGCGCCCCACACGAGCGCCCGCGCCAGCGGGTCCTCGATGTCGCGGAGGCGCGCGAGCGCCGTCGCGTTCGACTGCTCGTCGAGGCGGATCTTCGCGTACGCGAGGTCCTCGTCGTTCAGCAGGATGAGCGACGGCCGCAGGTGGCCGACGAGCTGCGGCACGACGGTCGTCTCGCCGTCGACGTCGAGCTCGATGCGCTCGCGGCGCACGAGCGTGCCCTTGGCCTCGTCGTAGAAGCCGATCGCGAGGCGGTGGGGGCGCAGCGTCGGCCACTCGCCCGGTGCGGTCTGCTCGATCGAGAACGACGTGATGATGCCGTCCTGCGTCGTCTCGATGTGCGGGCGGAGGGTGTTGACGCCCGCGGTCTCGAGCCAGAGCCGGCTCCACTCGCCGAGGTCGCGGCCGCTCGCGTCCTCGAGCTCGGCGAGGAGGTCGGTCAGCTCGGTGTTGCCCCACGCGTGCTTCTCGAAGTAGTTGCCGACGCCCTGCATGAAGGCCTCGAGGCCGACCCATGCGACGAGCTGCTTGAGCACCGAGCCGCCCTTGGCGTAGGTGATGCCGTCGAAGTTGACCTGCACGTCCTCGAGGTCGTGGATCTCGGCGACGATCGGGTGCGTCGAGGGCAGCTGGTCCTGGCGGTACGCCCAGGTCTTCTCCATCGCCTGGAACGTCGTCCAGGCGCCCTTCCACTCGGTCGCCTCCGCGGTCGCGAGCGTCGACGCCCACTCCGCGAACGACTCGTTGAGCCACAGGTCGTTCCACCACCGCATCGTCACGAGGTCGCCGAACCACATGTGGGCGAGCTCGTGCAGCACCGTGACGACGCGGCGCTCGCGGATGGCGTCGGTCACCTGGGCACGGAACACGTACGTCTCGGTGAACGTCACGCATCCGGCGTTCTCCATCGCGCCGGCGTTGAACTCCGGCACGAACAGCTGGTCGTACTTGTCGAACGGGTACGCGACGCCGAACTGCTCCTCGAAGAACGCGAAGCCCTTGCGGGTGATGTCGAAGATGTAGTCGGCGTCCATGTGCTCGGCGAGCGAGGCGCGGCAGAAGATGCCGAGCGGGATCTCGCGGCCGTCGCGCGAGGTGAGCTCCGAGCGGGTGACGGTGTAGGGGCCGGCCACGAGCGCGGTGATGTAGCTCGAGATGCGCGGCGTCGGCTCGAAGCTCCACGTGCCGAGCTCGCCCTCGACGACCGGCTCGGGCGTCGGCTGGTTCGAGACGACCTGCCACCCGGCAGGCGCCTGCACGGTGAAGCGGAACGTCGCCTTGAGGTCGGGCTGCTCGAAGACGGCGAAGACGCGGCGCGAGTCGGGCACCTCGAACTGCGAGTAGAGGTAGACCTCGCCGTCGACGGGGTCGACGAAGCGGTGCAGCCCCTCGCCCGTGTTGACGTACTGCGCGTCGGAGACGACCGTGAGCGCGTTCTCGTCGCGGAGGCCGTCGAGCTGGATGCGGACCCCGTCGTTCACGGTCGCCGGGTCGAGGTCGACGCCGTTGAGCACGACCGAGTGCACCTCGCGCGAGATGTGGTCGATGAACGTGGAGGCGCCCTCGCGCGCCCGGAAGCGGACCGTCGTCGTCGAGCGGAACACCTCGTCGCCGGTCGCGAGGTCGAGGTGGATCTCGTAGCTCTCGACCTCGATGAGCGCGGCGCGCTCCTGGGCTTCGGCGCGGGTGAGGTTCTCTCCGGGCACGCTGGCACTCCCTTGTTCGTCAGGTGCGGGACTGTGGGGTCAGCACCAGCGTAGTGGCGCGCGGCCGGGCGCCCGCCGCGTGCGCGGATAGCATCGGAGCATGAGCATCGAGGCAGGCACCGAGCACCCGCAGCGCGTCCGGATGTGGTTCGACCCCACGTGCCCGTGGGCGTGGATGACGAGCCGCTGGCTCGGCGAGGTCGCGGATCGGCGGGGCTTCGACGTCGACTGGCAGGTGATGAGCCTCGCGGTGCTCAACGAGGGGCGCGACCTGCCGGAGGCCTATGCGGCGCGCATGCCGCGCTCGATGCGCCTGACCCGCCTCGTGACCGCGGCTCGCGCCGCCGGCGGCGACGGAGTCGTCAAGCCGCTGTATGACGCGCTCGGCGAGCGCATCCACCACGAGCGGCGGAAGGACGACGACGCGATCGTCGCCGAGGCGCTCGCCGAGGTCGCCCTCGACCTGTCGCTCGCGGCGGAGACCGACGAGCACGACGACGCGCTCCGCGCGAGCCACCAGGCGGCGATCGACCTCGTCGGGGACGACGTCGGCACGCCGGTCATCGCGGTCGACGACACCGCGTTCTTCGGCCCGGTCGTGAGCCCGGCGCCCACGGGCGAGGCCGCCCTCCAGCTCTTCGACGGGATCGTCGCCGCGGCGTCGATCGACGGCTTCTTCGAGCTCAAGCGCTCGCGGACCCGCGGCCCCGTCTTCGCCACCGACCTGCAGGAGGCGTGATGCGCATCCACATCGCCACCGACCACGCCGGCTTCGAGATGTCGAAGCGGCTCGTCGCGCACCTCACCGAGCGCGGCCACGAGTGCGTCGACCACGGCCCGGTCGAGTACGACGCCGAGGACGACTACCCCGCGTTCTGCATCAACGCCGCTCGAGCGGTCGTGCGCGACCAGCGCGACGGGGTCGAGGCGCTCGGCGTCGTCTTCGGGGGCTCCGGCAACGGCGAGCAGATGGCGGCGAACAAGGTCGAGGGCGTGCGCGCGGCGCTCGCGTGGAGCCTGCGCACCGCCGAGCTCGCGCGCGAGCACAACGACGCGAACGTCGTCGCGGTCGGCGCGCGGCAGCACGAGGAGGAGGAGATGCTCGAGATCATCGACGCCTTCATCGCGACGCCGTTCAGCGGGGCGGAGCGGCACGCGCGCCGCATCGCGCAGCTGGGCGAGTACGAGACGACGGGCGGCATCGCGGGCCACGAGATCCGCTGATGCCGGAGGGGCATTCCGTCCATCGCATCGCCCGCCAGTTCCGGGCGAACTTCGTGGGCCGCGTCGCCCGGGTGTCGAGCCCGCAGGGGCGCTTCGAGGTCGGCGCCGCCGAGCTCGACGGCAGGGAGCTCACGAGCTCGGAGGCGATCGGCAAGCACCTGCTGCTCGGCTTCGGCGGACCGACCCTGCACGTGCACCTCGGGATCTACGGCGCGTGGGACTTCGCGGGTGCGATCTCGCTCGACCCGACGATCCTCGCCGCGGACGGCCGCATGGGGCAGACGGGGATGCGCGGCGCCGGCACCGAGGGGGAGCTCGAGGATTCGATCCACTCGATCGGGGCGCCTCGGCTCACCCGCCTGCGGGCGGGGGAGCAGGAGACGGCGTCGGAGGTGACGGCCTTCCCGCCGGACCCGATCGGGCAGGTGCGCGTGCGCATCCTCACCGAGAGCGCGGTGGCCGACCTCCGCGGCCCGACCGTCTGCGAGGTGCTCGACGACGCCCAGGTGAGCGCGCTTGCGCAGCGGCTCGGGCCCGACCCCGAAGCGCCCACGGAGTCGCGGCGCCACGCGGAGGCGCGCTTCGTCGAGCGGGCGTCGCGGTCGAACCAGCCGATCGGTCAGCTGCTCATGGACCAGTCGGTCGTGGCGGGCATCGGCAACGTGTACCGCGCCGAGCTGCTCTTCCGAGCGGCGATCGATCCGCATCGGCCGGGCTCGCACCTGACCGACGACGAGCTGCGGGGCTTGTGGCGCGACTGGGTCAAGCTGCTGCGCATCGGGGTCGAGACGGGGCAGATGCTCACGATCGACGGCTTGCGCGGCGCGCGCCGCGCGGCGGCGCTCGCGAACCGCGCCGACCGCCACTGGGTCTACAAGCGCGAGGGGCTCCCGTGCCGCCGGTGCGGCACCGCGGTGGCGATCGGCACGATGCAGGGCCGCAAGCTCTACTGGTGCCCCGGCTGCCAGCTCTGATGTCGGGCACCGCCCCTGCGCGGGCGCTTCGTGCCCTCGCCGACAGCGCTGCTCCTCCGCGTCAGCGGCAGTCAGCGCCAGCGGTGGTCAGCGCCACCGGTGGTCAGCGCCAGCGGTAGAGGGTCGCGCCGTCGATCCCCGATGCCGACGGGCTGACGACCCACGAGCCGGTCGGGTCGTCGGCGCGGACTGCGACGATCACCTGCGCGCTCTCGCGATCGCCGGGCGCCATCTCCCACACGTAGCCGAGATCCTGCGGCGCGGCCGCGGTCGATGCGGAGTTCTGGTCCGAGAAGGGGCCGCCGTCGGGCTGGTAGGCGAACGTCATGTCGAACATCGGGTGGGTCGTGACGACGCCGACGTTCTCGATCTCGAGCTCGAGCACGACGAAGCGCTCGCCGGCGCGCGGCACGGCGCCGGTCTGGGCGGCGAGCGAGTCGGCGGGATCGATCGAGCGCAGCGCCGTGATCTCCCAGGTCGAGCCGCGATCGGTGTGCACGACGACGGTGTCGCCATAGGAGAACTCGCCCGGCGCGGTCGTCGGCACCGGAGGCTCGGTGGGTCCGTCGGTCGTGGGAGCCGGGTTGAGGTCGGTGAAGACGGGGGATGGGCTGGCCGGGATCGCGGGATCGTCCGGCGTCGAGGGCGGCGACGCGATGCACGCGGCGAGTCCCACCGCGGTGGCCGAGGCCACGACGAGCGCTGCGCCCATGCGGGCGGAGCCGCGGCGCGGTGCGCGGGTCACGGGCCTGGATCGCACGTCGCAACGCTACCCGCAATCCGCCCGACGACCGCCGTCGCGACCGCGCCCCGCGTGCCTGTCGTGCCGGCGCGAGCTCACGGCCGAGTGGCGTCGACCCAGCGCTGCGACAGCGCGTGCGTGTGGCGGCAACCCAGGGCTGGGACAGCGCGTGCGTGTGGCGTTGACCCAGCGCTGGGACAGCGCGTGCGTGTGGCGTTGACCCAGCGCTGGGACAGCGCGTGCGTGTGGCGTCAACCCAGCGCTGGGACAGCGCGTGCGCGGATCGGTCGGCAAGCAGCCGCGCGACGGCCGACCAACGCGCGCACTCGGTGGCGCGCGTGAGGGATGCCGTGGCGGTCGGCGCGTGTGCGCTCGCAGGCCCGCGTGGGTTGGTCGTCCCGAGGGCGCGCTACGCGGTCGCCGGCGCGGGGGAGCAGTCGCAATCGCGGAGGTGCGCCCATGGTGGGTCGCTCGCGGTGCACCGTGCTGGTTCGTCGGATGGGGTGCCCCAGTAATCGGCGCCGCGGTCTCGGAAGACGGGGCCGGCGGGCTCGGGTTCGTCGGTGAGGACGCGCCCGGTGGGGCTGGTCCATTCGAGGACGCCCTGGTCGAGCTGCTGGACGGTCCA
>NZ_JANQCH010000106.1 GCF_024723325.1 Agrococcus sp. HG114
GTCGGCAAGCTCGCGAGCAACCGGCGCGCGCGGCTCGTGGAGTACGCGGTCTCGTCGCAGCTCGTCACGCGCGCCGACCTCGCGCTGCTCGACGACCCGGCGCTGCGCGACGCCGACGACGAGGGGGAGGGCACCGCATGAAGGTCAAGCTCACGCTGCACCGGCCGACGACCGAGCCGACCGACGTCGTCATCACGGCCGACTCGACCGCGAGCGTCGAGGACGTCGCCCGCCAGATCGCGCTCGCCGACCCCGAGCGCTCGATCCCGTTCGCCGAGGGCGACACGCTGTCGCTCGCCGTCGCGCCGCCGACCGAGACGCAGCTCGTGCAGCTGCAGCCCGACGCGCTCATCGCCGAGGCGCCGATCGGCAGCGGCTTCCACACGCAGGTCGTGAACCTCGGCGCGGGCGCGGCGCGCCGCGGCGGCCCCGCCGGCAGCGCGCTCGAGGCGATCGCGGTGCTCCGCGTCGTGAGCGGTCCGCTCGCCGGCCAGGAGTTCCAGCTCGGCCGCGGCCACGCCTCGATCGGCCGCGACGCGCGCTGCGACATCGTGCTCGACGACCCGCTCGTCTCGAAGCGGCACGCGCGCATCGAGGTCGGCACGCACATCGAGGTCGTCGACCTCAACTCCGCGAACGGCATCGTCGTCGACGGCGGGCTCGTCTCCCGCCTGCGGGTCGTGCCGGGTGCGGTGTTCACCCTCGGGGACACCGCGCTGACGGTCTCCCTCGTCGGCGCCTTCGACGCATCCGGCCCCGACCCCGTGCTCGAGCGCGGCGGCGCGCTCATGTTCAACCGCAGCCCGCGCGTCGAGGCGCGCTACCCGGGCACCGCCTACAAGGGCCCGCGGATGCCCAAGGAGATGGTCGAGCGCATCTTCCCGTGGCCGATGCTCGTCGCCCCGATCCTGCTCGCCGCCGCGATGTTCGCGATCACCGAGAGCCCGCGATCGCTGCTCATCGCGTTCATGACGCCGCTCATGCTGCTCGGCAACTTCATCAACACGAAGACGCAGAACGGGCAGAAGCGCAAGCTCGAGGCGCAGATCTTCGAGGCGCGCTACGAGGAGCTCGAGGAGATCCTCTACCGTGAGAAGCCGATCGAGGAGCGCGTGCGCGGCGCCGAGGTGCCGCCCGTCGCCGAGGTCTTCGAGCACGCGATGCGGCTCGGCCCGATGCTCTGGACCCGCCGCCCCGAGCACTGGAACTTCCTCTCGGTGCGGCTCGGCACGTGCCGCGCCGAGTCGCGCAACTCGATCCAGGACGACGAGGCGCAGGACGGCCTGCCCGAGTACCTCGAGCGCGTCGAGCGGCTGCGCGAGCGCTACCGCTACGTCGACGACGTGCCGATCGTCGAGTCGTTCGCGACGGTCGGCTCGATCGGCGTCGCGGGCCCCAAGTCGCTCGCCTCCGACGCGCTGCGCGGCCTCGCGGTGCAGCTCTACGGCCTGCACGCGCCCAACGAGGTCGTCACGGTCGCGCTGTGCGACCCGGAGTGGACGGGCGAGCTCGAGTGGATGAAGTGGCTCCCGCACACGACGAGCGAGACGAGCCCGTTCAAGGAGATGCCGCTCGCGGACTCGGCGACCGCCGGCGCCGCGCTCCTCAGCGCGCTCGAGGAGCTCGTGCTCGGCCGCTCGAAGCAGGCGGCCGCCGACCGCAAGACCCCGCTCGACGACGACTGGACGCCCATGCGCTACGGCTCCGACGTCGAGCGCGCGGCGAAGGACACCGTCACGAGCATCCAGACCTCGGTCGTGCTCGTCGTCACGAACGACGCGCCGGTCGACCGGCCGCGGCTCACGCAGATCCTCGAGCGGGGCGCGGCGGTCGGCGTCTACGGCGTGTTCGTCGCGCCCACCGTCGAGTCGCTCCCGGCGGTGTGCCGCAGCTTCGTCGACGTCTCCGGCGGGCTCGCGGATGCGCGGGTCGGTACGGTGCGCGCGGGCGTCGAGTACGAGGGCGTGCAGGTCGAGGGCGTCTCGAACGAGTACATGGACATGCTCGCGAAGCGGCTCGCGCCCGTCGTGGACGCGAGCATCGTCGTCGACGACTCCTCCGACATCCCCGATGCCGTCATGCTCCTCTCGCTCGTCGGGCCCGAGCTCGCCGAGGACCCGAACGCGGTCATCGACCGCTGGCGGCAGAGCAACACGATCCTCGACCGCTCGGGCGGGCCGAAGCCGCGGCTCAAGAAGGCGGGGAACCTGCGCGCGATCATCGGGCAGGGCGCCTCCGACGCCATGGCGCTCGACCTGCGCACCCAGGGTCCGCACGCGCTCGTCGGCGGCACGACGGGCGCGGGCAAGTCGGAGTTCCTGCAGGCGTGGGTGCTCGGCATGGCGGCCGCGCACAGCCCCGACCGGGTGACGTTCCTGTTCGTCGACTACAAGGGCGGGTCGGCGTTCGCCGACTGCGTCGACCTGCCGCACTGCGTGGGCCTCGTGACCGACCTGAGCCCGCACCTCGTGCGCCGCGCGCTCACGAGCCTGCGCGCCGAGCTGCACCACCGCGAGCACCTGCTCAACCGCAAGAAGGCGAAGGACCTGCTCGAGCTCGAGAAGCGGCAGGACCCCGAGACGCCGCCCGCGCTCGTGCTCGTGATCGACGAGTTCGCCGCGCTCGCGGGCGAGGTGCCCGAGTTCGTCGACGGCGTCGTCGACATCGCCCAGCGCGGCCGATCGCTCGGAATCCACCTCATCATGGCGACGCAGCGCCCCGCGGGCGTCATCAAGGACAACCTGCGGGCCAACACCAACCTGCGGGTCGCGCTGCGGATGGCCGACGAGTCCGACTCGAAGGACGTCGTCGACGACCCCGTCGCCGCGTCCTTCCCGCCCTCGATCCCGGGCCGCGGCATCGCGAAGACGGGCCCCGGGCGGCTCGTGCCGTTCCAGTCGGCCTACGCGGGCGGCTGGACGGGCCGCGCCGAGCAGCAGGCGGCCGACGTCAAGGTCGCCGAGCTGCGGTTCGGCTCGGTGCAGCGCTGGGAGCCGGAGGCAGCACCGGAGTCGGACGCGCACGACGAGGACCTTGGCCCCAACGACCAGAAGCGCATCGTCTCGACGCTCATCCGTGCGAGCGAGCTCGCCCGCATCCCCGCGCCACGCCGCCCGTGGCTCGACGACCTCGAGACCACCGTCGACCTGCGCGACCTGCCGATCGAGGGCGACAGCCGCATCGTGCTCGGCAAGGTCGACATCCCCGAGCGGCAGCGCCAGGATCCGGTGCACTTCCACCCCGACCGCGACGGCTCGCTGCTCGTCTACGGCACGTCGGGCTCGGGCAAGTCGACGCTCCTGAAGACGATCGGCATCGCGGCGGGCATGCGCCCCGAGCTGGGCCGCGCCGAGGTGTACGGGCTCGACTTCGCCTCGGGCGCGCTCAAGTCGCTCGAGCAGCTGCCGCACGTGGGCTCGATCATCGCGGGCGACGACGCCGAGCGCGTGCAGCGGCTGCTGCGCTCGCTCGGCCGCGAGCTCGACCGGCGCGGCAAGGCGTTCGCCGCGGCCGACGCGTCGAGCCTCACCGAGTTCCGCGAGCTCGTCGAGCCGAAGGCGACGCGCATCTTCCTGCTGCTCGACAACTACCCGCAGTTCAAGGCCGACTGGGAGGTCACGAGCGCGCGCTCGCCCTTCTACCAGGTCTTCATGCGCATCCTCGGCGAGGGCCGGCCGCTCGGCATCCACGCGATCGCGACCGCCGACCGCTCGGGCGCCGTGCCGACCGCCGTGAGCTCGAACGTCTCGCGCCGCGTCGTGCTGCGGCTCTCCGACGAGTCGGGCTACGTGCTCGTCGGCGCCCCGAAGGACGTGCTCGACGACCGCTCCGCGCCGGGCCGCGCGATCATCGACGGGCTCGAGATGCAGGTCGCGACGCTCGGCGGCACGCCGAACGTCGCCGAGCAGACGAAGCTCATGGGGCAGCTCGCCGAGGCGCTCCGCGCCCAGGGCGTGCGCGACGTCGAGGAGATCGGGGCGCTGCCGACGCGGCTCGCGCTCGAGCAGCTGCCCGACCGCGTCGACGACCTGCCGGTCATCGGCGTCGCCGAGGACACCCTCGCGGCCCGCGACTTCGACCCGCAGGGCACCTTCGTCGTCGCGGGCCCGCCCGGCTCAGGCAAGACGAACGCGCTCAAGGCCCTCGTCGTCGCGATGGAGCGCTTCGACCCCGAGGTCAAGCTCTTCCACTTCGCGGGCCGCCGCTCGGTGCTGCACGACTTCCGGCCGTGGGTGCGCAGCGCGACCCGGCCCGACGAGGCGAAGGCGCTCGCGACCGAGCTCGCCGAGATCGTCGCCGACGAGTCGATCCCCGGCCGCATCATGATCGTCATGGAGAACGTGCCGCAGTTCGCCGACTCGGATGCCGAGCGCCCGCTCAAGGCGCTCTTCCAGGCCGTCAACCGCAGCGACCACCTTCTCGTCGGCGACGCCGACGTCACGCAGGTCACCGGCGGCTTCGGCTTCATCGGCGACTTCAAGGCCGGCCGCAAGGGCATCGTGCTCAAGCCCGACGCGTACGACGGAGACTCGGTGTTCAAGGTGCCGTTCCCGAAGGTCAAGCGGAGCGACTTCCCCGAGGGCCGCGGCATCCTCGTGCAGCAGGGCAGGGCACTCACGGTGCAGCTGCCGCTCGTGCCGGACGGCGCGCGCGCCGCGCAGCCCGCGACCGAGGGCGCGGCCGCCGCACAGCGGTGACGGATGCGCCGGCGGTCGTCGTGCGCGCGGCCCGCGGCGGGGCATGGGTACCTCTCCCCATCGCGGCCCCAGGCGCGCTTGCCTAGGTTTGTCCCAGGTGGTCCGGGCGGGCCGCACAACTCGATTCGATGAGGAGACGGCAATGGCCGATTTCGGCGCATCATATGCAGAGATGGAGTCCGTGGCGGGGAAGCTCGACGCGGGCAAGGAGGACATCTCGGGTGTCCTGAAGGACCTGAAGGGCCAGGTCGACACGCTGCTGGGCGAGGACTTCAAGACGCAGCACGCGTCGGGCAAGTTCGGCGAGGGCTACGAGGAGCTCACGACGGGTCTCGAGAAGGCGATCGAGGGCATCTCCGAGATGGGTGACGCGCTGCGCGGCATGATGCAGGCGATCCAGTCGCTCGACGAGCAGCTCGCCGGCAGCTGACCCGCCGCGCGCGCAGGGGCCGACCGCGAGGGTGGGCCCCTGCGCCGCTTCACGCGGCCGCGCCGCGCGCGTCGTGGGGAGTCCTCCCCATCGCGCGCAGCGCATCCGCCGCCTACGTTCGACAGCATCACCGCGGCACGCCGCCGCCGCAGCCCAGGGGGAGACCATGAACGACGTGCTCATCACGTTCGACGAGCTGCTCGCGCTGCGCCAGCAGCTCGACGCGATCATCGCCGAGCTCGAGGCCGCCGGCGACCGGTCGAACGAGCTCGAGGCGGCGATCGGGCGCCCCTACGGCCGCTCGGAGCTGCGCTCGAAGGCGAGCGACTTCGAGAGCCGCTGGAACGACAAGCGCGTCGACCTCGCGCGCGACATGACGAAGGTGCGCGACCACGTGCAGGGCGTGCTCGAGGGCTTCGCGAAGTTCGACGAGGAAGCGGCCGTCAAGCTCGAGTCCGCCGACGCGGCGGCCTGACCGGCAGGACGAGGAGACACCGATGCATGCAGGACCGCAGTCGCCGAAGGGCCGCTGGATCGAGTACGTCGAGGGCGACCCGGGCGCCATCGTCGCGCGCGGCCAGGCGATCGAGTCGCTCGGCGAGTCGATGCAGGAGAGCGCGACGACGCTCGAGCGGGTGCAGAGCGGCACGGACGGCCAGAAGGGCCTCGCCGTCGAGAAGCTGCGCGAGGTCGTCGGCGACAGCCACAGCCTCCTGCGCAAGGCCGGGGAGCTCTACGAGCCGACCGGGCCCGTGCTCGTCGCCTACGGCGAGGCGCTCGCCGACGTGCAGCCCAGGATCAGGAGCCACGTCGACCGCTGCGCCGAGCTGTGGGCTGCCTTCGCCGCGCTCCCCGGCTCGGTCGAGCCGCGCGGCACCGGCGGCTGGCTGCAGCCGGAGCCCGACAGCCCCGAGGCGCAGCGGCAGGCCGAGGAGGACGCCGCGAAGCTCGCCGCGTACGAGGCATGGGAGCGCGAGGCCGGGTACTGGGACGCCGACTACGACACGTGGGAGGACGCGTTCGAGTCGGCCGCGAACGGCATCGGCACCGTGCTCGAGGGCAAGGTGGAGGACGGCTTCTGGGACGACGTCGACGGCTTCGTCGCGGGCGTGCAGAAGACGCTCAGCTGGGCCGGCCTCGTCGTCGGCGTGCTCGCGATCATCTTCGGCGGGCCGATCCTCGCGCTCATCGGCGCGGTCATCGGCCTCGTCGCGCTCGGCCTCACGATCTACCAGAAGATCCGGGGCGATGCCGGCTGGGTGCAGCTGGGCCTCGCGATCGTCGGCGTGCTCCCCTGGGGCAAGCTCGGCAAGATCTCGACCGGCAAGTTCAGCTTCGCCGACGACATGTTCGGCGGCGTCTTCGGCGCCACCGCGTGGCGGAGCGCGGGCTCTCAGGCGCGCGAGCTCGGCTTCGCGTACCTCTTCCACGGCCGCGGCCTCAGCGGCGCGCTCGGGAGCCTCAGGCAGTTCGCGACCGGCAACAACCCGAACGGCTTCGGCGACGTCTTCCTGCGGCTCATGACCGGCAAGGACGTCGCCGGCTACGAGAAGATCGGCGAGGTGACCGGGGTGCTGCCGGCGCTCGCCACCGCGTCCGACCTCCTGCACGGGCTCATGGGCGTGCCGCTCAAGTACGACGGCTGGATCTCGATGTTCACGGGGCATGAGACGATCAAGAAGAAGCTGCCCGCCCTCGACGTCGTCTGGTGATCGGGGCGCGCTCGAGCGACGAGGAGTGTGATCGGTGACGGCCACGTGGCGGATCTCTGCGAGCTCGGCCGCACCGGGCTGGCTCGGCATGCCGCCGCTCGGCGCGGACGACGCGGGATGGGTCGACGCGAGCACCGCCGCGCTCCGGGCCGCGTTCGGGGACCGCTGGAGCGCCGATCTCGACTCGGCCGTGCCCGCGCTCCTGCAGCTGGGGCTCGATCGCCGCGAGGACGACGACCTGCTCTCGTGGCTCCTGTGGCCCGTCGCGCTGCCGGTCTTCGCGGTCGTGCGCGCGAGGGTCGTCGACAGCGCCGCGCTGCCCGACTTCCACGCCGCCGGCGCGTCCGTCCAGCCGGTCGAGAGCGGCACGCTCGGGCCCGGCATCCTGGTGACGGCTCGCGTGCGGCTCGAGGAGGCCGATGCCTCCGCCGCCCTCGCGGTGCTCGCCTTCGACGACGGCGACGCCGCGCTCGCGCTCTCGATCGACCCGACCGTCGCCGAGGTCGTCGACCTCTCGGCCCCCGCGCTCCGCGACCTCGCCGACCGCGTCGAGCTCGAGCGGCCCGACGGGTCGGCCTTCCGGGCCCGGCCCCCCGCGGGCATCGTCGCCGCCGAGGCATGGAGCCTGGGGGGCGCGGCATGAGCCTGCGGCACGACACCGCCCTCGCGTGGGCCGACGACCTGTCGGCGGCGGCCGAGCCCCGGCTCGGCATCCTCGAGGCGTACGCGCTCCAGCGCCATCCCGCCGCGCTCGAGCACATGGGCGAGGACGGCGCGGGCCTCGCGCGGGTCGCGGGCGCGAAGGGCAGCGGCATGGCCGGGCTCTGGCTGCTCCTGCCGCTGCTGCTCGCCGTCATCGCGCCCCTCATCGGGCTCGCCGCGCTGCTGGGCGACCCGCTCGGCTTCCACCGCTTCGACGGCGACGTGTCGGTGCCCATCGCGGGCGTGAGCTTCGTCGTCGCCGCGCTCGTGCAGGTCGCCGCGGCGGTCCGGTGGCTCCGCGGGTCGCGCCCCCGCGACCGCCAGCTGCTGCTGCTCGGCTTCGGCACCGCGCTGCTCGCCGCGCTCAGCTGGTGGATCATGGGCTCCGCGCCCGGCCCGGCCTCGGCCGCGGGCGCCGGAGCGTGGCGCGCCGCTGTGCTCGTGGCAGGAGCGCTGGGCCTCGCGCTGGGCGCGCT
>NZ_JANQCH010000107.1 GCF_024723325.1 Agrococcus sp. HG114
GGCCCGGCGGGCGCGAACGCGGGCTCGACGCGGTCGCGGCCGTCCTCCTCGGCCGCGGACTCCGCCGGGGGCGCCGGCGCAGGCCGCGCGCTCGCGCGAGCGCGCACCTCGTGGATGAAGCGCCGCACGCGCTGGTCGACGATGATGTCTCCGGGCCGCAGCGGCCGCGTGAGGTAGAGGCCCTCGAGCGACGTGAGCCGCGAGAGCGCGACGTAGGTCTGCCCCGGCGCGAACGCGCGCGTGCCCAGGTCGACGACCGCCGCGTCGAAGGTCTTGCCCTGCGCCTTGTGGATCGTCACGGCCCACGCGAGGCGCAGCGGGAACTGCGTGAACTCGGCGACGACGTCGCGCTTGATCTCGCGCGTCGTCGGCGAGTAGGAGTAGCGGTACTGCTCCCACACCGTCGGCTCGACCTCGTGCTGCTCGCCGTCGACCTCGACCCACACCGTGCCGCCGATGTCGACCACCTTGCCGAGCGAGCCGTTCACCCAGCGGCCCTCGGCGTCGTTGCGGAGGAACATCACCTGCGCGCCGAGCTTGAGCTGCAGCTCGACGTCGGCCGGGTACTGCTTGCCGCCGTAGTCGCCAGACACCTCGGCGACCGCCGTCCTCGCCTTGCCGGGCAGCCGCGCGAGCTCGCGCCCGTTGATGCGCGTCACCGTGTCGTTGCGGGTCGCGAGCGTGAGCACGTCGTCGCCCGGCGGCGTGCGCGCACCGGCGTCGTTCAGCAGCTGCGCGATCTCGGCCGTCACCGTGCCGTGCCGCACCGCGTTGAGCGCCATCTTGAAGTCGAGGTCGGTCTGGCGGTGGATGTGCACGAGCTCGACGACCTCGAGCTCGGCCTCCTCGCGCCACACGCGCGCGTCGAAGAACCACATCGACTCGTAGTGGTCGGCGAAGTAGGCGCGCTCCTCGGCATCCCCCGGCACGGGCGCGAGCTGGTACGGGTCGCCGAACATCACGACCTGCACGCCGCCGAACGGCACCGAGCGCACGCCGCGCGCCTGCCGCAGGGAGCGGTCGATCGCGTCCATGAGGTCGGCGTTCACCATCGAGATCTCGTCGATCACGAGCAGGTCGAGCCTGCCGAGCAGCTGCTTGAGCTCCGTGCGCTGCCGCAGCG
Source organism: Agrococcus sp. HG114 (assembly GCF_024723325.1). Taxonomy (GTDB): domain Bacteria; phylum Actinomycetota; class Actinomycetes; order Actinomycetales; family Microbacteriaceae; genus Agrococcus. The sequence continues at coordinate 1,124 of NZ_JANQCH010000107.1, forward strand.
GCGCGTCGGCGATCACGCCGAGCGGCAGCTTGAGGAGCGAGTGGATCGTCTGCCCGCCCACGTTGAGCGCGGCGACCCCAGTCGGCGCGCACACGATGATCTGCTTCGCGGAGTGCTCGGTGAGGTGCCGCAGCAGCGTCGACTTGCCGGTGCCCGCGCGCCCGGTGATGAAGAGGTGGCCGTCGCCGTCCTCGATGCGCCGGAAGATCGCGAGCTGCTCGGGGGTGAGCTCGACGTCCATCCCCCCATCCTCCCGCACCTGGGGCGCCCGTGCGGCGAGGCGCACGCGCCCCGTGGACGGACCGCTGGAACAGCGGCGCGCGACGCACTGTTACCCGATGTGACGGCGCATCCGGCACCCGGGGCCCGAGTGCGCGATGATGGAGTGGACGGAAGGGGGACGACCATGTGCAGGCTGCTCGCGCACGTCTCCCCCACCCCTGTCACGACGCGCGAGGTGCTCGGCGACGCGAGCTGCTCCGAGTGGCAGCGGCTCGGCCGGCTGCACACCGACGGCTGGGGCACCGCGTGGATCGACGGCGGCCAGGTGCGCCGCTACCGCGACGCGCGCCGCGGCCTCGACAACCCCGACCTCACCGACGCGCTCGGCGACACGCCCTCGCGCGCGCGCCTCACGCACCTGCGGCTCGCGACCGAGGGCTTCGCGACGCGCGTGCAGAACACCCATCCGTTCCGCGTCGGCGACATCGCCCTCGCGCACAACGGCTCGGTGACCCCGTTCGGCGCGCTGCGCGCGAAGGTGACGGATGCGGAGCTCGAGCGGGTGGGCGGCGAGACCGACACGGCGGTCGTCTTCGCGCTCATCCTGCGGCGCCACGAGGCCGGCCTGCCGCTCTTCGACGCGGTGACCGCGACGGTCTCCGAGCTGCGGCGGGAGTTCCCGAGCTCGGCGCTCAACCTGCTCGTGCTGAGCCCCGACGAGCTCATCGCGGTGCACGCGAACCAGGGCGCCCCCATCCCGCTCGCCCTCTTCGAGGAGTCGGGGCTCGGCGACGACCTGCCGGTCGACCACGTCGACCACTACTACCAGCTCTCGTGGCGGCGCTCGGAGGACGGCGCGATCGCGGTGACGTCGAGCGGCCTCACGGGCGAGGGCTGGAACCGCATGCTGCCCGAGACCGCGGTGCGCATCGACCTCGCGTCGCTGCACGTCGAGCGGCGCGAGCTGCACGAGGCGGCCATCGCGGCCTAGCGGCTCACGCGATGAGCCCGCGCGACCCCATCGCGCGCTCGACCGCGAGCTCGATCACGACGCGCGTCGGGTTCTCGCGCGGCTGCCGGTACCGGCGCGCGTAGCGCTCCACCGCATCCGCCACCCGGGCCGGGTCGTCCGAGACCGTCGCGGTGCCCGAGAACGAGCACCAGCGGGCGCCGTCGAGCTGCGCGACGCTCGCGCGCGGGTCGCGGCGCAGGTTCCGGACCTTCTGCGAGCCGCCGTCGGTGATGATGCGCACGACGAGGCCCTCGGCGGTCTCCTCGACGGTGCAGCCGACGGCGACGACGTGGAGCGAGCCGTCGCGCCGCACGGTGCTGAGCGTCGCGAGATGGCGCTCCGCGACGAACCCGCGGCCCGCCTCGGTGAGCGCCGGGCGGGCGACGAGCGAGGTCAGCGCCGGCCGAAGACGGCGAGGGCGATGCCGCCCACGACGAGCACGGCGAGGCCCGCCGCCGCGGCGAGCCACGGGGTCGGGTCGTCGTTGTAGGAGTCCTGCGCCCGGCCGACGACGCGCGTCGCGACCTTCTTCGGGTTCACGCGGTCCTCGATCTCGTTGAGGTGCTGCCGCAGCTCCTCGCGCCGCCGGTCGATCTCACGCTGGTCGGTCATCGCGCGTCTCCCTCCACCCTGGTGAGGCCGCCCGACTCGGACGGCCGCGGTGCTGCAGCCGTCGTGGGCAGGTCGTCGAGCGGGTCGGTGCCGTCGGCCGCGTGGCCGAGCCCGCGCACCATGTTGACGTCGTCCTTGATGCTGTCCACCGCCTCCAGGTCGCCGAAGTCCTTGTTCTGCTTGATGAGGCGGAGGCCGACGAGCGCGAGGATCGCCAGGACGATGAGCAGCAGGAGGGAGACGAGCAGCGCCGACAGCCACGGCGCGAACACGACGTTGAGCCCCTGGTAGGCCGCGTAGAGCAGCCAGCTGAACAGGAAGATCGCCACGACGCCCGCCGCCGCGAGCAGCGCGCCGCCGACGCCGACGCCCTTCGCCTTCTCCGACAGCTCCTGCTTGAGGTGCTGGATCTCGGCCTTCGCGAGGTCGACGATCATCTGCGGCGTCTCGGCGAGGAGATCGCCGAGCGACTTGCGGGGCCTCACGAGACGTCCTCGGGGCGCGCGATGTCGGTCGTGTGGTCGCCGCCCCGCGAGCGGCGCTTGCCGACCTTGTCGATCGTCTCGCCCGCGACGTCCTTCGCCTGCTCGACGAGCTTCGGCGCCTGCGTCTCGACGAAGTGCTGCACCTCGTGGCGCTGCTTCTTGACCGTCGGGGAGTTCCAGACCTTGTCGGCCGCGCCCGCGATCTGCTCGTAGCGCTGACGCCCGGCCTTCGCGCCGAGCACGTAGCCGACGCCGAAGCCGATGACGAGAAGGATCCTGCCGCGCATGTCCGCTCCTGTCGTTGGGGTGCCAGCGTCGCTGGCGGGTGCGCCCTTACGATACCCAGCCCCGCCCGGCTCGTGCTCCCAGGTTCCCGGGCGGGAGGCGCGGATCACCAGATGGTGACGCGCGCCTCGGGGTCGAGCCAGAGCCCGTCGCCCGGCCGCACGTCGAAGGCCTCGACGAACGCGTCGAGGTTCTTCACCACCTGGTTCGTGCGGTGCTCGTTCGGCGAGTGCGGGTCGATCGAGACGAGCCGCACGGCCTCCTCGGGCCGGATCTTGATCTGCCACGCCTGCGCCCACGCGAGGAAGAAGCGCTGCGCGCCCGTGAGGCCGTCGATCACCGGCGGCTCCTCGCCCTCGAGCGAGGCGACGTAGGCCTTCCACGCGATGCCGAGGCCGCCGAGATCGCCGATGTTCTCGCCGATCGTCAGGGCGCCGTTCACCTTGTGCCCGGGCGCCGCGACGGGCTCGAGCGCGTCGTACTGCGCGATGAGCGAGCTCGTGCGCAGCTCGAACGCCGCGCGGTCCCCGTCGGTCCACCAGTCCACGAGGCGCCCGTCGCCGTCGTACTTCGAGCCCTGGTCGTCGAAGCCGTGCCCGATCTCGTGGCCGATCACGGCACCGATCGCGCCGTAGTTGGCCGCCGCATCCCGCCCCGCGTCGAAGAACGGGGGCTGCAGGATCGCCGCGGGGAAGACGATCTCGTTGAAGCCGGGGTTGTAGTAGGCGTTGACCGTCTGCGGGTTCATGAACCACTCGTCGCGGTCGATGGGCTTGCCGATCTTCGCGAGCTCGCGGTCGTGCTCGAAGCGGGTCGCCGCCTGCACGTTCTGCACGAGGTCGTCGCCGATCTCGAGCGACGAGTAGTCGCGCCACTGCTTCGGGTAGCCGATCTTCGGCGTGAACCTCTCGAGCTTCTCGATCGCGCGGCGGCGGGTCTCGGGGCCCATCCACTCGAGCCGCTCGATCGACGCGCGGTACGCCTCGACGAGGTGCTCGATGAGCACGTCCATCGCGGCCTTCGCCTCCGGCGGGAAGTGGCGCTCGACGTAGATGCGGCCGATCGCGTCGCCGAGCATGCCCTCGACGAGCGAGATGCCGCGCTTCCAGCGCTCGCGCTGCTCGGGCGTGCCCGTGAGCACGCGGCCGTAGAAGTCGAACTGGTCCTTCGAGATGCCGGTCGTGAGGTAGCTCGCGAACGAGCGGAGGATCCCCATGCGCAGCCACGTGCGCCACTCGGGCAGGCGCTCGTCGACGAGCATCGACTCGAGCCCCTCGAAGAAGCTCGGCTGCCGCACGACCGCCTCGGCGAAGGTGCCCTCGGGCGCGTGGATCGCGCTGAGCCACGTGCGCAGGCGCGGGTAGCGCTCGGCCGGCCGCTGCAGGTTGTAGGTCTTCTCGTCGTCGCGGGAGGCGACGCGATCCCAGTGGTGCGTCGCGAGCTCGGTCTCGAGCGCGAACACCGCGGCGGCGTCGGCGTCGGGCTGCGCGGCGCCGAGGTGCCCGAACATCGTCGCGAGGTGGGCGAGGTAGGCCTCGCGCACCTCGGCGAACGCGTCCTCGCGGTAGTACGACTCGTCGGGCATGCCGAGGCCGCCCTGGTTCATGTGCACGAGGTAGCGCGTCGGGTCGCCCGGGTCGGTGTCGACCCACACGCCCGTGAATCCGGGGCCGCCGATCGACTCGAGGTCGCCGAGCAGCGCGAGCAGCTCGTCGATGCTGCCGACCGCCTCCGCCCGCTCGAGCAGCGGCCGGATCGGCTCGATGCCCTTGGCATCCGCCGCCTCCTCGTCGAGGAAGGATGCGTAGAGGTCGCCGACCTTCCGCGCATCGGTGCCCGGCTCGGCCTCCTGCATCTCGATGACGATCTCCCGCACGGCGGCCTCCGCCTCCTCCGCGAGCACCGCGAACGCGCCCCAGCGCGCCTTGTCGTTCGGGATCTCGGTGCGCTCGAGCCAGCGCTCGTGCACGTGCATGAAGAGGTCGTCCTGGGGGCGGACCGCGTCGCTGAAGTCGTCGACGGGCAGGCCGGAGGGCAGGGTCGTCATGCGCCTCAGCCTACGTGCCTGCTCCTCAACCGGGCTGGTGGTCCGCGGACGCGATTATCGCGCCTGCCGACCACCAGCCCGGTTGAGATCCCTGCGCGGGTAGCGTGGGCGGGTGCGGGTGCGGGCGGATGCGCGGGATCGGGAGATCCTGCGGCTCGCGATCCCCGCGATCGGCGCGCTCATCGCCGAGCCGGCGTTCCTGCTCGTCGACACGGCGCTCGTCGGGCACCTCGGCGCCGAGGAGCTCGCGGGCGTCGGCATCGGCGCGGCCGTCCTCTCGACCGCCGTCGGGCTGCTCATCTTCCTCGCCTACGGCACGACGCCCGCCGTCGCGCGGCTGCTCGGCGCCGGCGACCGGCCCGCGGCCATCCGCGCGGGCATCGACGGGATCTGGCTCGCGGTCGTCGCCGGGGCGGTGCTCGTCGCGGCCGCGCCGCTCGCGGGACACGTCGTCGCGGCGTTCGGGGCCGCATCCGCCGTCACCGAGCACGCGGCGGTCTACCTCGGCATCTCGATGCTCGGGCTGCCGGCGATGCTCATCGTGCTCGCCGCGACGGGCCTCATGCGGGGCCTGCAGGACACCCGCACGCCGCTCGTCGTCGCGACGATCGGGTTCGCCGCGAACGCCCTGCTCAACGCGGTGCTCATCTACGGCGCCGGGCTCGGCGTCGCGGGCTCCGCGCTCGGCACGGTCGTCGCGCAGTGGGGCATGGCGGCGTTCTTCCTCTGGTTCGCGGTGCGCGAGGCGCGGCGCGAGGGCGTGCCGCTCGGCATCCACTGGGGCGACCTGGGCCGCACCGCGTCGACCGGCGGGTGGCTCTTCGTGCGCACGCTCTCGCTGCGCGCGGCGCTGCTCGCGACCACCGCCGTCGCGACGCAGGCCGGCACCGCGACGCTCGCCGCGACCCAGATCGCGTTCGCGCTCTTCTCGACCCTCGCCTTCGCGCTCGACGCGCTCGCGATCGCGGGGCAGGCGATGCTCGGCAAGGCCCTCGGTGCGGGCGACGCGGCCGAGGCGCGCGCGGTCACCCGCCGGCTGCAGGCGTGGGGCGTGGGGTTCGGATGCATCGTGGGAGCCCTGCTGCTCTCGGTCGCGTGGGTGCTCGGCGGGGCGTTCACCTCCGACCCGGCGGTGCTCGGGCCGCTCCCCGTCGCGCTCGTGCTGCTCGCGCTCGCGCAGCCGATCGCCGGCTTCGTGTTCGTGCTCGACGGCGTGCTCATCGGCGCGGGCGACGTGCGCTACCTCGCCGTCACCGGGCTGCTCAACCTCGCGGTCTACCTGCCGCTCCTGCTCCTCGCGCTGCTGCCGGGCGTCGACGCGCTCGCCATGATCTGGGCGGCGTTCCCGTTCGGCTACCTCGGCGCGCGGGCGCTCACGCTGGGCCTGCGGGCCCGCACGGACGCGTGGCTCCGCACCGGGCGGCACTGACGCATCCGCCCGCCGTCAGACGGTCGCGTCGCGACGGCTGAAGCCCACAGCGGCGGCGGCGAGCAGCGCGGCGGCGATGCCGAGCAGCCACCACGTGCCGGTCCAGTCGGGGTCGGCGACGAGCGGGTTCGCGACCCAGTGGAAGGGGCTGAGGTTCTCGACCCACTCCCACTGCTCGCCGAAGAGCGGGGCGAACTCGCCCAGGAGCATGAGGCCGATGAGGAGCACCCATCCGAGCCACGCGACCGTCGACGGCAGGAAGGCGACGAGCGCGGCGCCCACCGCGAGGTAGATCGCCACGAGCGGCAGATGCGTGACGGCGATCTCGACGAGCTGGCCCCAGCGGTCGTCGCCCGAGCCCGCGAGCGATGCGCCGGCGACCGCGGTGAAGGCGGCGAGCGTCGCGACGCCCGCGAGCGCGCCGAGCAGCACGTGGCTGCCGAGCCAGCCCGAGCGGCGCACGCTCGTCGCGAGCACGAGCTCGCCGTGCGCGAGCTCCTCGTGGCGCAGCCGCAGCGCGCCCTGCATCGCGGCGGCGCTCGCCATGAGCGCGACGAAGCTCGCGATCGCGGTGAGGTACATCCCCTCGACGTCGCCGCCGTCCTCGCCGAGCGTCGTGACGATGCGGGAGAGCGCGGGGTTGTCGGCGATCGCCTCGGCGACGATCGGCGCGAGCCGGCCCGTGACCGTGCCGAGCACGATCCCGACCGCGACCCACGCGATGCTCGAGGCGCGCAGCAGCCGCGCGGTGAGACCGAGCGGGGCTCCGCCGACGCTCCAGCCG
>NZ_JANQCH010000108.1 GCF_024723325.1 Agrococcus sp. HG114
ACGCTGCCCCGCCCGCTCCACTCGCGGTACGTCGAGGCCTTGCGGCCCGCGTGCGCGAGCTGCATCGCGGGCACGGCGCCGTGCGCGCGGATGCGCTCGGCGATCGGCGCCCACGCCGCGGCCTGCTCGTCGGTCCAGATGCCGGCGTCCTGCGGCGAGATGCGCCCCTCGGGCACCACCGCGGCCGCCTCGGTCATCACGAGCCCGGCGCCGCCGCGCGCGAACGAGGCGAGGTGCTCCCGGTGCCAGTCGTGCACGATGCCGTCCTCGCGCTCGCACGAGTACTGGCACATCGGCGACACCCAGGCGCGGTTCCGCACCCGGATGCCGCCGACCTCGACGGGCGTGAAGAGCAGGCTCACGCCTGCGGACCCGTCGGCACCTCGAAGTTGAACACGCCCTCGTCGAACGCGTTGTAGGCGGCGTAGTCGTTGAGCTCGTACAGCCGCGCGCGGGTCTGCATGCGCTCGACGGCGCCCTCGAGCGTGCCGGTCTCCTTGAGCAGCTCGAGCTCGCGCTCGATCGCGCCCATCGCGATGCGCAGGAGCGACACCGGGTGGATCGCGATGTTCACGCCGACGTCCTCGAGCTGCCGGTGCGTGAAGAGCGCGCTCTTCCCGAACTCCGTCATGTTGGCGAGGATCGGCACGTCGACGGCCTCGCGGATCGCCGCGAACTCCTCGAGCGTCGCCATCGCCTCGGGGAAGATCGCGTCGGCGCCGGCGGCCTCGAGGGCCTTCGCGCGGTCCTTCGCCGCCTCGAGCCCGGAGACCCCGCGGATGTCCGTGCGGGCCATGATGACGAGGTCGCTGTCGCGTCGGGCGGCGACCGCGGCGGCGATGCGCTGCACCGCAGCGTCGAGCGAGACGACCTCCTTGCCGTCGAGGTGGCCGCACCGCTTGGGGTTGACCTGGTCCTCGAGGTGGAGGCCCGCGACGCCGGCGTCCTCGAGCTCGTGCACCGCGCGCGCCACGTTCATCGCCTCGCCGAAGCCGGTGTCGGCGTCGATGAGGGTCGGCAGGTCGGTCATGCGCGAGATCTGCCGACCGCGCTCGGCGACCTCGGTGAGCGTCGTGAGCCCGATGTCGGGCAGGCCCAGCTCGGCCGACATGACGGCGCCCGAGATGTAGGCGCCCTCGAAGCCGAGCTGCTGGATGAGGGGCGCCGTGAGCGGGGTGAACGCTCCGGGGAAGCGCTGCAGCCTCCCCGAGGCGAGCCCGGCGCGGAGCGCCTTGCGCTTCTCGTTCGGCGTGACGCTCGAGGAGAGCACTAGAAGAGGCCCTTCGTCGTGCCCGCGTCGACGGTGCCGGCGGGGGCGACGAGGTTCAGCTGGCGCACCTCGTCGACCGTGAGCTCCGGCAGCCGCTCGACGAGCGCGAGGAAGCGGTCGATCTCGGCGGGCTCGATGATGCCCTGCGAGAGCGTGCGCAGCTTCTGCACGTACTCGGCCCGGCCGAACGGGCGCGCGCCGGCCGGGTGCGCATCCGCCACCGAGATCTCGTCCTCGATCGTCTCGCCCGAGGTGAGCGTGATGACGATGCGGCCGCCGAACGCCTTCTTGTCGGGGTCGGGGTCGTGGTAGCGCTCGGTCCACACCGGGTCCTCGAGCGTCGTGATCTTGTTCCACAGCTCGACCGTGTCGGGCCGGCTCGCGCGCTCGGGCGCGTACGAGTCGACGTGGTGCCAGCCGCCGTCCTGCAGCGCGACCGCGACGATGTACGGGATCGAGTGGTCGAGCGTCTCGCGGCTCGCGGTCGGGTCGTACTTCTGCGGGTCGTTCGCGCCCGAGCCGATCACGTAGTGCGTGTGGTGGCTCGTGTGCAACACGATCGAGGCGACGTTCGCCGGGTCGCGCAGCTCGGGCCGCTCGGTGCCGAGGCGGCGGGCGAGGTCGATCCACGCCTGCGCCTGGTACTCGGCCGAGTGCTCCTTCGTGTAGGTGTCGAGGATCGCGCGCTTCGGCTCCCCCGGCGCGGGCAGCGGCACCTGGTAGGCGCCCTCCCAGCCGTCGAGCAGCCACGCGATGACGCCGTCCTCGCCCTCATAGATCGGCACGGGGCTCGTCTGGCCGCGCATCGCCCGGTCGACCGCCTCGACGGCCATCTTGCCCGCGAACGCGGGCGCGTGCGCCTTCCACGTCGAGATCTCGCCCTTGCGCGACTGGCGCGTGGCGGTCGTCGTGTGGAGGGCCTGGCCGACGGCCTGGAAGATCGTCTCGGCGTCGAGGCCGAGCATCGTGCCGATGCCCGCGGCGGCCGAGGGGCCCAGGTGCGCGACGTGGTCGATCTTGTGCTTGTGCAGGCTGATCGAGCGGACGAGGTCGACCTGGATCTCGTAGCCGGTCGCGATGCCGCGCACGAGCGCCGCCCCGTCGCATCCGACGTGCTGGGCGACGGCGACGATGGGCGGGATGTTGTCGCCCGGGTGCGAGTACTCGGCGGCGAGGAACGTGTCGTGGAAGTCGAGCTCGCGCACCGCGACGCCGTTCGCCCACGCGGCCCACTCGGGGCTCACGCGGTCCTCGACGCCGTAGACGGCGGCGCCGGGCTCGTACGGGTGGCGCTGTGCCTGCTCGCGGGCCGAGACGACGGGCTTGCGGTTGAGGCTCGCCGCGGCGACCGCCGCGTTGTCGATGATGCGGTTCGCGATCATCTCGACGACCTCGGCCTCGACCTCGACGGGGTCGACCGCGACCTGCGCGATCTTCCAGGCGAGCTGCTCCTCGCGGGGCAGGTTCTCGGCGGACTTCCGGGCGCGCACCTCGTGCGTGATCATCTGGTCTCCTCGGGTTGGCTGGTCGGGTGCTCGGCTACTGCTCGCGCCGCGCGTCGGCGTCGACCGTCTCCAGCATGGTGGTTCTCGTGAGCTTGCGCCTGTTGAGGGCGCGGATGAGCGCGGGCAGCGTGAGCACGACGGCGAGCGTCAGGTACACGATGACGGCGAAGGGCGAGGCGATGAGCGTGAGCGGGTCGCCCGCGGAGATGTCGAGCGCGCGGCGCAGCTGCAGCTCGGCGAGCGGGCCGAGGATCGCGCCGACGACGACGGGCGCGATCGGGAAGCCGAACCGGCGCAGCAGGTAGCCGACGACGCCGAGCACGATGAGCAGCAGCACGTCGAACGACGCGCCGTTGACCGCGTAGGCGCCGAGCAGCGCGAACGTCGCGATGCCCGCGAACAGGTAGGGCTTCGGGATCTTCAGCAGCTTCACCCACGCGCCGACGAACGGCAGGTTGAGCACGAGCAGCATGAGGTTGCCGATGAGCAGGCTCGCGATGAGGCCCCACACGAGGTCGGACTCGGTGCGCAGCAGCGCCGGTCCCGGCTGGAGCCCGTACTGCTGGAACGCGACGAGGATGATCGCCGCGGTCGCCGAGGTCGGGATGCCGAGCGTGAGCAGCGGCACCATCGTGCCGGCGGCGTTCGCGTTGTTCGCGGCCTCGGGGCCCGCGACGCCCTCGATCGCGCCGTTGCCGAACTCGGCCCGGCGCTTGCCCTTCGCGAGCCGCTTCTCGAGCGAGTACGACAGGAAGGTCGGGATCTCGCTGCCGCCGGCGGGGATGACGCCGAGCGGGAAGCCGATCGCCGTGCCGCGCAGCCACGGCTTCCACGAGCGGCGCACGTCCTCGCGCGTCATCCACGTCTGGCCCTTGATCGACTCGACCGCGTACTTCGACGAGGTCTGGTGCGCGACGACGTAGAGCACCTCGCCGATCGCGAAGAGCGCGACGATGAGCACGACGACGTCGATGCCGTCGAGCAGGCGCGGCAGGCCGAAGGTGAGGCGGTCCTGGCCGGACTGGAAGTCGATGCCGACGAGGCCGATCGTGAGGCCGAGCGCGAGCGACGTGAGGCCGCGCAGCGGCGAGCCGCCGACGAGCGCGCCGACGGTGAGGAAGGCGACGACCATGAGCGCGAAGAAGTCGCGAGCGCCGAGCTGCACGGCGATGTCGACGATGCCGGGCGCGAACAGCGCGACGAGCACGGTCGCGATCGTGCCCGCGATGAACGAGCCGATCGCGGCGGTCGCGAGCGCGGCGGCGCCGCGGCCCGCGCGGGCCATCTTGTTGCCGTCGATCGCGGCGACGATCGACCCCGACTCGCCGGGGGTCTTCAGCAGGATCGACGTGGTCGAGCCGCCGTACATCGCGCCGTAGTAGATGCCGGCGAAGAGGATGAACGCGCTTGCGACGGGCATGCCGTACGTCATCGGCAGCAGGAGCGCGATCGTGAGCGCCGGACCGATGCCGGGCAGCACGCCGATCATGGTGCCGACGAAGGCGCCGAGCAGGGCGAAGAGCAGGTTCTGGAGCGTGAACGCGACCGTGAACCCGTGGAGGAGTCCCTCGAGTCCTTCCATCACAGGATTCCCGTCAGGATGCCTGCCGGCAGCTGGATGCGCAGCAGCAGGGTGAAGAGGTAGAAGACGCCGAGCGAGAGCACGACGGCGATGCCGATCGTGAGGAGCCAGCGCTTCGCGCCGGTCGCGACGGCGACGGCGACGAACGTGATCGCCGCGGCGATCGGGTAGCCGAGCACGTCGACGGTGAGCGCGAAGAGCACGAGGGCGGCCGCGGTGAGCGCGAGCTGCCACCAGCGCAGGTGCGCGGTGTCGACATCGCCCTCGGCCGCATCCGGGTGCCCGAGCCGGCCGCGGAGCACCTGCACGACGAGCAGCGCCCCGAGGAGGGCCGTGAGGCTCCCGACGATGATGGGGAACTGCCCTGCGCCAAGGCCGGAGGCGGAGGTCGAGGCGGGCTGCGAGAGGCCGTCGAGGATCGTGATGACGCCGATCGCGATGACCGCGAGGCCGATGAGCAGCTCGGGCCAGCGGCGCCGGGGCGCCGGCTCGTCCGCGGGGGGCACGAGCAGCCCGGGCGCGGGGATCGCCCCGGGGCCGGGAGCCGCGTGCGCGGCCCCCGGCTCCGAGGCGATCGGCTCGTGCGTCACTGGACGACGAGGCCGAGCTGCGAGAGGACGCCCTCGACGCGGGTGTTCTCCTCGTCGAGCCACGCGTCGAACTCGTCGCCGGCGAGGAAGAGGTCGGCCCAGTCGTTCGTCTCGAGCTGCTCGGCCCACGCGTCGGACTCGACGACCTCGGTCACGACCTGCACGTACTGCTCGCGCAGCTCGTCGTCGATGCCGCCCGGGGCCATGATCGAGCGCCAGTTGGCGAACTCGAGGTCGGGGTGGCCGATGTCCTCGACGTTCTGCACCTCGATGCCCTCGACCGGCTCGGTGCTCGAGATGAGCAGCGGGCGCAGCGTGCCCTCGAGGATCTGGTCGCGGAACTCGCCGATGCCGGCGATGCCGGCGCTCACCTGGTTGCCGAGGAGCGCCGTGGTCGCCTCGCCGCCGCCCGAGAAGGGCACGTAGTTGAGCGAGCTCGGCTCGATCTCGTACGCCTCGGCGAGGAGGCCCAGGAAGACGTGGTCGGCGCTGCCGGCCGAGCCGCCCGCGATCGGGACGGCGCCCGGGTCCTCGGCGATCGCGGCCATGAGGTCCTCGATCGACTGGATCTCGGAGGCCTCGGGCACGACGATGACCTCGGCCTCGCCGATGAGGCGCGCGATCGGGGTGATGTCATCGAGCGAGACGCCCGTCTCGTTGGTGAGGACGCCGCTCATCATCGCGAGGCCCGACGCCATGAGCACGCCCTCGCGACCCGGGTTCGAGGCGACCTGCGCGAGCGCGACGGTGCCCGAGGCGCCCGGCACGTTCGTGACCGTGATCGACTCGGCGAGCTCGGCGCTCTCGAGGGCCGTGCCGAACGCGCGCGCCGTCTGGTCCCAGCCGGAGCCGGGGTTCGCCGGCGCGATGATCTCGATGCGGCCGAGGCTCTGCACCTCGGCGGCCTCGGTCTCGCCTGGGGCGGCGCTGCCGCTCGTGGTGGGTGCCTGGCCGGCGGTGGTGCAGCCCACCAGCGCCATGCCGACCGCCGCGACGACTGCCGCGACCTTGACGTGCTGCTTCACGTTCACTCCCTCGTGATTCGCTCCTGCGACGCGTCCGTGCGCCGCCCTGCAGGGATACTTGCATACAGATATCCACTTTGGCGAACGGTGTGTCATCATGGCGCCGTGGACACCGCTGTTCGAGGACGACGCGAGGGCCGATCCGTCGCGTACGACCGGATCCGGGCCGGCATCGTCGACCGCTCGCTCGCCCCTGGGTCCGTGCTCTCGGCGCCGGACCTCGCCGACCAGCTCGGGATGTCCCGCACTCCGGTGCGCGAGGCGCTCGCGACCCTGACCGCCGAGGGGCTCGCCGTCAAGCTGCCCTCCAACCGCACGATCGTCGCGCCCGTCTCGCTCGAGGAGCTCGAGCACGTGTACGACGTGCGGGCGCGGCTCGAGGGCCTCATCGCGAGGGATGCCGCGAAGCGCGTGACGCCTGCGGACGAGCAGGTGCTGCTGCGGCAGGTCGCGCTCATGGACCGGCTGCGCGACGACTACCTCGAGGTCGTGCGCATCGGGGCCGCGTTCCACGACCACCTGCGCGTCATGAGCGGGAACGAGCTCGCGGGCAGCCTCCTCCACATCGTGCGCGCGCACGTCGACCGCTACCGGGAGCTGACGACCGAGCAGCCCGGTCGCAGCGGCCACGCCGCCGACGAGCACCGGCAGGTGTGCGAGGCGGTGCTCTCGGGCGACCCCGACCTGGCCGAGCGCGTGATGCGCGAGCACATCGAGCAGGCGCACGCGGTCGCGATCAGGCTCGCCCGGCCGGTCGTCGAGGGCTGACCGGCGCGACCCGAGCGATCGGGCCGCGGCGAGCGGATGCGGAACGTTGCGCGATCGTTACGGCCTCGCGCCCCTCCTCACTGTCGCAGCGCCGCTGCACCGGCGAGACTGCAGAGGAGTGCGCCGCCGCCCGGGCGCTGTCGTCGAGAAGGGTCCGTCATGCGTCGTCTTGCTCCCGCTGTCACGCTCGCCGTCGTGGCGCTCGCATTCGCCACTGGGTGCAGCCGCGCGGACACGGGTGCGCCCTCCGCGACCGGCGCGGCCCCCGCTCCGAGCGCATCCGCTGCACCCACACCGAGCAGTGCGTCACCGACGCCCGCGTCCAGCCCCTCGCCCTCCGCAACAGCGAGCGACGGCGCCGCGATCAGCGACTCGCCCCGGTGCGCCGACGCGGTCGCGATCGACCCGGAAGCCGCCTACACGGTCAGCTGGGGCGGCACCTACGAGGACCAGCTCGCGAGCGCCCAGCCACGGGCCGGGTTCGCCCCCGCGGGGATGTTCGAGTCCAGCCGCGTGCTGTGCACCATGCAGTACCGGCTGCCCCTCGACGGCGGCGCGGACGCCGTGGGCGCCTTCGCGGTCGCCTATGTGCGCGACACCGCCGTGCGCGCCCAGGTCGAGGCGTGGGCCGAGCAGCAGGGGCTCGTCCCGCAGCAGACGGAGGACGCGGCCCTCTACTTCACCGCGACTGGCGACGACGGTGTGATCGTGCTGGTCGAGCAGGCCGGGCCGAGGCTCGACGAGCATGCGCGGATCACCGGCCTCGACCTCGAGCCCGCCGACCTGGTCGTGACGCACCGGTCGGTCGAGCCGCGGTCCTGAAGCCCGCAACGCGGGTTCTCCGGACGCGGCGCAGCCAGCGGCTTCGATCACGCGTGCTGCGATGCAGGGGAGCGCGGTTCGTTACCGGATCGTTGCGGCGCGGCCGCCCGCATCGCGGTGCGGGCGGTGAGGATGTGTCGAAGCGCGTCGATCGCGCTCGTCACGGAAGGCTCCCATGGCTCCGAAGCCGCTGCTGCTCCTCGCCGCGCTCGCCGCGGCGGCCGCGCTCGCCGCGGCGGCCGCGCTCGCGCTGAGCGGCTGCGC
>NZ_JANQCH010000109.1 GCF_024723325.1 Agrococcus sp. HG114
ACGCCGACGCGGCGGCATCGGCCCTGCGGCGCCTCGCGGCGGCCGGCGTGCCGGGCGCCGACCCCGCGGAGTGGGCGGGCCTCGCCCCCGTCACGACGACCGAGCGGCTCGACGCGAGCGAGCAGGTGCGGGTGAGCCCCTCGGCGCTCCAGGGCCTCGTGGAGTGCGAGCTGTCGTGGGTGATCAACCGGCTCGCGGGCGGCTCGTCGAACCGCGCCGCCGCGCTCGGCACGATCGTGCACGACGCGGTCGAGCACGTCGACGCGACCGATGCCGCGGCGATCGAGGCCGCCGTCGACGCCCGCTTCGCCGAGCTGGACCACCCCTCGGTGTGGGAGGCGGCGCAGCAGCGCGACGAGGTCGTGCCGATGGCCGCGGCGCTCGCCGACTACTTCCAGGTGCTGCGCGGCTCGGGCTGGACGATCGAGCGCGACGAGCGCGAGGCGCGCTTCGAGGTCGAGGTCGACGGTGCGGTGCTCTCGGGCGCGATCGACTGGCTCGAGCACGGCCCGACCGGCGAGGTGCGCATCGTCGACCTCAAGACCGGCAAGCGCGTGCCGAAGGAGGTGCCCGGGCTCGGCAACCTGCAGCTGCGCGCCTACCAGCTCGCGGTCGCGCTCGGCGGCATCGAGCGCATCGAGGCCGGCGCGCAGACGTCCGCGCGGCTCGTGATGCCGAAGCTCGCCCGCAAGGGCAAGACCGTCGACTCCGAGCCGTTCGACGAGGTCGCGGAGGCCTTCCGCGAGCACCTGCGCGCCGCCATCGGCACGATGGGCGGCGCCGTCTTCGTCGCGCGGCCCGAGCAGCACTGCAGCGGCGACTTCAGCTTCGGCCAGTGCGCCATCCACGTCATCCCGGAGGTGACCGAGTGATCACCGCGATCGAGATCTCCGAGGCGATCGCCGCCGCGCAGGGCCGCGAGCCGCAGCGCCCGACCCGCGAGCAGGTCGCCGTGATCCAGGCCCCCGAGGAGCCGGCGCTCGTCGTCGCGGGCGCCGGCAGCGGCAAGACGCACACGATGGCGCAGCGCGTGCTGTGGCTCGTCGCGAACGGCCGCGTCGCGCCCGACGAGGTGCTCGGCCTCACGTTCACGCGCAAGGCGGCGCGCGAGCTCGCGGAGCGGCTCACGCGCGAGCTGGCCCTGCTCGCGCGGGCCGGCCTCGTCGACGCCGAGATCGCCGCGACCCGGCGCCCGGTCGTGCAGACCTACAACTCCTTCGCGAGCGCGCTGTTCCGCGAATGGGCGCTGCTCATCGGGCGCGACCCCGAGTCCGACGTGCTGACCGACCCCGCCGCGTTCCTGCTCGCGCTGCGCGTCGCGCGCGCTTCCGACGACCTCCGGCTCGCGCGGCTCGGGAGGGCCGAGACGGTCGCCGAGCGCCTCGTGCAGCTCGCCGGCACCCTCGGCGACCACCGCGTCTCGACGGAGCGGCTGCGCGCGGGCCGCTACCCGGAGCGGTTCCGCGCCCTTCAGGCGCTGCCGACGGCCGACGAGCCGAAGCTGTTCAAGGCCGCGCACGCGAAGGCGATCGCGCAGGACGTCGAGCGGGTCTCGAGCCTCGACCCGCTCGTCGATCTCGTCGACGCCTTCGACGAGGCGAAGCGCCGCCGCGGTGCGGTGCAGTTCAGCGATCAGGTGCGGCTCGCGCTCGACGCGATCGGCGCGCACCCCGGCGCGGTCGCGGAGCTGCGCGCCCGCCACCGCGCGGTGCTGCTCGACGAGTTCCAGGACACGTCCGTGCTCCAGCTGCAGCTGCTGCACGCCCTCTTCGACGGCTCGCCCGTCATGGCGGTCGGCGACCCCAACCAGGCGATCTACGGGTTCCGCGGCGCGAGCGCGGGCACGCTGGCCCTGTTCGCCGAGCGCTTCCGCGTGCGGAGCACGCTCGCGCTGTCGACGAGCTGGCGCAACGACGTGACCGTGCTCGACCTCGCCCACGCGATCGCGAGCGAGCTGCCCGAGCAGCCCGGCGTGCCGGTCGAGCGGCTCGCTCCGCGCGACGGCGCCGGCAGCGGCGACGTCACCGTGCGGCACCTGCCGACGATCGAGGACGAGTCGCGCGAGCTCGCTGCGTGGCTGCGCTCGCACGACGCCGGGGTCGCGGGTTCGCCGGTGACCGCCGCGGTGCTCGTGCGCTCGCACTCGCAGGGCGTCGAGCTCACGCGCGCCCTCCGCGCCGAGGGGATCCGCGTGTTCCGCTCGGGCGGCGGCGGCCTGCTCGATGAGCCGGAGGTCGTCGACCTCGTCGCGGCGCTCCGCGTGCTCGGCCGCCCCGAGGAGGGCTCGAGCCTCGTGCGGCTCCTCGCCGGCAGCCGGTGGCGCCTGGGGGTCGCCGACCTCGCGGCGCTCCAGCGGCACGCCTCGCTCCTCGCGAAGCGCGGGCTGAGCGCCGAGCAGCGCAGCGCCGACCGCGGCGCGATCGCGCCCGAGGCGCACGTGTCCATCGTCGATGCGCTCGACGCGCTCGTCGACGATCCGCGACTCGAGGGGGCGACGGTCGAGGGGATCGCGCGCATGCGCGACGCGGGCGGGCTGCTGCGCGAGCTGCGGCGGCGCGCGGGCATGCCGCTCGCCGAGCTCGTGCGCCACGTCGAACAGGCGCTGCGGCTCGACATCGAGGTCGCGGCGAAGCGCGCGCACGCGCACGGCGCCCTCGACGCGTTCCAGCGCGAGGTGCAGGCGTTCGCGGCCGCCGACGAGCGCGGCACCCTCGAGGCGTTCCTCGCCTACCTCGACGTGCTCGAGAGCGGGCGCGGCCCTGACGTGCCCGAGCCCGAGCCGGAGCCCGGCTGGGTGCAGGTGCTCACGATGCACGCCTCCAAGGGGCTGGAGTACGACGTCGTCGCGCTGCCGCGGCTCGCGGCCGCGTCGAAGGACGACCAGCCGCTCGGCTGGCTCGACCACGCCGCGCTGCCGTACCCGCTGCGCGGCGACGCGGCGCTCCTGCCCCGGCTCGAGTGGGAGGGGCACGCGACGCAGCACGGCTACGCGCTCGCTCGCGAGGCGTTCCTCGAGCAGCTCTGGACCCACTACGAGGCCGAGGAGGATCGGCTGGCGTACGTCGGCGTGACGCGCGCGCGCCGGGCCCTCTGGCTCTCCGGCGCCCAGTGGTACGGCATGGCGAAGACGCCCGCGAAGCCCAAGCGACTGCTCGAGATCGCCGCCGCGGTGCGCGACGTCGCGCTGCTCGAGCAGCCGGAGCGGGGCGCCGAGAACCCGCTCGGCGACCGCAGCCCGACGCTCGAGTGGCCCGTCGACCCGCTCGGGCGGCGACGGGCGGCCGTCGAGGCGGCCGCCGCGCGCGTCGAGGCGGCGGATGCGTCGGCGCCGACGCCGTGGGATGCCGCGATCGAGCTCCTGCTCGCCGACCGCGGCACGACCGGGCTGGCCCTGCCGAGCCGCATCGCCGCATCCGGCTTCAAGGACTGGGCCGCCGATCCCGTCGCCGTCGCCCGGCAGATCGCCCGCCCGATGCCGCAGGAGCCGTTCGCCGCCACGCGGCTCGGCACGCTCTTCCACGCGTGGGTCGAGCGCCGCGGGAGCGCCGTGAGCCTCGGCGACGCCGTCGACGACGCGCCCCTCGACGACGACCTCGTCGGCATCGACGGCGAGCGCCTCGAGCGGCTCAAGCAGACGTTCCTCGCCTCGCCGTACGGCGACCGCCGGCCCGCCGAGACCGAGCTCGAGATCCACCTGCCGCTCGCCGGCACGACGGTCGTGTGCAAGATCGACGCCGTGTACCGCGACGGCGACCGGGCGACGGTCGTCGACTGGAAGACCGGCAGGCTGCCCTCGGGCGATGCCGATCTCGAGGCGCGGCAGCTGCAGCTCGCGCTCTACCGCGCGGCCTACGCGGCGCACGCGGGGCTCGACCCCGAGCTCGTCGACGCCGAGCTGTACTTCGTCGAGCACGACCGGATCGTGCGGCCCGACCGGATCGAGTCGCTCGCCGAGCTCGAGGCCCGCTGGCTGCGCGCGCAGCAGGCGGTGGCCGAGGCGTCAGCGGTCGGCTGAGCCCGCGCTCGTCGGCCGCGGCGGGGCGGTCGGCTCCGCGAGGTACTCCTGCACGCCGGTGAGGTCCATCGTCTCGAGCCGCTCGGGCGCGATCGCGGTGCCCGGGTCGCGGTCGACGCGGGCGAGCAGGCCAGCGAGCATGCCCTTCGCGTCGTCGACGATCGAGGCGTCGCCGCGATCGGTGCCGTGGAGCAGCCAGCGCGCGATGTCGAGCTCGGCGTGGAGCATCGCGCGCTGCCGCACGTGGCGGTCGCCGACGCCGCGCGCGGCGGCGTGCGCGTCGAAGGCGCGGTCGACGCTGCCGAACTCGCTCGAGCCGAGCAGGAATGCGAGGTCCCGCGCCGGGTCGCCGATCGAGAGCGCGTGCCAGCCGTCGATCCCGACGACCCGACCGCCCTCGACGCGGAACGCCGGCGCCTGCAGGTCGCCGTGCACGAGCGCCGGCTTGAACTGCCACAGCCGGTCGTCGTTGAGCGCCGCCTCCCAGCGCTCGAGCAGCGGTGCGGGCACGGCTCCGGTCGAGGCCGCCCGGTCGAAGGTGTCGAGCAGCTGCTGCCGCAGGGCGAGCGCGCTCTCGTGCGGCAGGCCCGCGTCGGCGGCGACCGAGGTGGGGAGCTCGTGGATCGCCGCGATCGCCTGCCCGACGCTCGCCGACAGCTCCGGCTGCGCCGGCGAGATGTCGCCGAGCCGCATGGTCGCGCCGCCCAGGCGGCTGAGCACGAACAGGGTCGAGCGGCCGGCCCCGACGGTGCCGAGCACCGTGGGCACGTCGAAGGGCAGCCGGGACCGGGTCGCGAGCGTGAGCGCCCCGAGCGCGCGCGCGTGGGCCTGCGCCGTCTCGAGCGCGGCCACCGAGCGGGGCAGCACGACCTGCACCGTCTCGCCGTCGGCGAGGCGCGCCGCGACGACCGAGCGGTGCTCGTCGGAGCCGTCGTCGGTCGCTGCGACGACGTCGAGACCGGGCACGGCGGTGGTGGCGAGCGCGGATAGGGTGAAGGGGTTCGTGCTCATGGATGCCAGGCTAGGCCGACCTCGACCCGGGTCGTCCGCGCCACGCGACGGAGGTGACGTGCAGGTTCCCCCGCTCGCCAGGTCGACGCTCGATCGCGACCACGCGGGCCGCCTCGCGCCCGATGCGGTGGCCCGCGCGGTCGAGCAGCCGTCGACGCGCGTGATCGCGGTCGCGGGGGACCGAGCGCCGCTGCGCGAGGGCCGGCTCGTGCGGCTGCGCGTCGACGAGCTGCCCGAGCACGCGCGCCACGTCGAGCCGCGCGTGCCGCTCAGCTGGCTCGGGCGCGAGCGCGCCGCGGCGGGCGACGCCGGCGGCATCCTCCTGAGCCTCCTCGTCGAGGAGCCCTTCGAGGTCGAGGGGGCGCAGTGGCGCTCGCTGCGCGAGGTGGGCGCCGAGCTCGACGACGCCGACGCGGGCGTCCTCGTGCAGGCCGTCGCGCTCGGCGTCTGGCAGCGCGAGAGCCACCACAGCCCCGTCGACGGGAGCCCCGCCCGGTTCGAGGAGTCCGGCTGGGTGCGGCGCGACGCGAGCGGCGCGGCCCACTTCCCGCGCACCGACCCGGCGGTCATCGTCGCCGTCCACGATCCCGCCGACGAGCGCATCCTGCTCGGGCACAACGCCGCATGGCCCGAGGGCCGCTACTCGCTCATCGCGGGCTTCGTCGACCCGGGGGAGTCGCTCGAGGCGGCGGTCGTGCGCGAGGTGCACGAGGAGACCGGCCTGCTCGTCGAGCGCCCCCGCTACCTGGGCTCGCAGCCGTGGCCGTTCCCGCGGAGCCTCATGGTGGGCTTCGAGTGCGTCGCGCCCGATCCGGGCCCGCTCGCGCCGGACGGGGTCGAGATCCTCGACGTGCGCTGGTTCACGCGCGAGGAGCTCCGCGCGGGCGCCGTGCAGCTGCCCGGGCGCGCCTCGATCGCGTCGTGGATCATCGACGCGTGGCTCGCGCGGTGACCGCCCGCCCGAAGCCCGACGCGGATCGCATCCTCGCCGGGCTCGACGACCAGCAGCGGCTCGCCGCCACGACGCTCGGCGGGCCGGTCGCGATCCTCGCCGGCGCCGGCACCGGCAAGACGCGAGCGATCACCCACCGCATCGCGTACGGCGTCGCGACCGGCGAGCAGGTCGAGCACGCCTCGCTCGCGCTCACCTTCACGAGCCGCGCGGCGGGGGAGATGCGCACCCGCCTCGCGCGGCTCGGCGCGGGCGGGGTGCAGGCGCGCACGTTCCACGCCGCCGCCCTCGCGCAGCTGTCGCACTTCTGGCCGCGCGTGACGGGCTCGCGGATGCCGCAGCTGCTGCCGCAGAAGGCGTCGACGCTCGCGGACGCCGCCGCGCAGCTGCGCCTGCGACTGCCCACCGCGCAGCTGCGCGACGTCGCCGGCGAGATCGAGTGGCGGAAGTCGCAGGCGATGACGATGGAGGACTACGGCGTGCAGGCGCGCGTGCGGCCGCTGCCGACCGGCGTGACCCCCGAGGCGATGATCGACCTCCACATGGCGTACGAGCGGGTCAAGGACGAGCGTCGGCAGATCGACTTCGAGGACGTGCTGCTCGCGACGACCGGCATGCTCGAGCGCGAGCCGGCCGTCGCCGACGAGGTGCGCTCCCGCTACCGCCACTTCACGGTCGACGAGTACCAGGACGTCTCGCCCATGCAGCAGCAGCTGCTCTCCGCATGGCTCGGCGACCGGCGCGACGTGTGCGTCGTCGGCGATCCGAGCCAGACGATCTACTCGTTCGCGGGCGCCGACCCCGCGAGCCTCAGCCGCTTCCTGCACGACCACCCCGACGCCGAGCGCATCCGGCTCGAGCGCTCCTACCGGTCGACCGGCGCGATCGTCGGGCTCGCGAACCGCCTCATGCGCGGCCGCGACGCCCTGACCCTCGAGGCCGCGTCGGGCGAGCACGGGGTCGAGCCGACCGTGACCGAGCACGGCAACGACACGGCCGAGGCCGCCGGGATCGCCGCGGCGGTGCGCGAGCAGGTGCGCGCGGGCGCCGACCCCAGCAGCATCGCGGTGCTCACGCGGTTCCACGCGCAGTCGGCGCTCATCGAGCAGGCGCTCGCGGGCGTCGGCCTCTCGTCGACCGTGCGCGGCGCCGCGCGCTTCTTCGAGCTGCCGGTCATCAAGCGCGCGCTGCTCATGCTCCGCAGCGCCCCCGCCGACGGCCGGCCCGTGTTCCAGTCGGTCACCGACATCGTCATGGGGCTCGGCTACCGCGCCGAGCCGCCCACGACGCACGGCGAGGAGCGCGCGCAGTGGGACGCCCTGCACGCGCTCGTGACGCTCGCCGAGGAGACCGGCGGCACCGACCTGCCGGAGTTCGCGCGCGACCTCCAGCGCCGCGCGGCGACCGAGCACGAGCCGACCGTCGCCGCGGTCACGATCGCGACCATCCACGCCGCGAAGGGCCTCGAGTGGGAGCACGTGCACGTGTGCGGCCTCGCGGAGGGGCTCCTGCCCGTCTCGCACGCGACCTCGCTCGCCGAGATCGACGAGGAGCGGCGGCTGCTGTACGTCGCGATCACCCGCGCGCAGCGCTCGCTCTCGCTCACGTGGGCGCGGCACTCGGGCCACGCGGTCAGGCAGCCGTCGCGGTTCCTCGCGGAGCTCGGTGCGAGCACGCGCGCCGGCGCGCGGGGCGCAGCGCGCTGACCGCGCCGTCGCGCTGCCGCACGC
>NZ_JANQCH010000010.1 GCF_024723325.1 Agrococcus sp. HG114
GCCCTGGCCCCCGCCCGGCCTCCGGCCCCGCCCCTGGCCCTGGCCCCGGCCCACCGTCATCCACACCCCCTTGCACCGCTCGCCCGCGCAGCAGCCGCGGCCGCGCACACTCCCCGCCATGCGCGACCTCCTGCTCGACGTCGACGCGGCTGGAGGCGCCAGCACGCGGGCGGCGCTGCGGCGGCTGGGGCACAGCTACCACGCGCTCCGCGGTGCGGTCGCCACCGGAGGGCTGACCGCGATCGGCCGTTCGTGGCTGCTCCTTCCTACGGCGGACCCGGCGGTGCGCAGCGCGCTCTCCGCGGGAGGCATCCTCGGCGGGGCGTCTGCCCTCCGGTCCTACGGGGTGTGGGTCACGCATCCCACCCCCGTGCAGGTCGCGCTCACCCCGAACTCGGATCGGGGCGCGACCGCCGGCACCGAGCGGCTGTGGACGGCCTTCGAGCCCGACGCCCGGCCGTGGCGCGTGAGCATCGTGGACGCGCTCGCCCAGCATGCTCGCCGCGTCGAGCGCGACGATGCGATCGCGTCGATCGACAGCGCGCTGCACCGCGGGCTGCTCGACGAGGCAGGGCTCGACCGGCTGTTCGAGCTGCTGCCGCAGCGCTGCCGGCCGTGGCGGCGGCAGGTCGACCCGAGCGCCGAGTCGGGGCTCGAGTCGCTGCTGCGCGTGCCGTGCCGCGACCGCGGCTGGCGCGTCGAGACGCAGGTGCCCGCACCCGGCGGCGGCCGGAGCGACCTGCTCGTCGACGGATGGCTGTGGGTCGAGGCCGATGGCGCCGCGTGGCACGACGACGAGCGGCAGGCCATGAAGGACCGCCGCCGCAACAGCGCGATCACGGCGAACGGCGATCGCTGGCTGCGCTTCGGCTACGCCGACGTCGTGCACGAGCGCGCGCGCACGATGGCGCTCATCGCGCTCGTGCTCGCGCAGGGCCGGCCGGGTCCGCCCCACATCGCGCAGGTCCGCCCGACCGCGGCCCGAGAGCGCTGACGGGGGCCTCCGCAGGGTGCTGCCGGATGCCGGGCTGGCGGCCCACCCGATTCGGACGCCCGGCGCCTGGGCAAGGACGGCCACCGATCGATGGCCATCCCGTCCTTGCCCGTGCGTGTGCGGGCATCGCTCCTTGCTGAGGTGGGACGGCGGGCGCTGCCTGCAGCCCCGGAGCCAGCAGGGCGCGCGGTTGCTCCCGGTCGGCATCGCCCGTACGCTGTGTATCAATAATCGAAGCACGTGTTCACATATCGAACACGTGACGACGACATCGATCGTCCCCACATAGGAGTGAGGAAAGCACCCGTGCAGTTCCACCACCACGGCTACGTGTCCACCGACCCGCGGGTGCAGCCCGCCGCCGGCATCGGGCTCGACCGGCCCGCAGACCTGCCCGACGAGGTCGACGTGCTCATCGTCGGCAGCGGCCCGGCCGGCATGATCGCCGCCGCGCAGCTCGCGCAGTTCCCCGACGTGGCGGTGCGCATCATCGAGCGTCGCCCCGAGCGGCTCGCGATCGGTCAGGCCGACGGCATCCAGGCGCGCAGCGTCGAGACGTTCCAGGCGTTCGGCTTCGCGGAGTCGATCACGGCGGAGGCGTACCGCATCACCGAGATGGCGTTCTGGACCCCCGACCCCGAGAACCCCACGCACATCGTCAAGACGTCGAGCCCGCCCGACGACCCTTCCGGCATCTCCGAGTTCCCGCACCTCATCGTGAACCAGGCGCGCGTGCTCGACTACTTCGCGGCCGCGGCCGCGAACGCGCCGGGCCGCGTGACGCCCGACTACGGCTACGAGTTCAAGAGCCTCGAGGTGACCGGCGAGGGCGACTACCCCGTTCGCGTCACGGTGGCCCACACGGCCGGCACGCGGAAGGAGGAGGAGCGGATCATCCGCGCGAAGTACGTCATCGGCGCCGACGGCGCCCGCAGCGCCGTGCGCTCCGCGATCGGCTGCACGCTCGCCGGCCAGTCGGCCAACCACGCGTGGGGCGTCATGGACGTGCTCGCGGTCACCGACTTCCCCGACATCCGCACGAAGTGCGCGATCCAGTCGAGCGCCGGCAGCATCCTGCTCATCCCACGGGAGGGCGGCTACCTGTTCCGCATGTACGTCGACCTCGGCGAGGTGCCGGAGGACGACCACGGCAAGGTGCGCCAGACCCCGCTCGAGGAGGTCATCGCACGGGCGAACGCGATCATCTCGCCGTACACGCTCGAGGTGAAGAACGTCGCCTGGAACAGCATCTACGAGGTCGGTCACCGCATCACCGACCGCTTCGACGACGTGCTCGCCGAGGAGCGCGGCACCCGCACCCCGCGCGTGTTCATCACGGGCGACGCCTGCCACACGCACAGCGCGAAGGCCGGCCAGGGCATGAACGTCTCGATGCAGGACGGCTGGAACATCGCCTGGAAGCTGGGCCACGTGCTCGACGGCCGCGCGCCCGAGAGCCTGCTCGACACCTACTCGCTCGAGCGCCAGGTCGTCGCGCAGAACCTCATCGACTTCGACAAGGAGTGGTCGACGCTCATGGCGAAGCCCGCGAGCGAGCTCGGCAGCCCGGAGGAGGTCGCCGAGTTCTACACCCGCACCATGGAGTTCCCCGCCGGGTTCATGACCGAGTACCAGCGCTCGCAGATCGTCGCGGGCACCGAGCACCAGCAGCTCGCGACCGGCTTCCCCGTCGGCAAGCGCTTCAAGTCCGCTCGCGTCGTGAAGGTGTGCGACACCAACCCGGTGCACCTCGGCCACTTCCACACCGCCGACGGCCGCTACCGCGTCTACGTGTTCGCCGATCGGGCGACGCCCGCCGAGGCATCCGCGACCCGCGAGCTCGCCGAGTGGCTCGAGCGCTCCCCCGAGTCGCCGATCGCGGTGCACACGCCCGCGGGCCGCGACTCGAGCGCCCTCATCGACGTCAAGGTGGTCTACCAGCAGGGCCACCACGACGTGCTCATGAACGAGGTGCCGGATGCGTTCAAGCCGGTCGTCGGGCCGTTCGAGCTCGTGAACCTCGAGAACGTCTTCGGCGTCGCGCCCGACAGCGACATCTTCGAGGAGCGCGGGATCTCGCGCGACGGCGCGATCGTCGTCGTGCGCCCGGACCAGTACGTCGGGGCGGTGCTGCCGCTCACGGCGACGGACGAGCTCGCGGCGTACTTCCGCGGCGCGCTGCTGCCCGCCGCGGCGTAGTCGACGAAGAGAGGGCCCGATCGCAACGCGGTCGGGCCCTCTCGCGGTGCGCCGGATGGGCGCGGATGCGCGTGCGGCACTCCGCGCGCGTCCCGGACGCGCCGAACGGCGAAGCGCCCCCGGCCGTGAGACCGGGGGCGCTCCTGGTGTGACCCCAGCGGGATTCGAACCCGCGTTACCGCCGTGAGAGGGCGGCGTACTAGGCCGCTATACGATGGGGCCGTGCTGCTCTCGCTCGCGAAAGCAACCTGGATAGTGTGCCACACGATTCCGGCGCTCGCCAAATCGAGGCGGCACGCGGCCGCTCACGGCGCGCGCAGCACCTGCAGCGCGCCGCGCATGGTCGTGCAGCGCACCGGCAGCCGCCCGACGATCTCGCCATCGGCGCACACGACCACCGTCTCGTCGCTCTCGATCTCGGCGGTCTCGCACTCGATCGAGTGCACGCGGGGATCCGTCGTGTGCGCACCGCGGAGCACCTTCGCGAGCAGCACGAGGAACCGCGGGTAGGAGAGCTCGTCGGCGAGCACGGCGAGCAGGCGGCCGTCGCGCATCGAGGCGGCCGGTGCGATCGGGATGCCGCCGCCGAAGGTGCGGTTGTTCGCGATCGCGGCGATGAGCGTGCGCCACGAGCGCTGCTCCCCGCCGTCGAGCCGCACCCGGAACGCGCGGTGCCGCGGCCGCAGCAGCGTCGCCGCGATCGCCGCGTGGTAGCGCAGTCGGCTCGGCACGCGCGTGAGCGTGAACGAGCGCACGTTGACGTCGGCGTCGAAGCCGACCGACACGACGCCGGCCGCGAGCGCCACCCCGTCGGGGTGCTCGATCCGCACGAGGTCGAAGCGCTCCGGCTCGGCCGCGAGCACCTCCTCGAGCCGGTCGAGCACATCCTCGGCGCGGCGGACGCCGAGCGCGGCGGCGAAGTCGTTGCCGCTCCCCGCGGGCACGACGACGAGCCGCTTCGAGGTGCCGCCCACGATGTTGACCCCGAGGTGCACCATGCCGTCCCCGCCGACCACCACGAGCGCATCCGCCGTGGTCATCGCGAAGCGCGTCTGCTCGAGCTGACCGCGCGAGTCCGCCGCGACGACGTGCTGCACCTCGTGGCCCAGATCGGCGATGCGCGCGGCGACGAGCTGGCCGACCGCACCGGCGCGGCCGAAGCGGGCGGCGGGGTTCGAGGCGACGACGATGCGCACGCTTGGAGCCTAGGCGAGCGCACTGGGGCGCCCCCGCCGCACCGCCTATCGTGGGTGCCATGCGAGTGACCAAGCGAGAGCACGCGTGCATGATCCTCGACGAGGAGGGGCGCCAGCTCGTCATCGACCCCGGCAACCAGACGGGCCCCGTCTCGGCACCCGGCCTCGTGGCGATCGTCATCACGCACGAGCACGCCGACCACTGGGACGAGCCGCACCTGCGCGACCTGCTCGCCGCGCACCCCGGCACCCCGATCTACGCGCCCGCGGGCGTCGCCCAGGCGGCGAGCGGCTTCGACATCACGGTCGTCGAGGCGGGCGAGCGCGTGACCGCCGGCCCGTTCCGGCTGCGCTTCTTCGGCGGCCGGCACGCCGAGATCCACCGCTCGATCCCGATCGTCGACAACCTCGGCGTGCTCGTCAACGAGCGCTTCTACTACCCGGGCGACTCGTTCGCGGCGCCCGACGTGCGCGTCGAGGTGCTCGCGACGCCCGCCGGCGCGCCCTGGCTCAAGATCAGCGAGGTGATGGACTTCGTCATGGCGGTCGCCCCGCGCGCGACGTTCGCCGTGCACGACGCGCCGCTCTCGCCGATGGGGCTCGAGCTCGCGCACGCGCGCATCGAGGGTGCCGCGAAGGAGCACGGCGGCGTGCACCACCGCCTGCAGCCGGGCGACTCCCTCCCCGTCGGCGAGCACTGACGCCCGCGCGCCCGGCGCGCGCTGTCCATCGGGGCGCCGCCCGCCGCGCGCGTGCCGCTATCTGAACTGGCCGTTCTATCCTTGGAACAGTGCGTCCGGGTGGGCGCCGCGACGAGAGCGAGCGACGATGCCGACGACCACCGCAGGGCGAGCCGAGACGACCGGGTCGCAGACCCTGTCGCGGGGGCTCAGGGCGCTCTCGCTGCTCGCCGACCACGGCACCCAGACGATCCAGTCGCTCGCCGACCTCCTCGGCGTGCACCGCTCGGTCGCCTACCGGCTCGTGCGCACCCTCGAGGAGCACCGCCTCGTCGTGCGCGACGCGGGCGGCCTCCTCTCCCTCGGCCCCCAGCTCGTCGTGCTCGCGCGCGACGTCGAGCACGACCTCCAGTCGGCCTCGCTCCCCCACCTGCAGCAGCTCGCCGACGAGCTGGGCGCCACCGCGTTCCTCGCCGTGCGCGACGGCGACGACGCCGTCACGCTCGTGACGGCCGTGCCCCGCGGCGTCAACGCATCCGTCGCCCAGCACCCGGGCCACCGGCACCCCATCGCGCTCGGCGCCCCGGGCATCGCCCTGCAGTCGCTCCTCGACGAGGCGACGTGGCGCGCGCTCGGCCACGACGGCCCCATGCACCCCGAGGTCGCGTCGGTCCGCGAGCGCGGCTACGCGGTGAGCGCGAACGAGGTGATCCAGGGCATCACCTCGGTCGGCGCGCCGATCGCGTCGCGCGGCACGACGGATGCGTCGGTCGCGGTCGTCACGGTCGGCGAGCCGGACACGGGGGCGCTGGGCGCCGCCGTGCAGCGCACCGCTCGCGCCATCGAGCGCGACCTCCGCTAGCGGCATGGACCTGCTCTCGTTCGTCGTCGCGCTCGTCGCCGTCTGCATCGGCGCCGCGGGCCAGCGGATGATCGGCATGGGCTGGGGGCTCGTCGTCACCCCCGCGATCGCGCTCGTCGGCGGGCCGCTCGCGGCCGTGCTCGTCGTGAACCTCTACGGCGCGATCGCGTGCATCATCATCCTGCCCAAGGTGTGGCGCGACATCGACTGGCGGCGGCTGCTGTGGATCGCGATCCCCGCGCTCGCGCTCATGGTGCCGGGGCTGCTGCTGGCGCGGGGCCTCGACACCGACCTGCTGCGCATCGCCGTGGGAGCGATCGCCATCGCCGGCGTCGTCGTGAGCGTCGCGTTCACGAGCGCTGCCCGCGCGCACGACGGGCCGGGGCTGCGCATCGCCGCCGGCACGGCGATCGGGCTGCTCAACGCGAGCGTGGGGATGGGGGCGCCCGCGGTGGGCGCCTACTCGCTGCTGTCGGGCTGGCAGGACCGGACGTTCGTCGCCACGATGCAGCCGTTCTGGGTGCTCATCAGCGGCGCGATCGTGGTCGTGAGGCCGTTCGTGGCGCCCGAGGGGTCGCCCGACTGGCCGCTGTGGGCATGGTTCGTGCTCGCGCTGCCGGTGCTCGCCGGCGTGCTGCTCGGCAACCGGCTCGCGCACCTCGTGAGCGCGCGCGTCGTGCGCTCGGCGATCATCGTCCTGTCGGTGCTGGGCGGAGCCGCCCTGATCGTCACGGGTGCGACGGGGCTGCTGGGCTGACTCAGCTCGCGAGCGCCACGGCGAGGCACGCGGCGGTCGCGGCGGAGAGCACCGCGCGCACGTGGTTCCAGCGCGACCAGCGCGCCTCGTCGAACGCGGCGCGCGCCTCGGCGGCATCGGTGCGGGCGGCGTCGCCGGCGGCGCGCAGCGCGTCGTTGCGCGGCACGTTGACGGTGCCCGTGATGGCGATGACGGCCAGCTGCAGCGCGCCGGCCGCGAGGATCCAGGCGAGCGCCGCGTCGCCGAGGTGGAGCAGCGCGGCCGCGATCGCGAGCGCGAGCGGGCCGAGGAAGACGCCGCCGAGGTAGAGCGGGTTCAGGATGGCTCCGTCCACCGCGGTGAAGGCCGCGACGAACGCGCGGTCGTCGACGCGCCGGAGCCCCGGCATGACGGCGTTCGAGAAGCTGAGGAACACGCCGGCGCCGACACCGGCGGCGACCGTCGCGATGAGCAGCACGACCGTGCCCGCGGAGTCCATGAGCGGATCGTACGGTGCGCGAGTGACGAGCGAGGGGCGGATGCGTCGGACCCGACCTGCGGGACCGGTCCGTTGCGATCCCCGAGGGGCCGATCGCTCAGGCGTCGAGCGCTCCGGGCCGACCGCTCAGGCCGAGCCCTCGGGCGCGGCGATGTGGGCCACCGCGTCGCCCGCGTGGACGATCGGCGCGCGGGTCAGCCCGATGACGATGCCGTCGCGGTCGGCGCGCACGATGCGCCCGCCCGTGCCGAAGGCGTCGGCGACGCGCCCGAGCCGCGCACCCGCGTCCACCCGGTCGCCGAGCTCGACCTCGAGGTGGAGGATGCCCGAGCCGCGCGCCCGCACCCAGCCGCTCGCGCGGCACTCGACCGGCTCCGCCTCCGGCTCCGGCTGCTCCTCGAGCATGCCGAGCGCGGCGAGCACGCGGAGCACGCCCGCGACGCCCGCGGCGACCGGCTGCTCCTCGAGCCGCAGCGCCTCGCCCGCCTCGTACAGCAGCGCGATCGAGCCCGCCTCCCGCGCCGCCTGGCGCAGCGAGCCGTCGCGGAGGCGCGCGTGCAGCATGACCGGCGCGCCGAACGCCGCCGCGAGCCGGCGCGTCTCGGGGTCGTCGAGGTCGGCGCGGACCTGCGGCAGGTTGTCGCGGCGGTCGGAGCCGGTGTGGAGGTCGATGCCCACGTCGCAGCGCGCGACGACCTCGGTCATCAGGAGGTGCGCGATGCGGCTCGCGAGCGAGCCGCGCGCGGCGCCGGGGAACGAGCGGTTGAGGTCGCGCCGGTCGGGCAGGTAGCGGTCGCCGGTCATGAAGCCGAGCACGTTGACGACCGGCACGGCCACGAGCGTGCCCCGCAGCGTCCTCGGCGACACCGCCGCGAGCACCCGGCGGATGACCTCGACGCCCACGACCTCGTCGCCGTGCACCGCCGCATCCAGCCACACCGCGGGGCCGGGCTCGCGGCCGTGCACGACGCGCACGGGCAGCGACACGTCGCCGCCCGTCACGAGGCGCGCGATCGGCAGGTCGACGCTCTTCGCCTGCCCTGCGCGCACGCGCACGGCGCCGATCGCGAACGACTCACGCACCGGCGCGCCCCCGGTTGCGCAGCCGCACGGCGCGCGGGGGACGCCCGCCGAGGTAGGAGCGCGCGGCGTCGACGGCGAAGCCCTGGCGCAGGGCCTCGCGCCCGACGAGGAGCCGGAAGCCCATCTCGTCGCGGCGCGCGAGGGTCACCTCGGTGGTGACCGAGCGCCCCAGCAGCTCGATCGCCGTGCGGATCACGATCCGCTCCTGCGCGTGGCCGGTCGACGAGCGCACGAGCCGGCGGTCGTGCACGGGGTGCTCGACGAGCACGGCGTCGGCGTCGGAGCGCTGCCACGGGTGCACGCTGAACCGCACCCAGTCCCGACCGTCGCGCGTGAGCTCCTCGAGGTCGAACGCATGCAGCGCGCTCGAGCGCGCGCCGGTGTCGAGCTTCGCCTTCACGTGCGGCACGCCCAGCCCGGGCATGCCGACCCACTCGCGCCATCCGGCGAGCGCCGGCCTGCCAGGATGGTCGTCTGCCATGCGCCCATCCAACAGGAAGGCAGGTGCGCCACCCATGAGGCTCGCCATCCTCTCGCGCGCGCCGCGCTCGTACAGCACCCGCCGGCTGCGGGCCGCGGCCGCCGACCGCGGGCACGACGTCAAGGTGCTCAACACCCTCCGGTTCGCGATCGACCTGTCGGGCGACGCGCCCGACCTGCAGTTCCGCGGCCGCCAGCTCACCGACTACGACGCGATCCTGCCGCGCATCGGCAACTCGATCACCTACTTCGGCACCGCCGTCGTGCGGCAGTTCGAGCAGATGGACGTGTACACGCCCAACACCGCCAACGGCATCGCCAACTCGCGCGACAAGCTCCGGGCGACCCAGATCCTCGCGCGCCACGACATCGGCATGCCGCCGACGACCTTCGTGCGCGACCGCGCCGACGTGATCCCCGCGATCGAGCGCGTCGGCGGCGCGCCGGTCGTGCTCAAGCTCCTCGAGGGCACGCAGGGCATCGGGGTCATCCTCGCGCCGACCATCAAGGTCGCCGAGGCGATCATCGAGACGCTGCAGAGCACCCGCCAGCAGGTGCTCATCCAGCGCTTCGTCACCGAGAGCAAGGGCCGCGACATCCGCGCGCTCGTGGTCGGCGACCGCGTCGTCGCAGCGATGCGGCGCACCGCCCAGGGCGACGAGTTCCGCTCCAACGTGCACCGCGGCGGCAGCGTCGAGGCCGTCACCCTCGACGCCGACTCCGAGCGCGTCGCGGTGCGCGCCGCGCAGATCATGGGCCTCAAGGTCGCGGGGGTCGACATGCTCGAGGGCAACGACGGGCCGCTCGTGATGGAGGTGAACTCGTCCCCCGGGCTCGAGGGCATCGAGACGGCCACGAGGCTCGACGTCGCCGGCGCGATCATCGACTACATCGACGACCAGGTCGCGTTCCCGCAGATCGACGTGCGCGAGCGGCTGAGCGTCTCGACCGGCTACGGCGTGGCGGAGCTCGTCGTGCACGGCGACGCCGACCTCGTCGGCAAGTCGCTGAGCGAGTCGGGGCTGCGGGAGCGCGACATCACCGTCCTCACCCTCCACCGCGGCACCACGGTCATCCCCAACCCGAAAGGACGCGAGACGCTGCACGCCGAGGACCGGCTGCTGTGCTTCGGCCGGCTCGAGGAGATGCGCTCCATGATCCCCGCGCGGCCCAAGCGCCGAGCGCGCGTCAAGAGGCTGCCGAAGGAGCCGCTGCCCGAGGAGTGATGCATCGGATGCGCCGCCGCGCACGCGACAGGGGGCCGGCCTCGCGGCCGGCCCCCTTCGCGTGCGTCAGCGCGTCGCGCGCGACTCGACGGCGGTGGGGTCGGGGTCGCCCTGCTTCCAGGTGCCGAACTGGCCCGAGTGCTCGAACTCGATCGACAGCGGCACGTCGTTGCGCTGCTTGAGCAGCAGCGTGCCGATGACCGAGATCGCGATCGTCCCGAGCAGGTACACGACGATCGACCACGTCGAGCCGGTCGCCTGCAGCAGCGCCTGGGCGATCGTGGGCGCGAAGGCGCCGCCGATGACCGCGCCGATCGCGTAGGCGATCGAGACGCCCGAGTAGCGCACCGAGGCCGGGAACGACTCGGCGTACCAGGCCGCCTGCGCCCCGTAGGTGAGGCCGAGGCCGACGCCGAGCAGCGTCGTCGCGATCGCGACGCCCGCGACGCCGGTCGCGGTCAGCGCGAACAGCGGCAGGACGCCCGCGGCGAGCACGACCCAGCCGATGAGGTAGAGCTTCTTGCGTCCGATGCGGTCGGAGGCCCAACCGGCGACGAAGGTGAACACGAGCCACGAGACCGCGCCCGCGAGGTTCGCGAGCTGCACGCCCACCGGGTCGAAGCCGTAGCCGCCCGCGTCGACGGGCCGCGAGGCGAGCCCCTGGATGTAGCCGCCGGTCGTCATGTAGCCGACCGCGTTGTTGCCCATGAAGACCATCGCGCAGAAGAGCACGATCAGGCCGTACTTGCGGAACACCTGGATGATCGGCGCCGACTCCTGCTGCGCGGTCTGCTTGATCTCCTCGAAGACCGGCGACTCCTCGACCGCGCGGCGGACGACGTAGCCGACGATGACGAGCAGGATCGAGATGAAGAACGGGATGCGCCAGCCGACCTCGAGGAACGCGTCACCGGGGAAGAGCGCGCGCACGAGCGCGAGGATGCCGGTCGCGAGCAGCATGCCGAGCGGCACGCCCGACTGCACGAACGAGCCGTACAGGCCGCGGCGGCCCTTCGGCGCGTGCTCGATGGCCATGAGCACGGCGCCGCCCCACTCGCCGCCGGCCGAGAGGCCCTGCAGGACGCGGAGGAGCATGAGCAGGATCGGCGCGAGGATCCCGATCTGCTCGTAGGTCGGGAGTGCGCCGACGAGCGTCGTGGCCGCGCCCATGAGGAGGAGCGTGAGCACGAGCATCGGGCGACGCCCGAGCTTGTCGCCGAAGTGGCCCGCGAGGAACGCGCCGAGCGGGCGGAACAGGAACGAGATGCCGATCGTCACGAGCGCGATGATCTGGCCGAGGCCCGGGCCCGCCGGCTCGAAGAAGAGCTGCGCGAAGACCAGGTTCGCCATGAAGGCGTAGATGAAGAAGTCGTACCACTCGATCGTGGTGCCGACGACGACCGCGGCGAGCACGCGGTTGCGCTCGCTCTTCGAGGTCGCGAGGTGAGGCGTCGTGCTGTGAGACACGCTGACTCCTTTGTCAGATGGGGGCTCCGAGGGCTCGGTGCCGAGGGACTGGATGGAAGATATACGATTTCGTGCACGACGGCAAGCACTTCCGACGAGCGCTCGTCGGCGCCGTGCCGGCCCGATCTCCAAGCCTTGCGGAACGAATCTGGAATCGTATACGATGCCGCGCATGCATGCATCGACGCAGCCCGCCACCGACGCCGTCCCCGCCGCTGCCGCGGCCTGGAGCCTGCTCGGCGCCCGGCCCAACAAGGTCTTCGCGATGCACATCGGCTACCGCGCCCGCGCCGCCCAGAAGGGCCGCACGCCCGAGGCGCCCGGCTACTTCATGAAGCCCGCGACCTCGCTCTCGACCGGCGGCGAGGTCGTCGTGCCGGCCGGCACCGAGATCTTCGGCTTCGAGGGCGAGATCGCGATCGTCATCGGCTCCCACGCGCGCGCCGTGGGCGAGGCGGATGCGTGGGCTCACGTCGCGTCGATCACGGCGGCGAACGACCTGGGCGTCTTCGACCTCCGATGGGTCGACAAGGGCTCGAACATCCGCTCGAAGGGCGGCGACGGCATGACGCCGATCGGGCCCGCGCTCCTCGACGCCCGCCGCCTCGACCCGCGCGCGATCGAGGTGCGCACCTGGCTCGACGGCGAGCTCGTGCAGCACGACTCCACGTCGACGCTCATCTTCTCGCTGCCGCAGATCGTGAGCGATCTCTCGCAGCTCGTCACGCTCGAGCCGGGCGACGTCATCCTCACCGGCACCCCCGCGGACGCATCGACCTTCTCCCCCGGGCAGACCGTCGAGGTCGAGGTGTCGGCGATGACGATCGACGGCGAGCGGGTCTCGACGGGGCGGCTCGCCTCCACGGTGCGGGTCGGCGAGCAGGTGCTCCCGCCGTACTCCGCGCAGCCGAAGCCGACGCCCGAGCAGTGGGCCGACGCGTCCGGACGGCCGATCGACGAGTTCCAGGCGCCCGCCGAGCCCGTGCTCGACGACGAGCTGCGCGGGCAGCTCTCCCGCGTCGCGCTCGCGACGCTCTCGTCGGCCCTCCGCAAGCGCGGGCTGAACAACGTCTCGATCGACGGCCTGCGCTCGACCCAGCCCGGCAAGCGGCTCGTCGGCGTCGCGCGCACGCTGCGGTACGTGCCCAACCGCGAGGACCTCTTCGCGAGCCACGGCGGCGGCTACAACGCCCAGAAGCGCCTGTTCGACTCGCTCCGGCCGGGCGAGGTCGTCGTGATCGAGGCGCGCGGCGACAACCGCTCGGGCACGCTCGGCGACATCCTCGCTCTCCGAGCGCGCCACCTCGGCGCGGCGGGCATCGTCACGGACGGCGGCGTGCGCGACCTCGACGTCGTGACCGAGATCGGCGTGCCGACCTACCACGCGGGTGGCCACCCCGCGGTGCTCGGCCGGCTCCACGTGCCGTGGTCCTTCGACGAGACGATCGCGTGCGGCGGCGCGACCGTGCAGCCCGGCGACATCATCGTCGGCGACGGCGACGGCGTGCTCGTGATCCCGCCCGCGCTCGTGCGCGAGCTCGTCGAGGAGTGCCTCCGCACCGAGGCGGAGGAGGAGTGGATCGCCCGGCAGGTCGAGGCCGGGCACCCGGTCGACGGGCTCTTCCCGATGGACGCCGAGTGGCGCGCGCGATTCGAGGCCGAGACCACCGGCCGGGAGGGGTCGTGAGCCCGCGGCGCCGGGAGGCGGCGCTCGCCGACTCCGGCGGCGCCGTCGCGCCCTCGAAGTCGCAGCGCGCCTACCGGCTGCTCCACGACCGCATCGTCGACGGCACCTACTCCCCCGGCTACCGGCTCGTGCTCGACGCGATCGGCCGGGAGCTCGACATGAGCGTCGTGCCGGTGCGCGAAGCGATCCGCCGCCTCGAGGCCGAGGGCCTCGTGACGTTCGAGCGCAACATCGGCGCGCGGGTCGCCGAGATCGACGAGCTCGAGTACCACGACACGATGGAGACGCTCTCCTACGTCGAGGGCGCCGCGATCTCGCTCGCGGCCGGCCTCTACTCCGCCGCCGACGTCGCCGACGCCCGCGCGATCAACGAGCAGATGCGGCAGTCGCTCGCCGACTTCGACCCCGTGCAGTTCACGGCCCTCAACGAGGCCTTCCACCGCCGGCTCACCGACGTGTGCGCGAACGAGGTGCTCGGCGACGTCATCGACACGTGCTGGAAGCGGCTCGCGCGGCTGCGCCAGTCGACGTTCTCGTTCGTGCCGAGCCGCGCCGTCCCCTCCGTCGACGAGCACGAGGCGATCCTCGGGCTCATCGAGATGGGCGCCGACCCGCGCCGCATCGAGCTCGCCGTGCGCGCGCACCGCCTCGCGACGCCCGACGCCTACCTGCACCGCACCCACCCCAAGCCCTGACGCGCCGCGACGAGCGACGTCCACCACCGATCGACCGAGAGAAGGAGCCACCATGGCCGAGCAGCCCGCAGGCATCCCCGACCTGATCCCCCACTACATCGACGGCGAGCGCGTCCCGTCGGTCGACGGCGACACGTTCGGCGTGCTCAACCCCGTCACGAACGAGGACTACACCGTCGCCGCCTCCGGCAAGCAGGCCGACATCGACCTCGCCGTCGCCGCCGCCACGCGCGCGTTCCACGAGGGTCCGTGGCCGCGCATGAAGAACCGCGAGCGCGCGCGCATCCTCTCCCGCATCGCCGACATCGTCGAGTCGCGCGACCAGGAGCTCGCGCAGTTCGAGTCGTGGGACTCCGGGCTGCCGATCACGCAGGCGCGAGGGCAGGCGCAGCGCGCGGCCGAGAACTTCCGCTTCTTCGCCGACCTCATCGTCGCCGGCCGCGACGACACCTACAAGGTGCCGGGCAGCCAGGTGAACTACGTCAACCGGAAGCCCAAGGGCGTCGCCGGTCTCATCACGCCGTGGAACACCCCGTTCATGCTCGAGTCGTGGAAGCTCGGCCCCGCGCTCGCCTCCGGCTGCACGGTCGTGCTCAAGCCCGCCGAGTTCACGCCGCTGTCGGCGTCGCTGTGGGCCGGCATCTTCGAGGAGGCCGACCTGCCCAAGGGCGTGTTCAACCTCGTGAACGGCTTCGGCGAGACCGCCGGCGACGCGCTCGTCAAGCACCCCGACGTGCCGCTCATCTCGTTCACCGGCGAGTCGAGCACCGGCAAGCTCATCTTCGGCAACGCCGCCCCGCACCTCAAGGCGCTCTCGATGGAGCTCGGCGGCAAGAGCCCCGCGGTCGTCTTCGCCGACGCCGACCTCGATGCCGCCATCGACTCGACCCTCTTCGGCGTCTTCTCGCTCAACGGCGAGCGCTGCACGGCCGGCAGCCGCATCCTCGTCGAGCGCTCCGTGTACGACGAGTTCGTCGAGCGCTACGCCGAGCGCGCGAAGCGCATCGTCGTCGGCGACCCGGCCGACCCGAAGACGGAGGTCGGCGCGCTCGTGCACCCCGAGCACTTCGACAAGGTCATGTCGTACGTCGAGATCGGCAAGGACGAGGGCCGGCTCGTCGCCGGCGGCGGCCGCCCCGAGGCCTTCCCCGAGGGCAACTTCGTCGCACCCACCGTGTTCGCCGACGTCCAGCCCGACGCGCGCATCTTCCAGGAGGAGATCTTCGGCCCCGTCGTCGCGATCACGCCGTTCGACTCCGACGCGGAGGCGCTCGAGCTCGCCAACGACACGAAGTACGGCCTCGCCGCCTACATCTGGACCAACGACCTCAAGCGGGCGCACCTGTTCGCGCAGGACGTCGAGGCCGGCATGGTGTGGCTCAACAGCCACAACGTGCGCGACCTGCGCAGCCCCTTCGGCGGCGTGAAGGCCTCCGGCCTCGGCCACGAGGGCGGCTACCGCTCGCTCGACTTCTACAGCGACCAGCAGGCGGTGCACATCACCCTCGGCGACGTCCACACCACCCGCTTCGGCGCATCCGCCTGACCGCCGCAGCCGACCCACCCTTCGAAGGAGAAGCACCATGAACGAGATCCCCAAGCCGAGCGTGCCCGCGCCCGACATCATCCGCTGCGCCGCGATGGACCTGGTCGTCACCGACCTCGCCGCGAGCCGCGCGTTCTACGTCGACGTGCTCGGCCTGCACGTGACGGAGGAGGACGACGAGGCGATCTACCTGCGCTCGTTCGAGGAGTTCATCCACCACAACCTCGTGCTGCGCAAGGGCCCGGTCGCGGCCGTCGCCGCCTTCGCGTACCGCGTGCGCACCCCCGAGGACGTCGATCGCGCCGAGGCCTACTACAAGGAGCTCGGCTGCCGCACCGAGCGACGTGCGGACGGCTTCCAGAAGGGCTTCGGCGACAGCGTGCGCGTCGAGGACCCGCTGGGCTTCCCGTACGAGTTCTTCTACGCGACCGAGCACGCCGAGCGGCTGCACCAGCGCTACGACCTCATCTCGGCGGGCGAGCTCGTGCGCCTCGACCACTTCAACCAGGTGACCCCCGACGTGCCGCGCGGCCGCAAGTACCTCGAGGACCTCGGCTTCCGCGTCACCGAGGACATCCAGGACGACCAGGGCGTGACCTACGCCGCGTGGATGCACCGCAAGGGCACGGTGCACGACACCGCGCTCACCGGCGGCAACGGCCCCCGCATGCACCACATCGCGTTCTCGACGCACGAGAAGCACAACATCATCCAGATCTGCGACAAGCTCGGCGCGCTGCGGATGTCGGACCACATCGAGCGGGGACCGGGCCGTCACGGCGTCTCGAACGCGTTCTACCTCTACATCACCGACCCCGACGGCCACCGCGTCGAGATCTACACGCAGGACTACTGGACCGGCGACCCCGACAACCCCGTCATCACCTGGGACGTGCACGACAACCAGCGCCGCGACTGGTGGGGCAACCCGGTCGTGCCCTCGTGGTACACCGAGGCATCCCCCGTGCTCGACCTCGACGGCAACGTCGTCGAGATCGTCGAGCGCACCGACTCGAGCGAGATGGAGGTGACGATCGGGGCCGACGGCTTCTCGTACACGCGCGCCGGGGACGAGGACGGCACCTACCGCGGCGAGGCGTCGAAGGGCTTCAAGATCGGCAACCAGCTGTGACGACCCCTCACCTGCGGCCGGGGCGCGGCCTCGACGACGCGACGGTGACGAGCATCGCCGACGAGCTCGCCGAGGCCACGCGCGCGCGCGGCACGATCGAGCGGATCTCGACCCGGTTCCCGCAGGCGACGATCGAGGACTCCTACGCGGTGCAGCGCATCTGGCGCACGCGCCGCGAGGAGGCCGGCGCGCGGCTCGTCGGCCGGAAGATCGGGCTCACGAGCAAGGCGATGCAGGAGGCGACCGGCATCACCGAGCCCGACTACGGCGTGATCTTCGCCGATCAGGCGTACCGCTCGGGCGACACGGTCGAGCACGCGCAGTGGTCGAACGTGCGCGTCGAGGTCGAGCTCGCGTTCGTGCTGCGCTCCCCGCTCGAGGGCGAGGGGCTCACGATCGACCAGGTGCTCGACGCGACGGAGGTGGTCGTCCCCGCGCTCGAGATCCTCGACTCGCACATCGAGCTGCAGGGCCGCACGATCGTCGACACGATCAGCGACAACGCCGCGCTCGGCGCGGTCGTCGTCGGCGAGACCGAGATCGGCCCGCGCGACCGGAACCTCGCGTGGATCGGGGCCCAGTGCTTCGTGAACGACGAGGTGATCGAGACGGGCGTCTCGGGCGGCGTGCTCGGCCACCCGGCGCTCGGCGTCGCGTGGCTCGCGGGCAAGCTCGCGAGCCACGGCGACCGGCTCGAGGCGGGCGAGCTCATCCTCGCCGGCTCGTTCACGCGACCCGTGTGGGTGCACCCCGGCGACCGCGTGCGCGTCGAGTTCCAGGACGCCGGGCTCGTCGAGGTGGCCTTCCGATGACGACGTTCCGCGACGCCCTCGCCGCCGCCGACGCTCCCCTCGTCGGCCTCTGGAACGCATCTGGCAGTGCCCTCGCGGCCGAGATCATGGCCGGCTCGGGCGCCGACCTCCTGCTCGTCGACGGCGAGCACGGGCCGATCACCGTCTCGGAGCTGCTGCCGATCCTGCAGGCGGCCGCCGCCTACCCGGTCACGACGCTCGTACGGGTGCCGTGGAACGACCCGGTGATCATCAAGCAGGTGCTCGACCTCGGTGCGCAGAACCTGCTCGTGCCGATGGTCTCCACCGCTGACGACGCGCGCGCCGCCGTGCGCGCGGCGCGCTACCCCGGCGGCGCCGGCGAGCGCGAGGGCGCGCGCGGCATCGGCTCGGCGCTCGCCCGCTCCTCCCGCTGGGGCCGGCTCGCCGGCTACGTGCAGCGGGCGGATGCGCACGTGTCGGTGACCGTGCAGATCGAGACCGCCGATGCGGTGGCGAACGCCGCCGAGATCGCGGCGGTCGACGGCGTCGACGCGCTGTTCATCGGCCCGGCCGACCTCGCCGGCTCGATGGGCTACCCCGGGCGCCCCTCGGAGCCGGCCGTCGTCGCCGCGGTCGACGCGACGATCGACGCCGTGCGCGCCGTGGGCAAGCCCGTGGGCGTCAACGCGTTCGCGGAGGCCGACGCCGACCGGTGCATCGCGCGCGGCGCCGCGTTCGTGTTCGTCGCGGCCGACGTGACGCTCATGGCCCGCGGCTCGGAGGCCGCCGTCGCGCGACTCAAGCGCCCGGCGGGCGAGGCCGACTCCTACTAGCGGCGACGGGCGGTCAGCCGTCCTCGCGCTCCGGGTTGTCGAGCCGGAAGAAGTTGGACTGCGACCCGTCGGAGCGCGTCTCCGACCGAGCGGGCGCGTGCACCACTGCTCCGCGCCGAGCCGCCGTCGTTGACGCCATTGGCTAATGCAATTAGCCTGATGGCATGACCTCGCGCACCGCGTCCGCCCGCCTGCCCTTCGAAGGCGTCGACCTCGCCTACGACGTCACCGGGGAGGGCCCCCTGATCGTGTGCCTCCCGGGCATGGGCGACCTCCGCAGCGCATACCGCCACCTCGCCCCGCTGCTCGTCGAGCGCGGTCTGCGCGTCGCGGCGCTCGACCTGCCCGGCCATGGCGACTCGGACGCGCCCGCCGAGCCGATCGTGAGCCAGCGGGCCATCGCGCGGGCGGGGGTCGCGCTCGTCGAGCGGCTCGGCGGGCCCGCGATCGTCGTCGGCCACTCGTACACCCCCGACAGCGCGCTGCTCGCGACGCAGCTCGCCCCCGACGCTGTCGTGGGAGCGGTGGCACTCGCTCCGTGGGCGAGCGCCCCGGCCGCCTCGCCCGCGATGCGCGCCGCGACGCGCCTCGTCACGCGCACCCCGTGGGCGTGGTCCCTCTTCTACCGCTCGCTGCACGAGTCGGCGCCGGCCGACCTCGCGGCGCACCGCCGGCGCATCGTCGCCTCGCTCCGCCGGCCGCACGGCACCGCTGCGCTCGCCGCGATGGGCGCCGGCACGGCGAAGGACGCCCTCGACGTCCGCGGTCGGCAGAGCGCGCCCGTGACGGTCGTGATGGGCGAGCGCGACCCGGACTTCCGCGACCCCGTGGCCGAGGCGCGCGCGTACGCCTCGGCGATGCCCGCGGGCGTCGCCGAGGTGCGCATGGTGCCGGGCGCCGGCCACTACCCGCACGCAGAGCGACCGGGGCAGACGGCGGATGCGGTGGTGGCGCTCGCGCACGGGCTCGGCCTCGTCGACGGCCCGGCCAGGGCGCCGCGTGCCTAGGGCGGGCCTCTCCCGCGAGGCGCTCGTCGAGCTCGCGCTCGCCGAGCTCGACGCCACGGGCGGCGCGCCCCTCTCGATCGGCGCGATCGCCGCTCGAGCGGGCGTGCGACCGCCGTCCATCTACAAGCACGTCGACGGGCTCGCGGAGCTCGAGGCGCTCACCGCCGCCCGCACCTACGACGACCTCGCCGACGCGCTCGCCACCGCCACCGCCGACCACGGCGCCGACGACGCCGCTCGCGCCTTCCTCCACGCCTACCGCGCGTTCGCGGTGCGCTACCCGGCCCGCTACCGGGCGCTGCCCGTGCAGCCGTCCGGTCACCCGGCGCTCGAGGCGGCGGCCGCGCGCGTGCTCGACCTCGCGGGCCGTGCTGTCGCGGGGCTCTCGGGCGACGACGCGATCCACGCGCTGCGAGGCCTTCGTGCCGCGGCGCACGGCTTCGCGACCCTCGAGGCGGCCGGCGGCTTCGGCCTCGGCACCGACGTCGACGCATCCTTCGACCGCCTCGTCGAGCGCCTCGTGGGCTGAGCGGAGCCGCGCGGAGCGTCCCAGCCCCCGTCCGGTCGGCCGGGGTACAGTCCTGTGCCTCAGGACGAGCCACCGGGAGGACGGCCATGCAGAGCAGCGACCCGATCGACGCCACCCTGGATGCGGCCGACGCACCCGATCCCGACCACGGAGCCAAGCCGGACTCGCCGCCGAAGCTCGAGGGCCAGAGCTGGAAGTACGCGCTCAAGCGCGCGCTGAAGGAGTTCGGCAGCGACGGGGGCACCGATCTCGCGGCGATGCTCACGTACTACACGGTGCTCTCGCTCGCGCCGGGGCTGCTCGCCGTCTTCTCGATCGTCTCGCTCGTGCTCGCGAACAACGCGAGCATCGTCACCCAGCTCGTCGACCAGGTCGTCGAGCGCTACGTGCCGGCCGATTACCGCGCACTCGTCGTCGACCTCGTCGAGACCCTCTCCGACTCCGCGACCGGCGGCGTCATCGCGCTCATCATCGGCATCGCGACGGCCGTCTGGGCCGCATCCGCCTATGTCAAGGCGTTCTCGCGCAGCATGAACATCATCTACGGCATCGAGGAGGGTCGCGGCCTCATCCGGCAGACGGCGACGATGCTCCTCATCACGCTCGCGCTGCTCGTCGGGGTCTTCCTCGTGCTGGTCTCCCTCGCGCTGAACGAGGCGCTCGTCGGCGGCCTGCTCGCTCCGCTCGCCGAGCCGCTGGGCCTCGGGGGCTTCGTCTCGTTCATGACCGGGGCGTTCCTCCCCGTATGGGCATGGCTGAAGTGGCCGGTGATCCTCGCGCTCGTCATCGCGATGATCGCGCTGCTCTACTACCTCGCGCCCAACCTGCAGCAGCCGAAGTTCACGTGGGTGAGCATCGGCTCGGTCATCGCGATCGTCGGCATCGCGATCGCCGCGGTGGCGCTGTGGGTCTACTTCTCCTTCTTCGCGGGCTACAGCTCGTACGGCACGATCGGCACCGTCATGGCGCTGCTGTTCGCGCTCTGGATCTTCAACATCGTGCTGCTGCTCGGCGCCGAGGTCGACGCCGAGGTCGAGCGCGCGCGCGAGCTGCAGGCGGGCATCGAGGCGGAGTCGGCGATCCAGCTGCCGCCCCGCTCCACGAAGAAGGTCGAGAAGAAGGCCGCGGCGCGCGACAAGCTCGAGGCCGAGGGCCGCGAGCTGCGCGAGGAGCTGGGCGACGACCCGGCCGTCGCCGGCGGGCGCGACGGCTCGGCCAGGGGCGACGACGGTCGCGACCGCACCGACAGGGGCGTCCGCGAGGCGGGCCGCGACCCCGATGCGGCCGCAGACCACCCCGAGCGCCGGAGCCGGGTCAAGCGCAAGTTCCTCGGCATCTTCCCCCGCAAGGATTGACCGAGGGGCCGGGGGCCCGGGCGCGCCAGTCCCGGCCGTGCATCGGCCCTGCGCCGTTCAAGAACACTGTTGTCCAGCCCTGCACTCCGGCGTAGCATCCCCCGCGTACAGCGGTGGACGGCCCGGGCGCATGCGGATCGGTGCGTCGCGCGCCGCTCCATCGCGCGCAGTTCCTCGAGGGATGTCAACGGCGACATCCGGAAGGAGATCGGACATGAGGAGTTCGCGCTTCGTCGTCGCAGGCGCTGCGGCGGCGGTCGTGATAGCGCTGTCCGCGCCCGCGGCGAACGCGGGGCCGGGACAGCACGGGCCGGACGACGGGCACCTGCTCGGCACCGGCGAATGGGGCAAGATCGCGCTCGTCGGCCAGGTCACGGTGCACGACGCCGAGGAGGGGCTCATCGCCGATGTGGCCGTCGACCCGGACGGCGACTACGCCTACCTCGCCCGCTGGGGCGGGTCGGATTGCGCGGGGCCCGAGACCGGCGGTCAGGGCTCGCCCGATGGCGGCGTGTACGTCATCGACATCTCCGACCTGGAGAGCCCCGTGGAGGTGGGCTTCATCCCCACCCACCAGGACACGCTCATCGGCGAGGGCATGCAGGTCGTCCGCTTCGAGACGGAGCAGTTCTCGGGCGACGTGCTGGTGGTCAACCACGAGCAGTGCGGCAAGAACGGGAAGGCCGGCATCTCACTGTGGGACGTGACCGACCCCCTCAAGCCCAAGAAGCTCAGCGAGCACTTCGGCGACATCACCATCGACGGAGCGCGCGCGACGCCCGACGTCAACCAGACGCACAGCGCGTTCCTGTGGCAGGCCGACGGGCGGGCGTACCTCGTCGCGACCGATGACGAGGAGGCGTCCGACGTCGACATCTTCGACGTGACGAACCCGAAGAAGCCGATGCTCATCGGCGAGTTCGACCTCAACGAGTTCGGCGTCTCCCAGCCGGCACTCGGTCTGACGGACTCGTTCCTGCACGACATGGTCGTGAAGGAGATCGACGGCACGTTCTACATGCTGCTCTCCTACTGGGACGGCGGCTACGTGATCCTCGACGTCGACGACCCCGCCAACCCGGTGTACGTCGCCGACAGCGACTTCGCCCCTGTCGACCCGGAGGTGCTCGCGGCCCTCGGCTACGAGCTCATCCCCGAGGGGAACGCGCACCAGGCCGAGTTCACGTCGGACGACCGCTTCGTCATCGGCACCGATGAGGACTTCGACGCGTACCGCCTCGTCGTCACGACGGACGACGGCGATGTCGCGAACGCGCGGGCCGGCGAGCTCACGACCATCG
The DNA here is from genome assembly GCF_024723325.1 of Agrococcus sp. HG114. Lineage (GTDB taxonomy): Bacteria > Actinomycetota > Actinomycetes > Actinomycetales > Microbacteriaceae > Agrococcus. The sequence goes on from NZ_JANQCH010000010.1 coordinate 22,281, forward strand.
AGGAGGCGGAGGCGATCACGGGTACCGCGGTCTTCCTCGGCAAGGCGTGCCCGGGCGACGCAGTGCTCGCAGCCCCGTCGGAGGACGGCTACATCGCGGTCGTCGAGCGCGGCGAGTGCTTCTTCGAGGAGAAGGTCCAGACGGTGCTGGCCGCCGGTGGGTACGACGCGATGCTCATCATGAACCGCGAGGGTGCCGACGCGTGCAACGCGACGACCGTGCCCTCGTACACCACGGATGAGATCCCGGTCATCTTCATCGGCCGGGAAGCGGGGTACGACCTGTTCGACACCGCGGGCTTCGACATCGACGCGTGCCTGGAGGGCGATGAGACGGTCGACGCGCCGATCGCGGTCGGCACCGTGGGCGATGTGGTCACGGATGTCGGAGCCGTCTTCGACGGCTGGGGCTACGTGCACCTCTTCGCGGTGGGCGACGACATGAGCCTCACGGACGTGGACACGTTCGTGATCCCCGAGGCGATGGACCCGGACTTCGCGGAGGGCTTCGGCGACCTGTCGGTGCACGAGGTGGCCACAGACCCGCTCGACCCGTCGCTGGCCTACCTGTCGTACTACAGCGGCGGGCTGCGGGCGGTGCAGATCCAGTGCGCCTCCGAGGCCGACCCGACGACGTGCGAGCTCGTGGAGGTCGGCGGCTACCTCGACCCCGAGGGGAACAACTTCTGGGGCGTCGAGACGTTCGTCCGCGACGGCCAGACGTACATCCTGGCGAGCGACCGCGACTCCGGCCTCTGGATCTTCGTCGATCCGTGAGCCCGGGCTGCGGGAGCGCCCGGAGGGGTCGGCATCGTGCCGGCCCCTCCGGGCGTTCCGGGCGTCCTCCCGCGCCGCGACTCGCTCGGCGGGAAGCGCGGTACGGTCGGAGGCAGGCGGAAAGGCGGATCGTGACCGGTCACCCCGAGAGCGCGGGCGCGGGCGCGCTCAGCGACCTCGTGCGCGGCGCGCTCGACACGCTCAGCGACGGCGAGCGGAAGGTGGCGAGGGCACTGCTCGCGCACTACCCGATCGCGGGTCTCGAGACCGTCGCCGAGCTCGCCCGGCGCGCGAGCGTCAGCCCGCCGACGGTCGTGCGCTTCGTCACTCGGCTCGGCTTCGGCGGCTACCCCGAGTTCCAGCGACGGCTGATGCGGGAGGTGCACGAGCGCCTCGGCTCACCGCTCGAGCAGTACGGCCGCCCGGAGCTGCACGTCGCCGACGACGGCCTCGCGCGCGCGGCGCGCATCCTCTCCGCCGGCGTCACCGGCACGATCGACGCGCTCCCGCAGCGCGAGTTCGACGTCGCGGTCGAGCTGCTGTCCGATCCGCGCCGCCCCGTCTCGCTCGTCGGCGGTCGCTTCAGCCGGATGCTCGCGCAGTACCTCGGGTCGCACCTCGCGCTGCTGCGCCCGCACACGGCCGTGCTCGAGGAGGGCGAGCTCGGGCGGCTGACGGCGGTCTCGGACCTGGAGCGGCGCAGTGTGCTCGTGGTGTTCGACTACCGGAGGTACGACCCCGAGGTCGTGCGGCTCGCGCGCGTCGCGAGCGAGCGGGGCGCCGCCGTCGTGCTGTTCACGGACCGCTGGCTCTCCCCTGCGGCCGAGGTCGCGACTGCGGTCCTGCCCTCGGACGTCCACGCGCCGTCGCCGTTCGACTCGCTCGTGCCCGCGCTCGCGCTCGTCGAGGCCGTGATCGCCGGCGTGACGGCGCGGCGAGGCGAGGCGGGCAGGGAGCGCATCGAGCAGGTCGAGGCGCTGCGGGGCGCAGCAGCGGCGCGCGGCCGCTGACGGCTCACCAGCCCTGGAACGGCGCGAGCTGCTCGTCCGAGACGAGCCCCGCGACAGCGTCGTCGATCGCCTGCGCCACGATCGACGCAGCCTGCTGGGTCTCGCGCTCCGAGATGGTCAGCGGCGGCGTCAGCTCCAGCACGTTGCCGCGCACCGGGTACGCGACGGCGCCGAGCTCCCAGCACCGGTACGCGACGCGCGCCGTGAGCGCGGTCGCCGGCGCAGCGCCTTCGCGGCCCTCCACGAGCTCGACGCCGAGGGAGAGCCCGCGCCCGCGGACGTGGCCGACGTGCGCCGCGCCGGGTCGGCCGCTCGAGGCGTAGTCCTCGAGCAGGCGGCGCAGCTGCGCGCCGCGACGGCGCGCGTTCCGCGTCGCCTCCCCGTCCCGCACGAGCCGCAGCACCGCGCGCCCCGCCGCGCATGAGATCGGGTTGCCGATCGTCGTCATCAGGGCCGACGCGACCGGCTCGTCGAGCACCTCCGCGGGCCCGACCGCGGCCGAGAGAGGCAGGCCGCCGCCGAGCGCCTTGCCGAGCGTGAGCACGTCCGGCAGCACCGCCTCGTGCTCGAAGGCGTGCGTGCGACCGGTGCGTCCGAGGCCCACCTTGACCTCGTCGAGCACGAGGTACGCGCCGTGCGCGTCGCAGAGCCCGCGGAGGCCCTCGAGGAAGCCCACGGCCGGCACGATGACCCCGCCGTCGGACTGGATCGGCTCGACGATCACCGCCGCGATCGTTCCGCGCTCGAGCGCGCGCGCCGAGCGGGCGAGGACGTCGGCGACAGCGGTCGCACTGTCGCCGGTGTGCGGGCGGAACGGATCGGGATACGGCAGGAGCTCGACGAAGGGATCGGCAGGAGCGCCGGCGGCGACGTGCACGCCCGAGACGCCCTGCGCGACGCCGAAGCCGCCGTGGTAGCCCTGCTCGAACGCGAGGATGCCCGGGCGTCCCGTCGCGTGCCGGCAGCCCCGCAGCGCCACATCGTTCGCATCCGTCCCGGCATGGCCGAGGTACACGCGCCGAGCGGTGGCGGGCGACCGCGCGGGCACGAGCGCGAGGAGCTCCTCGGCGAGGGCGACGGCGTCGGGATGCGTGCCCGAGAGGATCGACGCGCCGGCCGGGGCCGCGGCCGCGTCGGCGATCGCGCGGGCGATCGTCGGCTCGCCGTAGCCGAAGCCCGCGGCGGTCCAGCTCGCGCTGAGGTCGAGCAGCTCGCGACCGCCTGGTTCGACGAGCGTCGACCCCTGGCCCCGCACGGCGGCGAGGGGGAAGAAGCGCAGCCGCTCGACCCCCGCGATGGCCTTCGCGTCGCGAGCGGTCAGGTCCTCGACCTCCGCGCGGGAGCGCCCGGCCGGAGCGATCATCCGGCGGCCGCGGCCTCAGCCACCGCGCTCCGGTGGTGCTCGAGGCCGAGCACTCGCTCGGCCGCCGCGAGATAGCCGGCGAGCAGCGCGCGGGCGACATCGCCGACCGACTCGTCTCCGGGGAGGAAGCGGGAATCGTGCAGCGCCGGCTGCGGATGCTGCCCTGCGGTCTCGACGCCGACGAAGAGCATGAGCGAGGGCACCGCCTCGCTGAAGTACGAGAAGTCGTCGGCGCCGAGCGAGCGGAGCGGCTCGGCGGCGTCGACCCCGAGCCGCGCCAGCCAGTCATCCGCCCCGAGCGCGAGCGCCGAGTCGTTCATCAGCACCGGCTCGCCCTCGATGCGCACCGCCTCGGCGCGCGTCCCGAACGCCTCGGCGGTCCTCGCGGCCATCGCCTGCACCGCGTCGAACAGCCGCCGGCGATCCCCCGGGTCGGTCGTGCGCATCGTGGCCCGGAGTCGGGCCTCAGCCGGCAGGACGTTCGCCGCACCCTCCCCCGCGGTGAGGGTGCCGACGCTGATCAGCGCGGGGTGCAGCGGCGAGACGGTGCGTCGCACCACCTCTGGCAGCGCGATCGCGACGTGGGCGATCGCGGCGACCACATCGGCGCCCTCGTGCGGGTAGCCGCCGTGCCCGCCGCGGCCCTCGATGCGGATCTCGAGCTCGTCGGCTGCGGCATTGATGAAGCCGCTGCCGGTGGCGACCGCGCCGGTCGGCACGCCGGGGTGCACGTGCGCGGCGATGACGTGGGCGACGTCGAGCCGCTCGAGCGCCCCCTCGCGGAGGATGTCGAGCGCTCCGGACGGGTAGCTCTCCTCGCGCGGCTGCAGGACCGCGACGAGGCCGACGGGCAGGTCGAGGCCGGCGGATGCGCGCACGAGCGCCGCAAGGGCGGCCTGGTGCACGTCGTGCCCGCACGCATGCATCGCTGCGCCCTCAGCGGCGAAGGCCGCCCCCGTGCGCTCGGCGATCGGCAGCGCGTCGAGCTCCGCGCGGATGGCCACGGTGGGCCCGGCGGCGGGTCCGAGCCGTGCGATGCCGCCCGTGCCGGCGACCTCGTCGAAGCGCACGAGGTCCGTGAGATGGGCGGTGACGCGCTCCGTGGCGGCTCCCTCCTCGCCGGAGAGGCACGGCATCGCGTGCAGGTCGTGCCGCAGCCCCACCGCCGCGGGGAGCTCCCGCTCGAGCGCTGCGCTCCAGCGGGCGGCGAGCTCGACGAGCCGAGCGGGGTCCGCGCTCACGCCTCGTCCGTCCGCGCGGCATCGAGCCGGTAGACGCGCCGGGCGTTGCGCCACGCGACCAGCTCGGCGACGCGCCGCTGCTCCGCGAGGGGCCAGCCGTCGCGCGCGGCGAAGGCGTCGAGCGCGTGCCCGAGGCCGCGGCGGAACAGCAGAGCCCCGAGGTGGTAGAGCTCGGCGACGCCGAAGGCGTCCGACGAGAACAGGATCTTGTGGAACGGCGCGAGCTCGAGGGTCTCGGCGATCACCTCCACCGAACGCGCCCCGGTGTAGTTGATCGCGAGCCCGACGTCGAAGTAGACGTGCGGGAAGACCTGGGCGAGGTAGCCCGCCTCGCGCTGGAACGGGTAGCAGTGCAGGAGCAGGATGCGCGCCCCCGAGTCGCGGGTCGCGCGCAGGAAGCCGGTGAGCAGCAGCGGGCTGCACCGGTGGAGGTCGACGTCGGCGTCGCCGTAGCCCACGTGGAACTGGATCGCGCGCTCGCGGTCCACCGCCGTCCACAGCAGGTGGCGGATGATGACCTCATCCTCGAGGCGCGCGGCCCCCGTGCCGAGGCGACCTGCCCACGCCTCGACCGCGGCGTCGACCTCCGCGTCGGCGGGCCGAGCGGCATCGAAGTCGAGGCCGATCCGGTACGCGGCGATCGACTTGACGCCGACAGCGCGCTCGAGCCGCTCGTCGAGGCGGCGCGCGAAGGCCGTGCGGAACGCGCGCGGCTCGCACCCTTCCTCCAGCAGCTCCTCGGCGAGCCGCTCGAGGCGCACGACCTCGTGCGTGCTCGCGGCGGAGGCCGCCGCCATGCCCGCGGGGTCGAGGATCTCGTCGCCCCGATGGCCGGTCTCGATCAGGTACTCGCTGATGCCGGCGGCGCGCAGCAGGCGCTCGCTCGCCTCGGCGCCGAGCTCGCGGCGGCGCTCGAGGTAGTCGTCGGGGCTCGCGAAGGCCGGCAGCCCGAGCACGGGCGCGCAGTAGCGGCGGATGGCGAAGCCGACCTGGGTGTCGAAGTGCGACGTGCCCTCCGGCGCCGCCCAGTCGGACTCCGTGATGAGGTCCTCGAAGGCCGCTCGCTCGAGCGGCGCCACCATGACGCCGTGGCAGTGGTGGTCGATCAGCGGGATGCCGTCCAGCGCTTCGTGCATCGGGCCATCCGCTCGCAGGTCAGTAGACACCCGTGTACACCTCGCACTGCTCGGCGAGCGAGCGCGCCTGCACGGAGGCGAACTCGTCGCGCTTGATCGCCTCGAACGTGGCGAGGAACGCGGGCGAGAACCAGCCGGAGACCACCTTGTCGCGACGGAGCATCGTGAGCGCCTCCTCGAGGTCGCGCGGGAGCCGGGCGAGGCCGGCGTGGCGACCGTCGAGGTCGAGCTCGCCCTCGACGATCTCGGGGGTCTCGAGCCCCTCGCGGATGCCCTGCATGCCGGCCCGCAGGATCATGCCGAGCAGGATCCACGGGTTGGCGCCGATGTCGCCGCCCCGGAACTCGAAGTGCAGCTGACGGCTCGGGTCGCGGCCGTCGATCTCGTTCGTGGGGCAGATGCGCAGCAGCGCCTCGCGGTTCTGCAGGCCGAGGAACGCGCGCGCCGTCGACCAGTTGTGCGGCGCGAGCCGCAGGTAGCTCGTGGCGAGCGGCGCGAAGAGCGCCGCCATCGCCGGGCCATGGCGCACGATGCCCGCGGCGAAGCTGCCGGCCAGCTCGGACAGACGGCCCGGGCGCGCAGGGTCGAACACGAGCGTGCGCCCCTCGGCGTCGTCGAGCCCGAAGTGCACGTGCACTCCGTTCCCGGTCTCGCCGGGTGCCACCACGGGTGCGAACGACGCCTCGCGGCCGTGCGCGTCGAAGATGTCGTAGACGATGTCGCGCACGAGGATGGCCCGGTCGGCGGCCGCGAGCGGATCCGTCGGGGCGACCGTGATCTCGTACTGGTGCCGGCCGTACTCCGGGAGCCAAGTCTCGGGCTCGAGGCCCGCGCGGTGGAGCACGCTCATGAGCGCGGAGCCGATGGGCTCTGCGTTCCGGAACGCCTGCAGCGAGAAGGGATGGTGGTCGCCCTTCGCGCTCACGTCGACGAACTCGTGCTCGAACGCGCACCGCGTCGTGATGCCGAACTCCTCGCGCAGCTGCGCCACGGCGTCGCGGAGGAACGTGCGGGGGCAGCTCTCCCAGGGCGAGCCGTCGGTGTCGACGAGGTCGGCGAAGACGATGTTGAGCGGCGGGCGGCCGGGGATGCCGTCGACCCGGGTGAGCGAGCCGTGGTCGGGCTTCAGGCGCAGATCGCCCGTCGAGCCGTAGGGGATGTCGTCGACGATGTGGCCGAGTGAGCCGATGCCGAGGTTGGCAGGGACCCAGCCGAGCGACGTGTCGGGCCCGAAGTCGGCGAGGCGCATCGATCGCCCCTTCGTCCGCGCCGCGATGTCGGTCGTCGCGATGAAGATGAGCTCGTCGAGCTCGGGTGCGCTCTCGCGCGGTGCGCCGGCGTGCATGATCAGGCGAGGTCCTCTGCGGTCAGTCGCGACCCGATGCGGTCGGCGAGGGCGGGCTTGGCGAGCACGATGACGAGGCCGATGAGGCACCACGCCCCCGCGATCCAGGGGAAGTACGTGTACGGCGCGACCTGCCCGGCGATCTGGATGACGTAGACGTACACCAGGAACGCGATGCCGAGGACCGGGATGACGGCCTCCCACTTGGGGATTCGCGAGCCGCGCGCGAAGGTGTGGCGGATGACGCCGACCGAGCACATGGCGTAGGCGACGACCATGCACAGGGTGGCGATCGTGGCGTACCAGTAGTAGGCGTCGACGCTCGTGGCCCCGAACAGGCCGAGGGCGACGGCGAGCACGACGGTGAGCACGACGACGAAGACGGTGCTCGCGACGGGCACGCCCGTCCTCGGGCTGAGCCGGGCGAACCGCTCGGGGCCGAAGCCGTCACGGGCGAGCGCGAAGAGCAGCCGGGATGCCGCGGCGGTGGAGCTCAGCAGCGACGCGAACGCGACGAGGAACGCGAGCACCGAGATCAGCACCGCGAACCACGGCCCGATGTAGGTGGAGGCGAGCGTCGTGAGCGTGGAGGACGCGGTGCTGAAGGCTTCGACGCCGGCCGCGTCGGTGCCGAAGCCGATGGTCTGCGCGAACATCACGAGCACGTAGATGGCACCGGCGAGCACGACGGCGAGCAGGAGCGCGATGGGGACGACGCGCTTCGGGTTCCGGGTCTCCTCGCCGAGCGAGGTGCCCGACTCGAAGCCGGCCCAGGAGAGGAAGCCGAACACCGCCGCGGTCATGATGGCGCTCACGGGAGCATCGCCGGGAAGCAGCACCGACAGGTCGACGCCGGTGGAGACGGGCGCAGCGCCCACGGCCACGCGCACGATGATGACGACCGACAGCACGACCATCGCGGCGATGCCCACGAAGCCGATGCCCAGCAGCGTGCGCGCCGTGACCGTGGACTCCCGCACGTTGAGCAGCAGCGCGAGCACCGCGACGACGACCGGCACGAGCATCCACGACCACCCCGGCAGCGCGATCCCGAGCTCGGCGACCATCGCCTCGAAGAAGACGGCGCACGCACCCGCGATGCATGCGGCGAAGAACAGGTAGGTGCCCAGCAGCGCGAAGCCGCCGAAGAACCCGGCGCGCGGACCGAGCGTCGCGCCGGCGAGCGCGTAGACGGAGCCGGCGTGCGTGATCGTGCGCGTGAGCCTGATGAAGGCGTACGCGACGAGCATCGTGCCGACGAACGAGACGAGGAACGTGAACGGCACCGCGGATCCGACGAGGCCCGCGACGCCGATCCCGTTGAGGGACATCGCCATCACCGGTCCCATGAAGCCCACCGAGATCGCGACGACCTCCCAGAGGCGCAACGACCTGCGGGGGGTCGCGGTCGTGCGGTCCTGCGCGTTCACCGTCGAAGCCATGGATCTGAACCCTTCCCTCGAACGTCGTCGTTGACGTTCATCAGACGGCGAGCCGCCATTCGGAGCAATGTGTAACAGACATTACACACGCTCCGGGGCTCGGCGCGCATGCCGACGACGGTCGCGCCGCGTCCTCATCCGGCGGTCTGCCCGAGCGCGACGAGTGCCGTGACGACCGCGACCGCGGGGAAGGCGCCCTGCACGACCGCGGCTCGCGCCTTCGTGCGATCGCTCGTGACGAGGAACAGCGCAGCCGCGAGCATGATGCCGGTCGCCGTGAGCAGCACGGCGAGCCCCGCGCCGCGCGCGCCGGCGAGCAGCATGACGATGCCGGCGAGCGCCGCGACCCCGAGCAGCAGGTTGTACACGCCCTGGTTCGCGGCGAGCTGGCGCGACTGCGCCGCCTGCTCGGGCGTCGTGCCGAACACCCGCCGCGTGCCCGGCTCCTCCCACCGCAGCGTCTCGAGCACGAAGATGTAGCCGTGGACCGCCGCAGCGAGGGCGCCGGCGACCGCGGCGATGACGGCGAGGTCCATGCGGGGCAGTCTAGGCGCCGTCATCCCCGCCGCAGCACCCGAGCATGCAAGAAGCCCCGCTCTCGCGGGGCTTCGCAGTGCTGGGGTACCTGGACTCGAACCAAGAACAACTGAACCAGAATCAGCCGTGTTGCCAATTACACCATACCCCAATGGCCGCATGCCTCAGCGAGCGAGCCAAGAGACGAGCATACCGGAACCGCAACCCGGGCGCGAATCGCGCCCACCGCATCCGCCGCCCGCGCGGCGCGCGCTCAGCGCCCGACGGCCTGACCCGAGACGTCGACGGAGTAGCTCAGCGTGCACAGCCCCTCGCCCGTGCAGTCGACGGAGCCGCTCACCGGCACCCCCATGAGACCGGTCGCCCGGATCTGCCACGAGCTGGGCTCGCCGCGCCGCACGGCCTCGGCCGTCGCCGTCGCGAACGCGTCGATGTCGGCCTGGTCGACGTCCCACCCGAACGCAGCCGACCCGGTCTGCACGGCGCGCATGGCCGACGGGAACTCCGCCCATCCGACGGGCGCGCGCTGCATGTCGAACCGCTGCACGACCCCGCGCTCCGTCGTCGCCGTGACCGACGACATCATCTCGGAGAAGTAGCCCTCGCCGTTCAGGCCGCCGCCCTCGCCCACGTACATCGTCGTGTCGAGGAAGCCGTATCCCGGCGCGATGACCGCTTGCGCGTCATCGGCCATCGAGAGGTCGGAGGCCGGGATGGGGCGCTCGCTGAGGTTGAGCGTCACGACCTGGTACTGGACCGCGTACGAGGTGCCGGCCTCGCCGAACTGCGTCGTGTTGTTCGCCGACACCTCCTCGGGCAGCGCCTCGCGGGGCTGCCCGAGGCCGCCGGCGAGGATCTGCTGCGTGAGCAGGAAGATGCCCGCGATGAGGGCGATGCCGATCGCCGGCATCAGCCACGAGAGGAACCGCTTGCGACGGGCCTTGCGCTCGGGCGGCGTGAGCACTGCCGACTGGGCCGGGCGATCGTCGATGAGCGTCATGGGGTGCCTCCTGCACGATGCAGCGCGTGCAGATCAGGGTACATCCGCGCGCGGCCCTCCGGTCCTGCTGGATGCGGCCGCGCGACCGCGAGCTGCCGTCAGCGACTCCGGGCGATGAGGTCCCGGTTGATGACCGACGCGGCGATCGTGCCCTCGCCCGCCGCCACGGCGAGCTGCCGGAAGCCCGGCGTGATGTCGCCCGCGGCGTAGACGCCGCCGACGGATGCGCGTTGCGCGCGGTCGACGAGCACGAGGCCGTCGGCGTCGCGGTCGAGGCCGAGCGGCTCGGCGAACTCGAGCTGCGGGTGCCACCACGGCCGCACGAAGCCGCCGGTGCGCTCGCTCCGACGGCCGTCCTCGAGCACGACCGCGCGCATCCCGTCCCGGTCGCCCTCGATCGCGGCGATCGGCGTGCGCTCGAGCGCGACCCCGTGCTCCGCGAGCCGGGCCTCGCCCGCCTCGTCCACCGCATCCGACCCGTTGGTGAAGACGGCGAGGTCGTCGGTGTGCCGGCGGATGACCATGGCGCGGTCGACGAGGTCAGGGGTCTCGCCGATCAGGGCGAGCGCCTGGCCCCGCTTGTCGTAGCCGTCGCAGTCCATGCACGAGTGGAGGCTCGTGCCGTACCAGGGCCGCACGTGGTGCGAGGCGGGGAGCGTCTCGGACAGGCCCGTGGCGATGAGGACGGCCGACGCCCGGGTCTCGCTCTCGGCGCTCGCGCCGCGCTGCTCGGCCTGCACCGCGAAGCCGCCGTCGATCGCGACGACCTGGCGCACGGTCGTGCGCTCGAACGAGACCGTCGGGTAGCCCAGCACCTCCTCGCGGCCGAGGGAGCGCAGCTCGAGCGGCGAGATGCCGTCGCGCGTGATGAACCCGTGCGACTGCAGCGTCGCCGCGTGCCGCGGGCGGTTCGAGTCGAGCAGCCTCACGGTGCGCTGCGCTCGCGCGAGGTTGAGCGAGGCGGCGAGCCCCGCCGGGCCGGCGCCGATGACGACGACGTCGACGTCCATCAGACGCTCGCGGCCAGCCGCTCGATGCGGGCGAGCACCGACTCGCGGCCGAGCAGCTCGAGCGACTCGAACAGCGGCGGCGAGACGCGGCGGCCCGTGACGGCGACGCGCAGCGGCGTGAAGGCGAAGCGCGGCTTGATGCCGAGGCCGTCGATGAGCACCTCGCGCAGCACGGCCTCGATCGAGGCCGTGTCGAACGACTCGAGCTCGGCGAGCGCGCGGCGCGACGCCTCGAGCACCGCGTGCGCGTCGTCGCCGAGGCTCGCGACCGCATCCTGGTCGTGGTGGATGTCGGCGTCGTCGAGGAAGAGGAAGCCCAGCATGTCCTCGGCCTGGCCGATGAGCTGCATCCGCTCCTGCACGAGCGGCGCCGCCTGCTGCAGCAGCGCGCGCTCCTCGTCGCTCGGGGCGCCGTCGAAGATGCGGCCGAGGTAGGGCTCGAGGCGCGCGGCGAAGTCGTCGGGCGCGAGCATGCGCACGTGGTCGCCGTTGATCGACTCGGCCTTCTTCGGGTCGAAGCGCGAGGGGTTGGGGTTGACGTCGGCGACGTCGAACGCCGCGATGAGCTCGTCGCGCGTGAACACGTCGCGGTCGGGGGCGATCGACCAGCCCAGCAGCGCGAGGTAGTTGAGCAGGCCCTCGGGGATGAATCCGGCCTCGCGCAGGAGGAAGAGGTTCGACTGCGGGTCGCGCTTCGAGAGCTTCTTGTTGCCCTCCCCCATGACGTAGGGCAGGTGCCCGAACCGCGGGATGGCGGTCGCGACGCCGATGTCGGCGAGCGCGCGGTACAGCGCGATCTGGCGCGGCGTCGACGACAGCAGGTCCTCGCCGCGCAGCACGTGGGTGACGCCCATGAGCGCGTCGTCCACGGGGTTCACGAACGTGTACAGCGGGGCGCCGTTCGGCCGCACGACCACGAAGTCGGAGAACGAGCCGGCCGGGAAGGTGATCTCGCCGCGCACGAGGTCGTCGAACGAGAGGTCCTCGTCCGGCACCCGCAGCCGCAGGCTCGGCTGGCGCCCCTCGGCTCGGAGCGCCTCGCGCTCGGCGTCGCTCAGGTCGCGCTCGAAGTTGTCGTACCCCTGACGGGGGTCGCGGCCGCGCTCGATGTTGCGCGCCTCGATCTCCTCGGCGGTCGCGAACGACTCGTAGAGGTGGCCCGCCTCGCGCAGCCGCTCGATCACGCCCGCGTAGATCTCGCCGCGCTGCGACTGCCGGTACGGCGCGTGCGGGCCGCCCGTCTCGACGCCCTCGTCCCAGTCGATGCCGAGCCACCGCATCGCCTCGAGCAGCTGCTCGTACGACTCCTGGCTGTCGCGAGCCGCGTCGGTGTCCTCGATGCGGAACACCATCCTGCCGCCGTGGTGGCGCGCGTACGCCCAGTTGAACAGGGCGGTGCGGATGAGACCGACGTGCGGCGTGCCCGTGGGCGAGGGGCAGAAGCGGACGACGACATCGCCGCCCGTGGCGGTCGAGAAGGGGACGCTCATGATGGCTCCCATCCTAGGCGTGGGAGGATCGAGGGGTGCCGCGCGACCCCCAGCACCGCGAGGCGGACGACCCGGTCACCGTGCTCGTCGGCCGGCTCGAGCGCGCCGTCGTCGCCTCGAGACGGCAGCGCCGCGAGCTCGCGCGCGAGCTCGAGGGCGACCTGCGCGAGGCGGTCTCCGCTCGCGTCGAGGCCGGCGAGCCCGAGCACGCCGCCGCAGCTGCCGCCGTCGCGGAGTTCGGCGACCCGGCCGCGATCGCCCGCGAGCTCTCGGCCGCGATGCTCGCCGACCACGGC
>NZ_JANQCH010000110.1 GCF_024723325.1 Agrococcus sp. HG114
CGCCTAGCGCTCCTCCGGACCGCCCGCCGCGGCTGCCCCGCCTGGGCGCGGTGCAGCGCCCGACCCGCCCGGCCGAGCCGCCCGCCTAGCGCTCCTCCGGACACACCTCCTGGGCCCCGACTGGCTCCGCGGACCCCGTTCCGGCTCCGGGACCCCAGAGCGCGGGTCCCGATGCCGGGATGGGGTCCGCGTCCGAGGTCGGCCCGCCGCCATCGCACGGTGAGGGACCCCTTCTACCGAACGGGACCCGGTGCACCGGGTCCCGTTCGGTGCAAGGGGTCCCGTTCCGCGGGCCGCAGCGTGCGGCTCGAGGGGTCGCCGCCGGGCGGCGGCTCAGGCGCGCGGGGCGACCGCCTCCCACGCGACCGTCAGCTCGCCGAGCCGCCAGCGCGCGGGGCCGCCGGTGACCGGCCAGCCCGACTCGCGCATCCGCCGCACCGTCGCGACCCAGCGCTGCGTCGCCCCGAAGTCGGCGAGCGGCGCCTCGATCGCCCACGCGCGGTCGAGCTCGCCGAGCAGCGCGTGCACGCGCTCGCCCGGCACGTTGCGGTGGATGAGCGCCTTCGGCAGCCGCTCGGCGACGACCGAGGGCGCCCCCATCGCGTCGGTGCCGAGCTCGTCGACCTTGAGCGCGATCGTGAGCGAGCGCGGCCCGGCCGCGTCGAGCGCGACCCACGAGCACACGCGCCCGACCTCGTTCGACGTGCCCTCCACGAGCAGCCCGCTGGGCGCGAGCCGCGCGAGCATCGTCGCCCAGTGCGCGGCGACCTCGTGCTCGTCGTACTGCCGCAGCACGTTCATCGCGCGGATCACGAGCGGGCGCCGCGGCGCCGGCACCTCGAAGCCGCCGAGCGCGAACGACACCCGCGCATCCGCCGCGATCGCGCGCCCGTAGCGGGTCGGACCCGCTTCGCGCGCGGCGGCGAGCTCGGCGGTCGCGAGGGCGACCCGCTCGGGGTGGATCTCAAGGCCGAGCACCTCGACGGTCGGGTTCCCGCGCGCGAGCCGCTCGTGCAGCTCGAGGCTCGTGGTGGCGCTCGCCCCGTAGCCGAGGTCGACGACGAGCGCGCCCGGCACGCGCACGGCCGGCTGCGCGGCGATCCAGCGGTCGACGCGGCGCAGCCGGTTCACGCCGGTCGTGCCGCGCGTGATGCGTCCGGTCGGCTTCGCCACCCGTCCATTCTCGCGCGGTGCTGCCGGGCAGGGCGGGGACGGCGCGCACGCCGACCCCGCCCTCCGCGTCACAGCTCGGTGAGGAGCTGGCGCATCTCGGCGATCTCGGCGGTCTGGTCGTCGACCATGCGCTGCGCGAGCTCGGCGACCGTGCCGTCGCGCCCCATGCTCAGTGCCGACTGGGCCATCATGACCGCGCCCTCGTGGTGCACGATCATCTGCTCGAGGAACAGCCGCGACGCCTCGGCGCCGTCGGCCGCCTCGAGGGCCTCCATGTCGTCCTCCGACATCATCATGCCGCCGCCGGTGCCCATGCCGTGGCCGCCGTGGCCCGCGGAGGCGTCCGCGTCGTAGCCCCAGTCCTCGAGCAGCGCGGTCATCTCCTCGATCTCGGGCTGCTGCGCGGCCCGGATGCGCTCTGCCAGGTCGGTGACGCGCTCGTCGACGCCGTCCTTCGCGAGCACGATCTCGCTCATGTCGATGGCCTGCTGGTGGTGCGGGATCATGTTCTCGAGGAACATGACGTCGTGCTGGTTGCCCGCCGACGCATCCGCCCCGCTCGTGGCGCCGGGCGCCGCCTCGGAGGCGGTCGGGTCCGTCGCGGAGCCGCCGGTGCTGCTGCAGCCCGTGAGCACGAGCGCGGTCGTGAGCGCGCTGAGCAGCAGCGCGCGAGTGGTGGTCTTCATCAGGGTTCTCTCTCGTTCGATCGGATGTGATGGGCTCGGTGCGCGCGGCGGCGGTGCCGCAGCGCGCGAGGGCGCCATCAGGTCCGGCTGATCGAGAGCTCGGCGAGGGTGAGCGCCGGCGCGCGGCGCATGCCCGTCGGCCGCACGTGCCGCTCGGGGAGCGGGAGCCGCACGAGCGAGCCGGCTGCGGCGCGGCGCAGCAGCAGCAGGCCGAGCACGAGCAGCGCGAGCACGCAGCCCGCCGCCATCGCGACGAGCGCCTCGCAGCCGTCGCTCGTGCACTCGAGCGCGGCGAGCGGGCCCGCGGCGTCGACCGGCGCGACGGTCTGCTCGTGACCCGCGTGACCCGTGTGGTCGCCGACGTGCCGCGACTCGGTCGCGACCGGGAGCGGGGACGCGTCGTGCGCCGCGTGCGAGCCGCCGGAGAGGGTGTGCATGCCGAGCAGGCCCATGAGCACGGCGGTCACGGCGAGCACGAGGAGCAGCAGCCGCGGCCCCCCGAGCGGGGTGCGGGGCGTCATGGCTCGAAGCGCTCGCATCGCATCCTCCCTGCGGCTCGATGCTACTCCGGCGGCGGGCGCGCCAGCGCCGGCGGGGATCCGCCCCGCCACTAGGCTGACGGCATGACCGAGCGCACCCTCATCCTGCTCCGCCACGGCCAGTCGACCTGGAACGAGAAGAACCTCTTCACCGGCTGGGTCGACGTCCGGCTCACGCCGAAGGGCGAGGAGGAGGCGCGGCGCGGCGGCGAGCTGCTGCGGGAGCGCGACCTGCTGCCCGACGTGCTCTACACGTCGCTGCTCACGCGCGCGATCCAGACGGCGAACATCGCGCTCGACGCGGCGGACCGCGCGTGGATCCCCGTGGAGCGCTCGTGGCGGCTCAACGAGCGCCACTACGGCGACCTGCAGGGCAAGGACAAGGCCGAGACGCTCGAGCAGTACGGCGAGGAGCAGTTCATGACCTGGCGCCGGTCGTTCGACACGCCCCCGCCGCCCATCGCCGACGACAACCGGTACTCGCAGGCCGGCGACCCGCGGTACGCCGAGATCGACGGGGAGCTGCCGAAGACGGAGTGCCTGAAGGACGTCATCGAGCGCTTCCTGCCCTACTGGGAGTCGACGATCACCAAGGACCTCGACGCGGGGCGCACCGTGCTCGTCACGGCGCACGGCAACTCGCTGCGCGCCCTCGTGAAGCACCTCGACGCGATCTCCGACGACGACATCGCGGCCCTCAACATCCCGACGGGCATCCCGCTCGTCTACCGCCTCGGCGACGACAACATGCCGCTCGGCCCCGGGGAGTACCTCGACCCGGAGGCGGCGGCGGCGGGGGCGGCGGCGGTCGCGGCACAGGGCAAGCGCTAGGTTCCGAGGCCCGGGACGGGCCTCGGCGCTGGCGTCGCGCCGGAGGTCCGAAAGGCCCTCCGCTCTCAGCTCCAGCGCGCGGGGCAAGCGCTAGGTTCCGAGGCCCGGGACGGGCCGAACTCGACGAAGGGGGCTGCGCATCGCGCGGCCCCCTTCGTCATCCCCCTCAGTCGGAGGTCTCGAGCGGGTGCGGCGGCTTCCCGTCGGCGCCCAGGCGCGGGATCGACGACGTCGCCGGCTGCACCGGCTCGGGCGCCATGTCGGCGTGCGCGTCCTCGTCGCCCACCCAGTCGCCGGTCGCGAGGTACTTGACCTTCTTCGCGATGCCGACCGCGTGGTCGGCGAAGCGCTCGTGGTAGCGGCTCGCGAGCGTCGCGTCCACCGTGGTGTGCGCCGCGCCCTGCCACTCGGTGCCGAGCACGTGCGCGAAGACCTCGCGGTGCAGCCCGTCGACGACCTCGTCGGCGGTCTCGATGCGCTCGGCGATCGAGAGGTCCTGCGTCTCGAGCAGGTCGCGCAGCAGGTTCGCGATCTCGATGTCCTTCGCGCCCATCTCGGCGAACGTGGGAGCGAGCGAGTCGGGCACGACGTTCATCGGGAAGCGGTAGCGCGCGAGCAGCGCGATGTGCCGGGCGAGGTCGCCCATGCGCTCGAGCGACGCCGAGATGCGCAGCGCGGAGACCGTGATGCGGAGGTCGCGCGCGACGGGCGACTGCCGGGCGATAATGTTGATCGCGAGCTCGTCGAGCGCCGACGCCTTGTCGTCGATGATCGGGTCGGTCGCGATCACCTGCTCCGCGAGCTGCACGTTGGAGTCGCCGAAGGCCCGCACCGCGGCCTCGATCGAGACCACGACGTGGTTGGCGATGTCGACGAGGCGATCCTGCACCTCGGCGAGCTCCTGTTGAAAGACGTCGCGCATGGCTCCTGCTCCCTGTGCGTTGACGACCGACAGCGTCGGGCGATGGGCACGATCCGGACACCCAGTGTCCTCGGCTCAGGTTACCGCCCGGTGTCTGAGGGCTGAACCTCCGGGGCCCGTCGGGCGCCCGGCTACGATGAAGCACGTGGATGCGTCCTGGTACGTGCTCCTCGCGCTCCTGCTGGGCTTCGCGATCGGGGCGCTCTCCGTGCACCTGCTCGGCGTCGCCGCGCAGCGCGGCCGGCAGGTGATGGCGATCGCGAGCGAGCCCATCCCCGACGGCGTCGCCGCGATGGTCGACGTGCTCGAGTCGGCGGGCGTCGTGCTCGACGGCTCGAACCAGGTGCTGCTCGCGTCGCCCGGCGCGACGACGCTCGACATCGTCGACGGGCGCACCCTGCGCTCGCACGAGATCCTCGACGCCGTCCGCCGCGTCTGGCGCTCGGGCGAGGTCGAGGTGCTCGACCTCGTGCATCGCCGCGGCCGCATCGGCACCGGCACGGAGCTGCACCTGCGGGTGCGCGTCGCGCCGCTCGGCAACCGCTTCATGCTCGTGCTCGCGGCCGACCGCACCGAGGAGCTCCGCCTCGCGGGCGTGCGCCGCGACTTCGTCGCGAACGTGAGCCACGAGCTCAAGACCCCCATCGGCGCGATCGCCGTGCTCGCGGAGGCCATCGAGGCGGCCGCGGAGGACCCCGCCCGGGTGCGCTCGTTCGCGCAGCGCATGCAGGTCGAGGCCGACCGCCTCGGTCGCATGACGAAGGAGCTCATCGACCTCTCGCGCATCCAGGCCGACGACCCCCTCGACCGCCCCGAGCGCGTCGGCATCTCGGGCGTCATCGATGCCGCGATCGACCGCAGCCGCGTGCTCGCGGAGGCGAAGCGGATGCGGATCATGCCCCGGGTGCTCGACGAGGCGGAGGTGCTCGGGTCGACCGAGCTCATCACGATGGCGGTGCAGAACCTCATCACGAACGCGGTGCAGTACTCGCCCGAGGCGACCCACGTGGGCGTGGGCGTGCGCGTCGTCGACGGGATCGTCGAGATCGCGGTGACCGACAAGGGCGTCGGGATCGCGCCGGAGGACCGGGAGCGGGTGTTCGAGCGCTTCTACCGCGTCGACCCCGCCCGCAGCCGCGTGACCGGCGGCACGGGCCTCGGCCTCAGTATCGTGAAGCACGTCGCCGTGAGCCACGGCGGCGAGGTCACCCTCTGGTCGCGCCCGGGCCAGGGCTCGACCTTCACCCTGCGACTGCCCGTCGCCGAGAAGCCTGCCCGCAAGGAGACTGCATGACGCGCATCCTGATCGTCGAGGACGAGGTCGCGCTCGCCGAGCCGCTCGCCTACCTGCTCGAGCTCGAGGGGTACGAGACCGCTCACGTCGACGACGGGGACCGCGCGGTGCGGCTGTTCGAGGAGGAGGGGGCCGACCTCATCCTGCTCGACCTCATGCTCCCCGGCCGCAGCGGCACCGAGGTGTGCCAGCACATCCGCCGCACCTCGAAGGTGCCCATCATCATGGTCACCGCGAAGGACAGCGAGGTCGACACGATCGTCGGCCTCGAGCTCGGCGCCGACGACTACGTCACGAAGCCGTACTCGTCCCGCGAGCTCGTGGCGCGCATCCGCGCCGTCCTGCGACGCCGCGCCGCGGAGGAGGAGGACGAGGAGGACGACTCGGTCGTCGAGATCGACCGGGTGCGCCTGGACTCCGACAGCCACACCGTGACGGTCGACGGCCGCGAGGTGGCGATGCCGCTGCGCGAGTTCGAGCTGCTCGAGTACCTCATGCGCAACGCCGGCCGGGTGCTCACGCGCGGCCAGCTCATCGACCGCGTGTGGGGCAGCGACTACTTCGGCGACACGAAGACGCTCGACGTGCACATCAAGCGGCTGCGGGCGAAGATCGAGGAGGACCCGTCGAGCCCGAAGCTCGTGGTGACGCTCCGGGGACTGGGCTACCGCTTCGAGCGGTAGGCGATGGAGGCCCTCAGCCCCAGCGCGCTACTCGGCGGGGCCGAGCTCGGCGTAGTCGGGGAACTCGGTCGAGAAGACCTGCACGCCGACGCCCTCGGGCTCGGCGCCGTCGGCCTGGAACGAGACGTTGCGCTGGGCGCCGAACTCGACCTCGTCGACCTCGAACACGAGCTGCTCCTCGTCGGGGAAGCCGAACACGGTCGTGCCCTGCGGCACGCGCACCTGTTGCGCCTGGTCGTCGACGCGCACCTCGACGGTCGTCGCCTCGCCGGGGTTCGTGAACGTGACGGCGAGGTTCAGCGCGTCGCCCTCGGGCTCGCCGACGAGCAGCGCGTTGTGGAACTCGACCGTGCCCGTGCTGCCCGAGATGCCGTCGGAGGGGTCGTACTGGATGGTCGTCGCCTGCGGCGTGAGGATGTTGCATCCGGTCGCGGCGAGCGCGACGACGACGGCGGCGGCTGCGGCGGCGAGGGGGCGGTGCTGCACGGGATCCCTTTCGACGATGGCCGCGGGCGCAGAGTTGCGCTGCCGCGGTCGGGATCGACTCTACTACTCGCCGCTCGGGCCGAGAGCGGAGGGGGTCGGAGTGCCCCCTCGGCGGCCGCCGAGGGGCGTGATCCAACCACGCCCGCCGGGCCTCGGCGAGCGACACGCTGTGATAAAATCGAGGTTCTGGCTAGACGGAGGAGCATTCGATGAACTTTGAGGTCGGAGAGACGGTCGTCTACCCCCACCACGGTGCCGCGACGATCACCGAGGTCAAGGTCCGCAAGATCAAGGGCGTCGAGACCACGTACCTCAAGCTCAACGTCGCCCAGGGCGGCCTCACGATCGAGGTGCCCGCGCAGAACGTCGACATGGTCGGCGTGCGCGACGTCATCGGCGAGGAGGGCCTCGACCGCGTCTTCGAGGTGCTGCGCGCCGACTTCACCGAGGAGCCCACGAACTGGGCGCGCCGCTACAAGGCCAACGTCGAGAAGCTCGCCTCCGGCGACGTCATCAAGGTGAGCGAGGTCGTGCGCGACCTCAGCCGCCGCGACCAGGACCGCGGGCTCTCGGCCGGCGAGAAGCGCATGCTCGCGAAGGCGCGCCAGATCCTGGTGAGCGAGCTCGCGCTCGCCGAGCACACCGACGAGGACGCCGCGGCCGCGCGCCTCGACGAGGCGCTCGCCCCCGCGAGCTGACCCGCAGCGACACCCGAGGCACCCGGTCGGTCGGCCGGGTGCCTCGTCGCTTCCCGGCGCCGCCTAGGCTCGATCGCGTGACCGACACCGCGCTCATCGTCGTCGCCGCGGGCAGCGGCACCCGCCTCGGCCGGGGCCGGCCGAAGGCGTTCGTCGAGCTCGCGGGCGCGACGATCCTCGAGCACGCCCTCCGCGGCCTCGGCTGGGTGCCGGCGCGGGTCGTCGTGGTCGTGCCCGGCGGGCTCGAGGCGGATGCGTCGGCGATCGCCGCGCGCGCGGGCGTCGATGCGCTCGTGGTCGCGGGCGGCGCGACGCGGGCCGACT
>NZ_JANQCH010000111.1 GCF_024723325.1 Agrococcus sp. HG114
GTCGGGGGTCGCGACCGACGTGCGCGCCGCGCAGGGCGCGGGCGTCGTGGGCGTCGTCGAGGCCCGCGCCGTGCAGGTCGGCAAGCCCGAGTGGCTCGCCTCCGACTGGGGCGTCACGATGCCGGCCGAGCTGGCGGATGCGTTCGACGCCCACGAGGGCAAGGGCGCCACCGCGCTCGCCGTCGCGTGGGACGGCCGCATGCGCGCCGTCGTCGCGGTGCGCGACACCGTGAAGGCGACGAGCCGCGCCGCGGTCGAGCGCCTCGACGGGCTCGGCATCGAGGTCGTCATGCTCACCGGCGACCACGAGCGCGCCGCCCGGGCCGTCGCCGACGAGGTGGGCATCCGCCGCGTCGTCGCGGGCGTGAGCCCCGCCGGCAAGCTCGACGTCGTGCGCGCCGAGCAGGCGCGGGGCGCGAAGGTCGCGATGGCTGGCGACGGCGTGAACGACGCGGCAGCGCTCGCCGCCGCCGACCTCGGCCTCGCGATGGGCACCGGCACCGACGCGGCACAGCAGGCGGCCGACATCACGCTCGTGCACGGCGACCTCGCGGGCGCCGCCGACGCGATCGCGCTCTCGCGCCGCACGCTGCGCACGATCCGCGGCAACCTCTTCTGGGCGTTCGCGTACAACGTGCTCGCGATCCCGCTCGCGATGGCCGGCATGCTGAGCCCGCTCATCGCGGGCGCCGCGATGGCGTTCTCGAGCGTGTTCGTGGTGCTGCACTCGCTCACGCTGCGCTGGTTCCGCCCGACCGCGTGATCGCGGCGACCGCCGCGGCTCGCACACCCCTGGCGGTGGGGTGCGTCGAGGGCTAGCATCGGCCCCGACCCGGGCGGTCACGGCGTTCGGATCCCGACGCTAGGGGTCATCATGCAACGACGCTCGCTCGCCCTGCTCGCCGCCGCACTCGTCGGCATCACCGGTCTGGCAGCCGCTCCGGCGACCGCCGTCGCCCCGCCGGACGGCGCCGTCTACGTCGCGCTCGGGGACTCCGAGGCGGCCGGCACCGGCAACCTGCCCTACACCGACACCGAGTGCCTCCGGTCGGCGCGCGCCTACCCCGAGCAGCTCGCCACCATCCTCGGCACCGAGGTCGTCTCGCTCGCGTGCACCGGCGCATCCACCGACGACGTCATCGCCACCCAGCTCGGCGCGCTCGGCTTCGACACCCGGCTCGTCACCATCACCGTCGGCATCAACGACCTGGGCTGGCAGGCGGTGCTCCTCGAGTGCCGCGACGGCGGCGACCCGGTGGCGTGCGAGGTCGCGAAGGCCCAGGCGCTCGCCGCGATCGCACAGCTGCCGAGCGAGATCGCCGAGCTGCTGGGCGCGGTGCGCGCGCAGGCGCCGAACGCGCAGATCTTCGTGACCGGCTACCCGCTGCTGTTCGGCGACCTCACGAGCGGCACGTGCCGCGCGGGCACGTACCGCGGCACGCCGATCACCTTCACCGCCGCCGAGACGCAGTTCGTCAACGCCGCGATCGAAGCCGTCAACGCCGCGATCTACGCGGGCCTCGTCGCCTACATGAGCGCGACCGCCGACGAGGGCGTCTCGTACGTCGACGTCACCACGGCCTTCGACGGGCACGGGCTGTGCGACACCGGCCAGCAGTGGGTCAGCGGGGTGGTCTCCGGCTCCGCCACGTTCGACCGCAGCTTCCACCTGAACACCGCCGGCATGCGCGCCTACGCCGAGATCCTCGAGACGGTCGTGCCCGGCTGAACCGCGCGCATCCGCCCGTCACAGCCGCTCGCGGCCGCCCTCGCGTGCGCCCGCTCAGGCCTCGAGGCCGTCGAGGTACTCCTGCACCTGCCTGCGCACGCGGTCACGGATGCGCCGCACCTCGTCGGTGCTGAGGCCCGCGGGGTCGTCGAAGGGCCAGTCGAGCACCTGCTGGTGCGGGGCGACGTCGAAGGGGTGCTCGATGAGCATCGTGATGATGACGTCGGCCGCCCGCGCGACGTCGTCGGTGACGGGCTTCGGATAGCTCTCCGTGAGCGGCACGCCGTCCTCCTCCATCACGTCGACGACCGTGCGCAGCACCTCGTCGGCGGGGTTGATGGCGGCCGAGAGCGCCTCGACGCGGCCGCCGCCGAGCGCGTTCAGGAACGCCGCCGCCATCTGCGAGATGCCGTCGTTGCGGATCGACTCGACGAGGATCCGCAGCGGCCCGTCGCCGCGCCTGCCCTCGGCGACCTCGAGGGCCTGCAGCCGGTCGGCCGCGAACTTGAGCGCGAGCGCAGGGAGATGGGTGCGGATGCGCGCCCCGCGGGCGAGCGTCGCGTGCGACTCGAAGACCATGCGCTCGACCAGCCGAGGATCGAAGTGGGGATGGAGCTCTGCCAGGTGCCGGGCGCCGCGGCGCAGGGTCTCGTCGGGCGAGGCGAGTCCGTCGAGGGTCATGTCGGCTCCTTCGGTCGACGTGGCGAAACCAGGTTATGGCTCGCGCCGGTCGCGCACCAGCGAGCCGGGCGCCCGCCGCGTCGGCGATTCCCGTGCACAACGCAAGCTCGCCGCGCGATGCTCGCGGTACCTCGGCACCTCGGTCGCCGCACGCCGCTGACTTCCTCTCGCGGGCTTGCGTTGTGCACGGCCGCGGTCAGAGCGCGGGCGCGTGCCGCTGGAGGAACTCGTAGAGCTCGCCGTCGTCGACGCCCGGGTAGGTGCCCGACGGGAGCGGCGCGAGCGTGTGCTGGTGCATGCGCGCCGACGCCCACGAGCGGTGGCGCCAGCGCTCCTGCAGCCCGTCGCTCGGCCGGATGCAGCAGCGCTCGTCCGGGCACGTCGACACCTCGCGGAACGCCGTCTGCGCTCCGCGGAAGAACTTCGCGTCGTCGAACCGCACGCCGAACGAGATCGAGAACTCGCCCTCGGTGCCCGAGCCGGTCTGCGTCGAGCACCAGAAGGTGCCGTTGGGCGTGTCGGTGTACTGGTAGAACTCCGTCGTGCGGCTCGTGCGCTCGAACGCCGTGCGGGCGGCGAACTTCCGGCACACGAGCTGCCCCTCGGCGTGACCGGATGCGTCGACGGGCACGGGCAGGCCGTCGTTCTCGTACACGCGCGAGAGCGCGCCGTCCTCGCCCACCCGCAGGAAGTGCACGCGCATGTCGAGGTGCGTCGTCGCGAGGTTCGTGAAGCGCATCGCCGCGGTCTCGTGGGTGACGCCGAACGCGTCGCGGAAGTCCTCGACCGCGAGGTTCCGCTCCCGCTTCGCCTTGCGCAGGTAGTCGACCGCCCGGGTGCGCGGCATGAGCGTCGCGGCGGCGAAGTAGTTGATCTCGAGCCGCTGCTGCAGGAACTCCTTGTAGTCCTGCGGCTCGTGGTGCCCGAGCAGGCGGTGCGCGATCGCCTGCAGCGCCATCGAGCGGAGCCCGTGGCCGCCGGGGATCGACGCCGGCGGCAGGTAGATGCGGCCGTTCTCGAGGTCGGTGACCGAGCGGGTCGAGTGCGGCAGGTCGGTGACGTAGACGAGCTCGAAGCCGAGCTTCGCGGCGATCTCCGTCACCGTGCGGTGCGTGATGCTGCCGCCCTCGTAGCCGACGGCGCGCAGCTGCTCCTCCGCGAGCTCGTCGAGCTCGGGCAGCGAGTTGTGGCGCTCGCGCATCGCGTGCCGCAGCGCCGTCGCGTCGCGGCGGGCCTGCTCCGGCGTCGCGATCGCCTCGCGCGCGCGGCGGTCGAGCTCGCGGTGGAGCCCCACGAGCGCGCCGAGCACGTCGTCGCCCATCGAGCGGGTCGGGCGCACGGTCGGCAGGCCGAGCCGCTTGTAGCTCGCCCCCTCCTGCAGCCGCTGCAGGTCGAGCTCCATGCGGCTGCGCTCGCTCGGCGGCTCGGGGTCGAGCAGGTCGGCGCTCGTCACCCCGAGCTGCTCGGCGATCGCCTGCAGGTGGCTGAGCTTCGGCTCGCGGTGCCCGTTCTCGATGAGCGAGAGCTGGCTGCCGGCGAGGCCGATCCGCTCGCCGAGCGCGTCGAGCGTGAGCCCTGCCGCGCTGCGGAAGTGACGGATGCGGTGCCCCAGGACTGCTGCGTCGACCATCCTCACAGTGTACGAAACTTCACATGAACTTTCAGCGCCGGCCTCGGTCGGGCAGATTCCGCGACTTCTCAGCCCTGTACGGCGACCGCGACGATCGCACGCGGCGCCCCCGGCGCGTCGACCGACACTCGGGCCGGACCATCGGCGGCCCTCAGCCCGGCCGAGCGTTTGCTGGTGAGGAAGGAAACGGTGAACCTTATGCCTCAGGAGGCGTGCGGCGGCGAGCGCGACCCGGTTGACTCGTCCCATGACGATCCTGCCTCCCGCGCCGACCCGAGCATCCGCCAAGCCCGTCAAGCCGAAGGCGGTGAACGCGCCGGACGGCGCCGACCCCGGCGTCGTGGCGTGGGTGGCGTCGGTCGCCGAGCTGCTCGAGCCCAAGGACATCGTGTGGGCCGACGGCTCGCAGGAGGAGTTCCAGCGCCTCATCGACACGATGCTCGAGGCGGGCACGATCGTGCCGGTGCCCGCGCGGCCCGGCAGCTACCTGGCGCGCTCGCACCCCGATGACGTCGCGCGCATGGAGGACCGCACCTTCATCTGCTCCGAGGATCGCGACGACGCGGGCCCCACGAACAACTGGCGCGACCCCGAGTCGATGCGGCAGGTGCTCGGCGGCCTCTTCGACGGCGCAATGCGCGGGCGCACGATGTACGTCATCCCGTTCTCGATGGGGCCGGTCGGCGGCCCCATCTCGAAGCTCGGCATCGAGGTCACCGACTCGCCGTACGTCGTCGCATCCATGCACTACATGACGCGCGTGGGCACCGCGGCGCTCGAGGCGATGCGCGGCACCGACGACTGGGTGCCCGCCGTGCACTCGGTCGGCGCGCCGCTCGCCGAGGGCCAGCAGGACGTCGCGTGGCCCTGCAACCCCACCCGCTACATCTCGCACTTCCCCGAGACGCGCGAGATCTGGTCGTTCGGCTCCGCCTACGGCGGCAACGCGCTGCTCGCGAAGAAGTGCTTCGCGCTGCGCATCGCGTCGGTGCAGGCGCGTGACGAGGGCTGGCTCGCCGAGCACATGCTGCTGCTGCGCATGAAGCACGAGGACGGGCGCCAGATCCACCTCGCGGGCGCGTTCCCGTCGGCGTGCGGCAAGACGAACCTCGCGATGCTGCAGCCGACGATCCCCGGCTGGACGGTCGAGACGCTCGGCGACGACATCGTGTGGATGCGCCCCGGCAAGGACGGCCGCCTGTGGGCGATCAACCCCGAGAACGGCTTCTTCGGCGTCGCGCCCGGCACCTCCGAGAAGACGAACGCCACGGCGATGGCGATGATGTCGCACGACACGATCTTCACCAATGTCGCGCTCACCCCCGACGGCGACGTGTGGTGGGAGGGCATGACGAAGGAGGTCCCCGCGGGCCTCATCGACTGGCAGGGCCGCCCGTACGACCCGGCCAACGGCCCCGCCGCGCATCCGAACGCCCGCTTCACGGTGCGCGCCGAGCAGGCGCCGTCGATCGCGCCCGACTGGGATGCGCCGGAGGGCGTGCCGATCGACGCGATCATCTTCGGCGGCCGCCGCCCGACGCAGGTGCCGCTCGTGCTGCAGGCGCGCGACTGGGAGCACGGCGTCTACGTCGGCGCGACCGTGTCGAGCCAGCAGACTGCCGCGGCGGAGGGCCCGGTCGGCGAGATCCGCCGCGACCCGTTCGCGATGCTGCCCTTCTGCGGCTACAACATGGGCGACTACTTCACGCACTGGATCGACATGGGGCACCGCCTCGGCCGCCACGCACCGAAGATCTTCTCGGTCAACTGGTTCCGCCGCGACGACGAGGGCGGATTCCTGTGGCCGGGCTTCGGCGAGAACGCGCGGGTGCTCGAGTGGATCGCGGGCCGTGTCGCGGGCACCGCCGCGGGCGTCGACACGGCGATCGGTGTGCTGCCGGCCGACGGCGCGCTCAACCTCGACGGGCTCGAGATCGACGAGGCCGTCATGGACGAGCTGTTCGAGATCGACCCGAAGGCGTGGCTGACCGAGCTCGTCGACGTCGAGGCGTTCTTCGGCCAGTTCGGCCGTGCGCTGCCGACGGGCCTCGTGCGCCAGCTCAACCACGTGCGGTGGCGCCTCGAGCACGTGCAGCAGGCGCAGCCCGTCGGCGTCTGACGCGCTCGCGCCTGCGGGCGAGACGCTTCGCGGACCCCGGTTCGGCGAGGGGACCCCGGATCTCGGGTCCCCCTGCCGATCCGGGGTCCGTGCACGTTCGCGGACTGCCGGCGGGGCGGCGCGGCGGGACGCGCGGATGGGCGCCGGATGGGGGACGATGGGCGCATGCAGCCGAATCCGCTCTACCGCATCGGCGAGGCCGAGGTGCGCGACCTCCTGCGGCGCGCGCCGTGGATGCTCCTGGTGTCGCATCCTGCGGGCGGACCCGTCGCATCCCCCTCCCCCGTGCTGCTCGACGACGAGCACGAGGGCGACGGGATCGTGCTCGTCACGCACCTCGGGCGGGCCGACGCGCGGCTCCACGGGCTGCTCAAGCAGGGCGACCGCACGATGCTCGTCGTCGCCCAGGGCGCGCACGGCTACATCTCCCCCAGCTGGTACGTCGGCGGCGACGCGGGGCAGGTGCCGACGTGGAACTTCGAGATGGCCACGATGACGTGCGACGTCGAGGTGCTCGATGCCGACGCCAACATGCGTACGCTCGCCAAGCTCGTCGAGCACTTCGAGTCGGTGTACGCCCCCGAGCACGGCGTGCGCCTCGACATCGACGACGAGGGCAACCGCGGCATGGCGATGGGCACTGTGGGCCTGCGGCTGCACGTGCGCTCCTTCGACGCGAAGTCGAAGATGAGCCAGAACAAGTCGCCCGCGACGCGCGGCAGCGTGCTCGCGCACCTGGACGCATCCAACCCCCCGCTCGCCGATCGGATGCGCGCGGCCGAGGCTGCGGCCCAACGCCAGGGCCCGCTCGTTCGTCAGTAGGGGCAGGAGGATTCGCGTGGCGACCCGGTGGGAGCAGGTCTGCGCGGAGCTCGTCGCGAAGCGCGGCGAGGCGCTCGTGCGGTACGCGAGCCTCCTGACCGGCGATGAGGAGGAGGCGCGCGACATGGTGCAGGACGCGCTCGCGGCCACGTTCGGGCGGCTGCGCAACGGCTTCGAGGTCGAGCAGGCCGAGGCGTACGTGCGCAGGGCGATCGCGAACCGGTTCCTCGACCGCGCGCGGCGCGGGCAGCGCTGGCGACGGATCGCGCCGCTCGTCGCCGAGCGCGAGCGGGTCGACTCCGGCTCGACGCTCACGGGCGAGCGGCTCGACATGGCGGCGCGGCTGCAGCGGCTCACGCCCCGCGAGCGGGCGTGCATCGTGCTGCGCTACGACGAGGACCGCACGGTCGAGCAGGTCGCCGCCGAGCTCGGCATCTCGGCGGGCGCGGTCAAGCGGTACCTGTCGGATGCGCTCGGCAAGCTGCGCGGGATGCTCGAGCGGGAGCAGGAGCGGGCGTCGCGCGAGGAGCACGCGCCGCAGGCCGGCGCTCCGGCGCGCCCCGGCGCGATCGGCGCGCACGAGCAGCGGGCCGGCGCTCCGGCGC
>NZ_JANQCH010000112.1 GCF_024723325.1 Agrococcus sp. HG114
GGACCGTCGCGCCCTGTCGGGCCCGGTCGCGCGCGTGGCGCGGCTCGAGGCGAGCTTCGACGAGCTCGTGACCGGCGAGGTCGCGAAGGCTCAGACCGAGACCGAGCGGCGACTGTCGCCGACGCAGCCCGCGCTGCCCGTGCGCGAGCTGCCGCTCCGCGAGGCACCGGTGCGCGCGGCGGTCGCGCAGGCCGAGGCGCTCGACGTCGAGCGCGCCGAGCAGCCGCTCGAGACGCAGCAGGACGAGCACCCCATCCGCCGCGAGCAGCCCGCTCGCCAGGCGCCCAGGACCGCGGGCTCGCGGTTCGCGTCGATGGGGCTCGTCGACGACGACCTCGCGGGCGTCGACGTGCACGAGGCGTTCGCGCGCCGCGTCGGCTGAGCCCCGCATCCGGCGGGCCAGCGCCCCGACCGGCATCGGCGCGGCCGTCCGCGCCTCGCACTGACCGGCTGGGCGGGAGCGGTCGATGCGCTGTGCCGCCGGTCGCCCCGCTCCTACGATGAGCGCATGAGCACGCAGCCGACGCCCCTGCACATCGAGCGCATCGCGCCCAAGACCTACGTGGGGCGCAACGCCCGCGGGGCGGAGGTGCGCATCGGCAGCTCGGATGCCGACGGCGTCTTCTCGCCGGGCGAGCTGCTCGGCCTCGCGCTCGCGGCCTGCGGGCTGCTCTCGGCCGACCACACGATCGCGAGCCGGCTCGGCGCCGAGTTCGCGGCGGTCGTCGACATCGACCAGACGAAGCCCGATGGCGAGGATCGCTACGACCGCATCGCGGGCACCATCCGCGCGAACCTGGATGCGCTCGACGCGGAGCACGTCGCCGCGCTGCAGGAGCGCGCTGCGCGGGCGATCGAGCGCCTCTGCACGGTCGGGCACACGCTCGACGCGCCGCCCGAGCATCCGGTCGTCCTCGAGCACGACGCGAGCCTGCCGCAGCAGCTCTGACGCGCTGACCGGGCGCCGCGCGAGCGGTGCGCATCGGCGGCGGTCGCCTCGATTTCGTCGAAGGGCACCGCGTCGGTTAGGCTGTATCGGTCAGGGCCCGTGGCGCAGTTGGTAGCGCGTCTCGTTCGCAATGAGAAGGTCGGGGGTTCGATTCCCCCCGGGTCCACCACTCGAGAGCCCCGCTTCGGCGGGGCTCTTCGCATGTCCGGCGATCATCTCGCGGCGCCGACGCTCTCGCGGATGACGCGGGACGCGTCCCAGTCGTTCACGTGCATGGCTGCGGCGACCGTGCCGTCCTTCACCCAGAACGCGCGGAACGCGTGGCCCGCGAGCACATCCGTCGAGCCCTCGATGTCGACGCGGTCGTAGCCGTCGGGTCCGACGCTGCCGACGTACTCCATCCCCATGTCGTACTGGTCGGTGAAGAAGTAGGGGAGCCGCGTGTACGGCTCCTCGGCACCGAGGAGGTTGCGCGCCGCGGTCCGCGCCTGCCGGATGGCGGTGTCCCAATGCTCGACGCGGATCCGCCGACCGAGCACCGGGTGGTCGTGCGCGGCGATGTCGCCGACCGCGTAGACCCGGGGGTCGGATGCGCGGAGCCGTGCGTCGACGAGCACGCCGTCGTCGGTGGCGAGGCCGGCAGCCTCCGCGAGCTCGATCGCCGGGGTGACGCCGACCGCGGCGAGCACGAGGTCGGCGCCGACGAGGTCGGCGGGGGCGACCCTGGTGCCGAGCCGCAGGTCGACCCCGTGACCCCGATGGAGCTCGGCGACCACCTGCGCGAGCTCGGGCCCGAGCACGCGCAGCAGCGGCAGCTCGGCCGTCTCGAAGACCGTCACCTCGACCTCCGACTGCCGCGCCGCGGAGGCCGCCTCGAGCCCGATCCAGCCGGCGCCGACGATGGCCATGCGCGCACCCGGGCGGAAGGCCGCGCGGAGCGCGTCGCTGTCGTCGACCGTGCGCAGCGTGACCATCGGCCCGACGCCGTCGCCGAGGTCGAGCCGCCTGGGCGTCGCGCCGGTGGCGAGCAGCAGCTGGTCGAAGCGCACGGCCCTCGACTCCCCGTCGCCGGCCGCCGGCTCGGTCTGCACCGTCCGCCGCTCGAGGTCGATCGCGGTCGCCCGGGTGCCGAGCATGAGCTCGATGCCGTGCTCGTCGTACCAGCCGCGGTCGTGCACCAGGGCCTTCTCGAAGGGCTGCCTGCCCATGAGGTAGCCCTTCGACAGCGGCGGCCGCTCGTACGGCAGGTGCGCTTCACCGCCGATGAGCGTGATCGGCTCCCGGTAGCCCTGCTTGCGCAGCTCCGTCGCTGCGGTGGCGCCGGCGAGACCGGCGCCGACGATGGCGATGCTCATGATGACCTCCGTCGATGGGTCGATCGAACACCCCGCCGCTTCTTTCGTCAAGATCTGTGTTCGTTAGAAAGCGGTGCGTCGGCGTGGAGGCTGGCAGGGCACCATGGGCGGCATGACGCACATCGCGGAGCGCGATCGGCTCAGCCGCAGCCGAGCGGCGTCGCTTCGGGCGGCCCGTCGATGAAGCGCATGCCGGTGACGAGCAGCGTGCTCGTGTCGATCGGCTACGACGCGGCGTCGGCGGTCCTCGAGGCCGAGTTCCAGAGCGGGGCGGTCTACCGCTACTTCCTCGTGCCGCCGCGCGTCTTCCGCGAGCTGCGCGGAGCGGCCACATCGGGCGCGAGCGTCGGCGCCGCCTTCAACGAGCTCGTGAAGGCCGCGGGCTACCGGTTCGAGGAGCTGTGAACGACGACTCCGGCCCGCTCGCCGACCGCAGACGGGAGCGTCATCGACGGGTGGCGGAGCGTCGCGCGCCGCGGCACGATGAGCCCATGACCGAGACGTTCGAGGTGGGCGACCACGTCAGCTGGAACTCCGAGGCCGGGCGCGTGCGCGGCAGGATCACGAAGATCCACAAGCGCGACTTCGAGTTCATGGGGCGCACGCGCCGGGCGAGCAGCGACGAGCCGCAGTACGAGATCAAGAGCGATAAGACCGACCACATCGCGGCGCACAAGGGCTCCGCGCTCACGAAGCTAGAGGACTGAGCGCGCCGCTGCGATCTGCCGCCGAACGGGACCCCTTCGCGGCGAGGGGACCCGAGATCTCGGGTCCGCTCGCCGGAAAGGGGTCCGTGAAGGGCGCCGGGTGGGCGCTTGCTTGGGAGAGCGAGCACGGACCGGATGGACGCCCGCTCCGGGGAGCGACCCGCTCCGCGCGCGGGCCGCTACGCGCGCGGAGCGGCCGCGCCCCGGTCGCGGTCCCGCAGGATCGCAGGCAGCACGACGTGCGCATCCGGGATCATGCCGGGCGTGACGCGGCGCCGGAACACCCAGTAGCTCCATGCCTGGTAGCCGAGGATGATCGGCAGGCTCACCGCGGTGATCACGGTCATCACTCCGAGCGTGTACGGGCTGCTCGACGCGTTCATGATCGTCAGGTCGAAGGCGGGGTCGATCGTCGACGGCAGCACCTTCGGGAAGAGCCCCGCGAAGATCGCCGCGGTGCCGAAGAGCCCGAACGCGGCGTAGCCGGTGAAGGCCAGGCCCTCCCGGCGTCGGCGCGCCTGGGCCCAGCCGAGGCATCCGCCCGCCACGGCCAGCAGCACGAGCGCCCACGAGAGCAGGGTGCCGCCGTGCTCGAGCTGCACCCACAGCGCCCACACCGCGGCGGGCACGAGGCACAGCGGCGCCCACGTCGCGGCGAACCGCATCGAGCGCTCGCGCACCGGCCCGTCGGCCTTGAGCCCGAGGAACGTCGCCGAGTGGGCGAGCGCGAAGCCCACGATCGCGAGCCCGCCGACGATCGCCGGCCAACCGAGCCACACGAACGGCCCGCCGACGCGGTCGCCGTTGCCGTCGATCGGCAGCCCGAGCGTCGTGAGCGCGAGCATCGCGCCGACGCAGAACGCGGCGATGAGCGAGCCGAGGCCGACGCCCGCCGTCCACACGGAGCGCCAGCGCGCGGTGTGCACCTTGCCGCGCCACTCGATCGACACCGCGCGCAGGATGAGCCCGACGAGCGCGATCGTGAGCGGCACGTAGAGCGTCGAGAAGAGCGACGCGTACCAGGCGGGGAAGGCGGCGAACGTGCCGGCGCCGGCGGTGATGAGCCACACCTCGTTGCCGTCCCAGACGGGGCCGATGGTGTTGAGCATCACGCGGCGCTCGCGCTCGTCGCGCGAGGCGAACAGCATCCGCATGCCGACGCCGAGGTCGAAGCCCTCGAGCAGCAGGTAGCCGATCCACAGGACGGCGATGAGCACGAACCAGACGATCGCGAGCGGTTCCATCATGTCTCCAGAAGCAAGGGGGCGGATGCGTCAGTACGCGAAGGCGAGCACGTCGTCACGGGCGCGTGGCTCGTCGCCGTCGTCGCCGGCGGGCGCGTTGCGGTGCGCGAGCTCCGGCATGGCGCTCGCGACCCCGCCGCGCACGTACTTCACGAGGAGGACGATCTCGACGACCATGAGCACGGCGTACACCGCCGAGAGGGTGATGACCGAGAACAGCAGCTCGCCGGCGGTGACGCCGGGGGAGACCGCGGCGGCGGTGAACATGAACACCCCGTCGATGCCCGACGGGTCCGGGTTCGGCGCGACGACGAACGGCTGGCGGCCGATCTCGGTGAAGATCCAGCCGGCGATGTTGCCGGCGAACGGCGCGAGGATCCCGAGGATCGCGAGGCGCATGATCCACGGCGACGTCGGCACGGTGCCGCGGCGCGTGAGCCAGAGCGCGACGAGCGCGCCGAAGGCGGTGATGCCGCCGAGGCCGATCATGAGCCGGAAGCCCCAGTAGGTGACCCACATCGGCGGCACGTAGTTCACCTCGGTGCCGGCGAACGAGCCATAGAGCTCGTCGTCGGGGATCGTCTCGCCGTACTGGTTCACGTACTGCGGCTCGAGGTCGGTGATGCCGGGCATGTCGGCGCCCCACTCGCCGGTGCCGAGGAAGCCGAGCACGCCGGGGATCTCGATGAGCGTGACGACGTCGCGGCAGTCGGTCGTGCCGGGGTCGCCGATCGAGAGCACCGAGAACGACGAGCCGGTGTGGCACGCGGCCTCGGCGGAGGCCATCTTCATCGGCTGCTGCTCGTACATGAGCTTGCCCTGCCAGTCGCCGGTGATGCCGGTGCCGCCGAAGGCGACGATCGCGAGCACCGCGCCCGCGCGCAGCGACCAGAGCCAGACGCCGTGGTCCGTCTTGTCGCGACCCGGCACCGACGCGGCCTCGCCGACGACGACGCGACCCGACGCATCCGTCGTGTCGATGCCGTCGTGGCGCCGACGCCACAGGTGGTACCAGGAGATGCCGATGAGGAACATGCCCGCGACGATGAGCGAGCCGAAGATCGTGTGCGTGAAGGCGGCGATCGCGGTGTTGTTCGTCAGCACCGCCCAGATGTCGGTCATGACCGGGCGGCCGTCGGCGGCGAGCTCGACGCCGACGGGGTGCTGCATCCACGAGTTCGCGACGATGATGAAGTAGGCCGAGAGCCACGAGCCGATCACCGCGCACCACAGGGCCGCGAGGTGGAGGCCCTTGCGCAGGCGCCCCCAGCCGAAGACCCAGATGCCGAGGAACGTCGACTCGGCGAAGAAGGCGAGCAGCCCCTCGAGCGCGAGCGGAGCGCCGAAGACGTCGCCGACGAAGCGCGAGTACTCGCTCCACGCCATGCCGAACTGGAACTCCTGCACGAGCCCGGTCGCGACGCCGAGGATGAAGTTGATCAGGTAGAGCTTGCCCCAGAACTTCACCATGCGGAGGAACTTCTCGTCGCCCGTGCGCACCCAGATCGACTGCATGACGGCGATCGCCATGCCGAGCCCGAGGGTGAGCGGCACGAGCATGAAGTGGTAGACGGTGGTGATGCCGAACTGCCACCGGGCGATGTCGAGCGCTTCCACGCCGGCTCTCCTCTGCTCACAGTGTTCTACTCCGCGTAGAACTCTTTCTACACAGCATAGAAGAAGTTCGACTCGATGTAGAATCGGTGCGACGGATGCGTGGCGTCACGCGTCGAGGCTCGAGTCAGGAGGAGCGATGGTGCGGAAGCAGACCATGGGAACCCTCGGCGAGCTCGAGCGCGCCGTCATGGATGCCGTGTGGGACGCCGCCGAGCCGCTCAGCGCGTACGACGTGCAGGCGCAGCTCGAGGCCGCCGGTCGCCCGCTCGCCGCGACGACGCTGCTCACGGTGCTGACGCGGCTCGAGAAGAAGGGCTTCGTCGCGGCCGACCGCGGCGTGCGGCCCCACCGCTACGCCGCGGTCGCCTCGCGCGCGGACCACGTCGCCGAGCTCATGCACGAGGTGCTGGGCGAGTCGCGCGACCGCATGGCGGTGCTCGAGCGCTTCGTCGGCTCCGTCTCGGCGGAGGACGCGGCGACCCTCCGCCAGCTGCTGCGCGGCGCGGACTGACGGCAGCACCCCCGTGCCCGACGCCGCCGCCGCGCTCGAGGGCGCGTTCCTGATCCCCTACGGGGCAGTGGTGTGGGCGGCCGTCATGCTCGGGCTCGTCGCGGTGCTGCTCGCGTGGCCGGTGCCGATCTGGCTCGCGCGCGCCGCGTGGCCGATGCGCGCGCCGGTGATCGCGCTGCTCGTGTGGCAGGCCGTGGGCCTCGCCGGCGGCCTGTCGATGATCGGCGCGCTCGCGCTCATCGGCCTCGCCATCGCGCCGCAGCAGCCGTGGCTCGCGCTCGTGCCGGCGGCGGTGCTGCTCACCTACCTGCTCGTGCACCTCGCCGTGACGGTCGTGCAGGTGACACGCCAGCGCCGACGCCACCTGGAGCTGCTCGACATGCTCACGGCACCGCATCCGACCCGCGCGCGCACGCGCGTGCTCGACGACGCGGTGCCCGTCGCCTACTGCCTGCCGCGCGGGGTGGGCTCGGTGACGGTGCTCTCGCAGGGGCTGCTCGACCGGCTCGACGCCGACGAGCTCGTCGCGGTGATCGCGCACGAGCGCGCCCACGTCGAGCAGCGGCACGACCTGCTGCTGCTCGCGTTCCGCGCGTGGCGGTCGGCGCTGCCGTGGTTCCCCATCGCGGCGCTCGCGGACTCGGAGGTCGCCGCGCTCGTCGAGATGCTCGCCGACGACCACGCCCGCCGCGAGGTGCGCGACGAGGTGCTCGCGCGCGCGATCCTGCACGTCGGGGCGAGCGGCGTGCCCGGGGCCGAGGTGGATGCGTCGGGGTCGTCGCGCGGGAGCGACCGGTTCAAGCGGCTGGTGGCGTAGCGCGCCTCGCGGCTCGCTGCAGCGAGCGCTCGCGTTCGAGGCACGTTCTGGCCCCTCCTCGGAGCGATCCGGGGGCCGATCGGTACCTCAGACCGATGGCGATGCGGCGCACGCACAGGGCCGGCCGCGGCACCGCTCAGGGCAGGCGCACGACCTCGTCCTCGGGGAGGCGGTCGGCGCGGCGGTGCGAGACGAGCACCACGACGCGGTCGGCGGTCGCGTCGCGCACGTCGCGCATCATCGCCTCGGCGGTCGGGGCATCGAGGTGCGCCGTCGGCTCGTCGAGCAGGATGAGGTCGGCGCGGGTGAGGAG
>NZ_JANQCH010000113.1 GCF_024723325.1 Agrococcus sp. HG114
GGCGGAGGGCGTCGCCTTCGACCCCTCCGCGCACGACGTCGAGCCTGACGCCGAGTGCGGCCGCATGGCGGATCGCGCGGAGCTCGAGCGGTTCGACCGCGCGGCCTCCCCGGCCCTCGGCGTGGCGGCGGGCGAGGCGATCATGACGTGCGGCAGCGCCGAGGGCGCCGGCTGGCGCCACATCGCCGACGGCCACACCGGCGACTTCGGCGAGCTCGCCGAGGCGATCGGCGCTGACTGGGAGGACGTCGCGTGGTTCGCGATCGACCGCGCGCTCGAGCAGCCGACGCGCGTCGAGCCGTACCGCGACGACATCGTGAACTACGACGTGCTCGTCGAGCAGGTCGAGGGTGGCGAGACGGTGCGGTCCTGGATGGTGACCGTCGGGGTCGGCCTCAGCTCGGAGCGCGTCATCACGGCCTTCCCGGACGAGCAGCGCTGACCGCCGCCCGCGCCGCCCGCCCGCGGCGGCGCATCCATCTCGCCCCTACCGGCCTGCACGTCCCGGTGCTTCACTGACGCCGACCGCGACAGCGGCTCGACGAGGAGGCGTGAGATGAAGATGGAGCAAGAGCACGAGCACGAGCACGGCCGGCTGCTCGACGTGGCCGGGCTGATGCATGCCGCGCGAGCGGAGGCCCGCCGCGTGATGGAGGCGTCGAAGGGCGATCTCGTGAGCGATCACGAGGCGGTGCTCGACCGGCTGCAGACCGCCGAGCTCATCGACGGCGAGGAGGCGCGCACGCTGCTCGACCTCTACCGCATCGGGCTCGAGGCGGGCGAGGGCAAGGCCGACGCGCAGCGGGCGTACTTCGAGTCGCGCGGGATCTACGACCGCCTCGCTGCGAGCGGCACCGCGAGCCCCGTGGCGCTCGTCGTGGCGTCGGCCGCGGTCGGCTCGTTCGAGGTCGCGCCGCGCGACGACGGGTCGCCGACGGTGACGATCGCGCGCCAGAGCTATGGCTCGAGCCTCGCGGGCATCGGGGCGGGCATCGGCGCGCTCATCGGCGGCCCCGTGGGCGGGACCCTGGGCGGCGCGATCGGCGGGCTGCTCGGCGGCATCGTCGACGAGAAGAAGGACAAGAAGAAGTAGCGCGGCGTGGCCTGGCACGATGGGCCGCATGCGCGATCTCGTCGACGTCGACTGGCTGGCCGAGCGGCTCGGGGAGCCGGCCCTCGTCGTCGTCGACGCGAGCATGGCCCCGCCCGGCACCGACGAGCCGCTCCCGACTGAGGGCATCCCCGGCGCCGTGCGGTTCGACATCGACGGCCGCTTCTCGCGCCGCGACGAGCGCGACGGGCTCGGCCCGGTCGGCGTGCACGACGCCCTCGCGCCGGCCGATCTCGAGCGCGAGCTGCGCGCGATCGGCATCCGGGAGGGCGATCGCGTCGTCGCGTACGACGCGGCCGGCATGTTCTCGAGCGCTCGCGCGTGGTGGATGCTGCGCGCGGCGGGGATCGAGGCCGCCGTGCTCGACGGCGGCCTGCCCGCGTGGGTCGGCGCCGGCCATCCGCTCGCTCCCGTCGCCGAGTCGACGGGGCGCCCCGGTGACGTGAGGGTGGGGTGGGATGCGTCGGCGTTCGTCGACGCCGACGTCACGGCGGCCGCGCTCGGCTCGGGCGACGCCGCGGTGCTCGACGCCCGCTCGCCGGCCCGCTTCACGGGCGCGGAGCCGGATCCGCGGGCGGACGTGCGCGCGGGCCACATGCCGGGCGCGCGATCGCTGCACTACGCACAGCTCGCCCCCGGCGGCCGGATGCTGCCGCCCGAGCAGCTCGCCGTGCGGCTCGCCGACGCCGCGGGGGAGCGGCCGATCATCGCGAGCTGCGGGTCGGGCGTCACCGCCGCGGTCGTCGCGCTCGCCGCGACGCTCGTGGGTCGCGAGGCGGCGGTCTACGACGGCTCGTGGGCGGAGTGGGGCCGCGTGGGCTCCGGCCGGCCGGTCGTCGGGAGCGCCTGATGCGACGCGCCGTGCGCGGGCCGGTTGTTTTGAATCGTTCACGATAGCGATATGCTGGGCACGTGACCGAGACCGACGCCGAGCTGCTGCGCGAGCGCGGCCTGCGCGTGACGCAGGGCCGGCTCGCGGTGCTCGACGCGCTCGCTCGGCAGCCCCACGCCGACGCCGACGCGGTGCACCGGGCGCTCGCCGCCGCAGGGCACGAGACCTCGGTGCAATCGGTGCACAACGTGCTCGGCGACCTCACGAGCGCCGGCGTGCTGCGCCGCTTCGAGCCCGAGCGGTCGGCGGCCCGCTACGAGCGGCGGATCGACGACAACCACCACCACGCCCTGTGCCGCGTCTGCGGTCGTGTCGACGACGTCGACTGCGTCGTGGGCGCGGCGCCCTGCCTCCACGCCGACGCCCCGCCCGGCTTCGCGGTGGACACGGCCGAGGTCACCTTCGTCGGCGTGTGCGCCGACTGCGCGGCGGCCGCGACCACGGCCTGACCGCACCGCACCGCCCGGGCGACGGAGCCCATCCACCCTCACGCCTGCGCGCGGCGATGCCGCGCGCCCGGACCCCGACCGCACCGAAGAGAGAGACGAGAAGAGCAGATGACGAAGCCCACCACGAACAGCGTCGGCACGCCGATCGCGAGCGACGCGCACTCGCAGAGCGTCGGCGCGAACGGCGCGATCGCGCTCACCGACCACTACCTGGTCGAGAAGCTCGCCCACTTCAACCGCGAGCGGGTGCCCGAGCGCGTGGTCCACGCGAAGGGCGGCGGCGCGTACGGCACGTTCGTCACGACGCACGACGTGTCGCAGTACACGCGCGCGGCGCTCTTCCAGCCGGGCGTCGAGACCGAGCTGCTCGCGCGCTTCTCGACCGTCGCCGGCGAGCAGGGCAGCCCCGACACGTGGCGCGACCCGCGCGGCTTCGCGCTCAAGTTCTACACGAGCGAGGGCAACTACGACCTCGTCGGCAACAACACGCCAGTCTTCTTCATCAAGGACGGCATCAAGTTCCCCGACTTCATCCGCTCGCAGAAGCGCCTGCCCGGCTCGCACCTGCGCGACAACGACATGCAGTGGGACTTCTGGACCCTGAGCCCCGAGTCGGCCCACCAGGTCACGTGGCTCATGGGCGACCGCGGCCTGCCGAAGAGCTGGCGGCACATGGACGGCTTCGGCTCGCACACCTACCAGTGGATCAACGCCGCGGGCGAGCGCTTCTGGGTGAAGTACCACTTCAAGACCAACCAGGGCAACGACTTCCTCACGCAGGCCGAGGCCGACCGGCTCGCGGGCAGCGACGCCGACCACCACATCCGCGACCTCTACGGCGCGATCGAGGACGGCGACTTCCCGTCGTGGACCCTGCACGTGCAGGTCATGCCCTACGAGGATGCCGCCACGTACCGCTTCAACCCGTTCGACCTCACGAAGGTGTGGCCGCACGGCGACTACCCGCTCATCGAGGTCGGGCAGATGACGCTGAACCGCAACCCCGAGAACTACTTCGCCGAGATCGAGCAGGCCGCCTTCAGCCCCGCGCACTTCGTGCCCGGCATCACCGGCAGCCCCGACAAGATGCTCCAGGCGCGCATCTTCAGCTACGCCGACGCGCAGCGCTACCGCGTGGGCGTCAACCACGCCGAGCTGCCCGTCAACCGCGCGCGCGTCGAGGTCGACTCCTACGACAAGGAGGGCGCGATGCGGCACGGCTTCCGCTCGCCCGCGGCGCCGGTGTACGCACCGAACTCGTTCGGCGGCCCCGCGGCCGACCCGGTGGCGGCCGGCGACGACCGCGGCTGGGAGAGCGACGGCGAGCTCGTGCGCGCCGCCATCACGCTGCACCCGGAGGACGACGACTTCGGCCAGGCGGGCACGCTCTACCGCGAGGTGCTCGACGACGCGGCGCGCGAGCGGCTCGTCGCGAACATCGTCGGCCACGTCGGCAAGACGCGCGTGCCGGAGATCCGCGAGCGGGCGATCCAGTACTGGAAGCACGTCGACGCCGACCTCGGCGCGCGCGTCGAGGCCGGCCTCGAGCCGATCGCCGAGCCGCGCACGTCGCTCGCATCCGAGCCCGTGCGCACGCCCGCGGTCTTCTAGTCCCGCAACGCCTCGCGGCCCGCACCGGTCTCCACCGGTGCGGGCCGCGTCTGCGTCGGGGCCCGGCTCAGTCGCGCGTGCTCAGGGCCGCAGCAGCACCTTGACCGCGCGCCGCTCGTCCATCGCCCGGTACGCCTCGGCGGCCTCGTCGAGCGGCAGCTCGAGGTCGAAGACGGCGGATGCGTCGAGGTCGCCCGCGAGCACGGCCGGCACGAGCTCGGGCAGGTAGCGCACGACCGGCGCCATGCCGCCGCGGAGCCCGATGTTGTTGCGGAAGGCGATGCTCCAGGGGATCTCGACGCCGTGGGGCACCCCGACGAAGCCGACCGTCGCGCCGGGGCGCGCGGCGCCGAACGCCGTGCCCATCGACTCGGCCGTGCCCACGCACTCGAGCACCGCATCCGCCCCCACCCCGCCGGTGAGCTCGCGCACCGCCTCGACGGCGGCGTCGCCGCGCTCGGCGACGACGTCGGTCGCGCCGAACGCGGTCGCGATGCGCTGCCGGTCGGGGTTGCGCGAGAGCACGACGATGCGCTCGGCGCCGAGGCGCCGCGCCGAGAGCACGCCGCACAGGCCCACGGCGCCGTCGCCCACGACGACCGCCGTCGACCCGGGCGCGACGCCCGCCGAGACCGCCGCGTGGTAGCCGGTGGGGAGCACGTCGCTCAGCACGAGCACAGCCGCGTGCTGCTCGGGCGCGGGCGCGTCGTCGAGCACGAAGCACGTCGCGTCGGCGTTCGTGACGCGCGTGAGCTCTGCCTGGCCGCTCGGGGTCATGGCGAGCTCGACGCAGCCCTGCGTCTGCCCGGCGAGGCAGTGCGCGCAGCGGCCGCAGCAGTGGTCGAACGGCACGATGACGAAGTCGCCCACGCGCACACGGGCGACGTCGGGGCCGACCGCCTCGACGACGCCGATCGCCTCGTGGCCGATCGTGCGCGGCTCGGCCACGGCGTTCGCGCCGCGGTAGGGCCAGAGGTCCGAGCCGCAGACGCAGCCAGCGACGACACGCACGATCGCGTCGGTCGGGCGCTCGATGGAGGGGTCGGCCCACTCCTCGACGCGGATGTCGCCGGGGCCGTGCAGGATCGTCGCTCGCATCCGCCCAGCCTGGCACGCGCGGCTGTGGGCCCCGGCCGCGCGCGCGATCGAGGGTCGCTAGGGCAGCCGGTCGACGAGCTCGCTCGCGAGCCCCGTGTAGGCGTGCGGGGTCAGGCGCCGCAGGCGCTCCTTCGCCGCGTCGGAGATGTCGAGGCCGTCGACGAACGCGACGAGCTCGGCCTGCCCGACGCGCTGGCCGCGCGTGAGCTCCTTGAGCTGCGCGTACGGGTCGTCGATCGACGAGCGCCCGGCGAGCACCTCGGCGCGGATCACCGTCTGGATCGCCTCGGCGAGCACCTCCCAGTTGCCGTCGAGGGCGGCGTCGAGCGCGGCGTCCGAGACGGCGATCTCCGAGAGGCCGCGCCGCAGGTTGTCGAGCGCGAGGAGGGAGTGCCCGAGCGCGACGCCGATGTTGCGCTGCGTCGACGAGTCGGTGAGGTCGCGCTGCAGGCGGCTCGTCACGAGGGTCGCCGAGAGCGACTCGAGCAGCGCCGACGCGATCTCGAGGTTCGCCTCGGCGTTCTCGAACCGGATCGGGTTGATCTTGTGCGGCATGGTCGACGAGCCCGTCGCGCCCGCGACCGGGATCTGGGTGAACGTGCCGAGCATGATGTACGTCCACACGTCGGTCGCGAGGTTGTGCAGGATCCGGCCGGCGTGCGAGATGGCGCCGAAGAGCTCGGCCTGCCAGTCGTGCGACTCGATCTGGGTCGTGAGCGGGTTCCACGTGAGCCCGAGCGACTCGACGAAGGCGGATGCGGTGGCCGGCCAGTCGGCGTCGGGCTCGGCGACGACGTGGGCCGAGAACGTGCCCGTCGCGCCCGCGAACTTGCCGAGCACCTCGACGCCCTCGATGCGCCTCGCCTGCCGCTCGAGCCGCCACGCGACGACAGCGAGCTCCTTGCCGAGCGTCGTCGGGGTCGCGGGCTGCCCGTGGGTGAGCGAGAGCATCGCGCGGTCGCGCTGCTCGGCGGCGAGCTCGCGGAGCCGGTCGATCACCGCGCGGAGCGCCGGCAGCCAGACCTCGTGCACGGCGGCGCGCACGGTGAGCGCGTACGAGAGGTTGTTGATGTCCTCGCTCGTGCACGCGATGTGCACGGCCTCCGAGAGCCGCTCGAGGCCCTGCTGCGCGAGCCGGTCGCGCACGAGGTACTCGACGGCCTTGACGTCGTGGCGGGTGACGGCCTCCTTCTCGGCGAGCCAGTCGATCTCCGCCTGGCCGAACCCGGCCGCCCACTGCCGCAGCGCATCCGCCGCCTCGGGCTCGACCGGGCTCGCGCCGAAGAGGCCGTGCTCGGCCACCCACAGCAGCCACTCGACCTCGACGTGCACGCGGGCGCGGTTGAGGCCGGCCTCCGAGAGGTGCTCGGAGAGGCCGGCGACCTGCCGCTGGTAGCGGCCGTCGAGGGGCGAGAGGGGCTGGGCGGGCAGCGGCATGGGTCTCCTTCAGGGGCGCAGGGCCGGCTGGATCTGGCGGAACAGCCGGCCGACCGCGGTCTCGATCTGGCGGAGGACGGTGCCGAAGAAGGCGTCCTCCGAGTAGTAGGGGTCGGGGACGTCGGGCACCGTCGCCTCGGGGTCGAACGCGAGCAGCAGGCGGATCTTCGAGAGCTGCTCCTCCGAGCGGGCGAGCGAGCGGAGCGCTCGCTCCTGGCCCCGGTCGAACGCGATGACGAGGTCGAAGGCCTCGAGCCACTGGGCCTTGAACTCCTTCGCCCGGTGGTGCACCGCGTCGTAGCCGGCCTCGGTGAGCGCGGCGAGCGTGCGAGGGTCGGCGGTCTCGCCGACGTGGTAGTCGCTGATGCCCGCGCTCGCGACGTGCAGGCGGTCGGCGACGCCGTGCCGGCGCGCGAGCTGCTCGAAGACGGTCGCGGCCATGGGGGAGCGGCAGATGTTGCCCGTGCAGACGAAGCAGACGCGGAAGCGCGTCGCATCGCCGATCTCCCGCTCGATGGTCACCCACCCATCATGGCGCAGGGCGCACGTCGCGAGCGGGCCGCGCATCCACAGGTCGCTCGCTCGAGGCCGCGCGCGGTGGCCGCGGCATGCCATCGTGCCGCCGACGCGAAGGGGGCGACGATGGCGATGGTGACGACGACGGCGGCGGTCGCGGCGATGACGACGACGGATGCGGCGGCGGCCGTCGTGCGCGCGGCCGCGGTCGACGAGGCGCGCGCGGCGCAGGCCGCGGCTGTCCCTTATACACCTCTGACGCCGGCGGCGG
>NZ_JANQCH010000114.1 GCF_024723325.1 Agrococcus sp. HG114
GTCCCGACGACCGCGTGCTCGCGGGAGCCGGCTCGAGGGTCCTGCGGCGGCCGACGCTGCGCGCCGCAGCGGGCGCCGCGTCGCTGCCGTCGCTCGCGGTCGACTACTGGCTGCCCGTGCCCGGGCAGCGCCGCGCGGCGCTCCTCCACCTCGACGTGCCCCTCCTCGCGCCCGTGCCGCTCCTGCTCGCGCTGTGCGATGCGATCGCGCTCGCCGCGCGCTTCGAGGACGACGGGCTGCCGTCCGCGGGGCGTCCCCCGGTCGCTTGACCGTGCACGCGGCTTGCCCGTATCCTTGATCGGGTGTGCGCACACGCGCGCCCTGCGTCATGCGCGGGGAGCGGGCGGGCAGCACTCGGGCAGCGGGCACCGGTCCGCGAGCCCCCACGGCATATCCACCACCTGAGAAGAGCGCGCGAGCGTGCGGTGGATCACCGATGGAGCCGGCAGCGCCGGCGAACCACATCGAATCGCTGTCACCGTGCAGCAGGAAGAAGCAACGTGCCCACAATCCAGCAGCTGGTCCGCAAGGGCCGGTCGCCGAAGGTCCAGAAGACCAAGGCTCCGGCGCTCAAGGCGAACCCCCAGCAGCGCGGCGTCTGCACCCGCGTCTACACCACGACCCCGAAGAAGCCGAACTCCGCCCTCCGCAAGGTCGCGCGAGTCAAGCTCTCGAACGGCACCGAGGTCACCGCCTACATCCCCGGCGAGGGCCACAACCTGCAGGAGCACTCGATGGTGCTCGTGCGCGGCGGCCGTGTGAAGGACCTCCCCGGCGTCCGCTACAAGATCGTGCGCGGCGCGCTCGACACCCAGGCCGTGAAGAACCGCAAGCAGGCTCGCAGCCGCTACGGCGCGAAGATGGAGAAGAAGTAATGCCTCGCAAGGGTCCCGCTCCCAAGCGCCCGGTCGTTGCTGACCCCGTCTACGGCGCACCGATCGTCTCGCAGCTCGTCAACAAGATCCTCCTCGACGGCAAGAAGGGCCTCGCCGAGCGCATCGTCTACGGCGCGCTCACGGGCGTCGGCGCCAAGTCGGGCCAGGATGCCGTGACGGTGCTCAAGAAGGCGCTCGACAACATCCGCCCCACCCTCGAGGTGAAGTCGCGCCGCGTCGGCGGCTCGACCTACCAGGTGCCCGTCGAGGTCAAGCCGCACCGCGCGAACACGCTCGCGCTGCGCTGGCTCGTCTCGTACGCCAAGGCGCGTCGCGAGAAGACCATGACCGAGCGGCTCATGAACGAGATCCTCGACGCCTCGAACGGCCTCGGCGCCGCCGTGAAGCGTCGCGAGGACACGCACAAGATGGCCGAGTCGAACAAGGCCTTCGCGCACTACCGCTGGTAGCCGCTGCCGAGGCGGGGGCCCCTCGGGCCTCCGCCTCGCACGGCCGCTGTCCCGCTCCGCGGGACCCGGCCCCCGAACCCCCCGCTCCATCCACTCATCGGAGGAACCCTGTGGCACAGGACGTGCTCACCGACCTGAACAAGGTCCGCAACATCGGCATCATGGCCCACATCGATGCCGGCAAGACCACCACGACCGAGCGCATCCTGTTCTACACGGGCGTCAACCACAAGATGGGCGAGACGCACGACGGCGGCGCGACCACCGACTGGATGGAGCAGGAGCAGGAGCGCGGCATCACGATCACGTCGGCCGCCGTGACCTGCTTCTGGGACAAGAACCAGATCAACATCATCGACACCCCCGGCCACGTCGACTTCACGGTCGAGGTCGAGCGCTCGCTCCGCGTGCTCGACGGCGCGGTCGCCGTCTTCGACGGCAAGGAGGGCGTGGAGCCCCAGTCCGAGACGGTGTGGCGCCAGGCCGACAAGTAC
The DNA here is from genome assembly GCF_024723325.1 of Agrococcus sp. HG114. GTDB lineage: Bacteria > Actinomycetota > Actinomycetes > Actinomycetales > Microbacteriaceae > Agrococcus. The sequence goes on from NZ_JANQCH010000114.1 coordinate 1,840, forward strand.
GACGTGCCGCGCATCTGCTTCGTCAACAAGATGGACAAGCTCGGCGCCGACTTCTACTTCACGGTCGACACCATCATCAACCGCCTCGGCGCGCGCCCGCTCGTCATCCAGCTGCCGATCGGCGCGGAGAGCGACTTCGAGGGCATCGTCGACCTCGTCGAGATGAACGCGAAGACGTGGCGCGGCGACGCCAAGGGCGACGTGAAGATGGGCGCCGAGTACGCGATCGAGGAGATCCCGGCCGACCTCAAGGAGAAGGCCGAGGAGTACCGCGCGGCCCTCATCGAGACGATCGCCGAGGCCGACGACGCGCTCATGGAGAAGTTCTTCGAGGGCGAGGAGATCTCGACCGCCGAGATCAAGGCCGCCATCCGCAAGATGACGATCAACTCCGAGATCTACCCCGTGCTGTGCGGCTCGGCGTTCAAGAACCGCGGCGTGCAGCCGATGCTCGACGCGGTCGTGGACTACCTCCCCTCGCCCGTCGACGTGCCCGCCATCCCGGGCCACGACGTGCGCGACGAGGAGATCGTCATCGAGCGCCACGCCGACCGCGACGAGCCGTTCGCGGCCCTCGCGTTCAAGGTCGCGGTGCACCCGTTCTTCGGCCGCCTGACCTACGTGCGCGTCTACTCGGGCCACGTCGACTCGGGCGCCGCCGTCGCGAACTCGACGAAGGGCAAGAAGGAGCGCATCGGGAAGATCTTCCAGATGCACGCCAACAAGGAGAACCCGGTCGACTCGATGACCGCGGGCCACATCTACGCGGTGATCGGCCTCAAGGACACCACGACCGGCGACACCCTGAGCGACCCGTCGAACCAGGTCGTCCTCGAGTCGATGACCTTCCCCGCGCCCGTCATCGAGGTCGCGATCGAGCCGAAGACGAAGGCCGACCAGGAGAAGCTCTCCACGGCCATCCAGAAGCTCGCCGAGGAGGACCCGACCTTCCGCACCGAGAACAACCCCGAGACGGGTCAGACCGTCATCAAGGGCATGGGCGAGCTGCACCTCGACATCCTGGTCGACCGCATGAAGCGCGAGTTCAAGGTCGAGGCGAACGTCGGCAAGCCCCAGGTGGCCTACCGCGAGACGCTCAAGGGCACGGTCGACAAGTACGACTACACCCACAAGAAGCAGACCGGTGGCTCCGGCCAGTTCGCCAAGGTGCAGATCAGGCTCGAGCCGCTCGAGATCACCGCCGAGCAGACCTACGAGTTCGAGAACGCCGTCACGGGTGGTCGCGTGCCCCGCGAGTACATCCCCTCGGTGGACGCGGGCATCCAGGACGCCATGCAGGTCGGCGTGCTCGCCGGCTTCCCGACGGTGGGCGTCAAGGCGACGCTGCTCGACGGCGCCGCGCACGACGTCGACTCGTCCGAGATGGCGTTCAAGATCGCGGGCTCGATGGCGTACAAGGAGGCTGCCCGCAAGGCGCAGCCCGTGCTGCTCGAGCCGCTCATGGCGGTCGAGGTGCGCACGCCCGAGGAGTACATGGGCGACGTCATCGGCGACCTGAACTCGCGCCGCGGGCAGATCCAGTCGATGGACGACGCCCAGGGCGTGAAGGTCGTCAAGGCCCTCGTGCCGCTGTCGGAGATGTTCGGCTACGTCGGCGACCTGCGGTCGAAGACGTCGGGTCGCGCCGTCTACTCGATGGAGTTCTCGACCTACGCCGAGGTGCCGAAGGCCGTCTCGGACGAGATCGTCCAGAAGAGCAAGGGCGAGTGAGTCGCCGGGGGCGGCGCGAGCCGCCCCCGGGCCACCGCTCTGCCGCGGTTTTCGATGAGACCGCGGCGCAAGTACCATAGTTCAACACCACCCGAACGCTCTGCCGCGACGCGGCGGTGCACTCATGAGAACAGTCCTAGGAGGACACAGTGGCTAAGGCCAAGTTCGAGCGGACCAAGCCGCACGTCAACATCGGAACGATCGGTCACGTCGACCACGGCAAGACGACGCTGTCGGCTGCGATCTCGAAGGTCCTGGCAGACAAGTACCCGTCGGCCACCAACGTGCAGCGGGACTTCGCCTCGATCGACTCGGCACCCGAGGAGCGCCAGCGCGGCATCACGATCAACATCTCGCACATCGAGTACGAGACGCCGAAGCGCCACTACGCGCACGTCGACGCGCCGGGTCACGCCGACTACATCAAGAACATGATCACGGGTGCTGCTCAGATGGACGGCGCGATCCTCGTGGTCGCCGCCACCGACGGCCCGATGGCCCAGACGCGCGAGCACGTGCTGCTCGCCAAGCAGGTCGGCGTGCCGTACCTCATGGTCGCGCTCAACAAGTCCGACATGGTCGACGACGAGGAGATCCTCGAGCTCGTCGAGCTCGAGGTGCGCGAGCTCCTCTCGAGCCAGGACTTCGACGGCGACAACGCTCCCGTCATCCGCGTCTCGGCGCTCAAGGCGCTCGAGGGCGACGAGAAGTGGACGCAGGCCATCCTCGACCTCATGCAGGCCGCGGACGACAACATCCCCGACCCGGTGCGCGACCGCGACAAGCCGTTCCTCATGCCGATCGAGGACGTCTTCACGATCACCGGCCGTGGCACGGTCGTCACGGGCCGCGCCGAGCGCGGCACGCTCGCGATCAACTCCGAGGTCGAGATCGTCGGCATCCGTCCGACGCAGAAGACCACGGTCACGGGCATCGAGATGTTCCACAAGCAGCTCGACGAGGCATGGGCCGGCGAGAACTGCGGTCTGCTGCTCCGCGGCACCAAGCGCGAGGACGTCGAGCGCGGTCAGGTCGTCGTGAAGCCGGGCTCGGTCACGCCGCACACGAACTTCGAGGGCACGGCCTACATCCTGTCCAAGGACGAGGGTGGCCGCCACAACCCGTTCTTCACGAACTACCGGCCGCAGTTCTACTTCCGCACCACCGACGTCACGGGCGTCATCTCGCTGCCCGAGGGCACCGAGATGGTCATGCCGGGCGACACCACCGACATGACGGTCGAGCTCATCCAGCCGATCGCCATGGAGGAGGGCCTCGGCTTCGCCATCCGCGAGGGCGGCCGCACGGTCGGCGCCGGCACGGTGACGAAGATCATCAAGTAGTCTCCGGACTCACCTGGGAGGGCCCCGCTGCGGCGGGGCCCTCCTTCGTGCGCGCGGTAGCCTGGCGGCATGGCAGGACCGACGAGCGAGCAGAGCACCGGGATGCGGGATGCCTGACACCGTCGGGACCGCCGGTGCCGTCCTGCTCCTCGTCGGGGCCGCCTTCAGCGTCGTCGTGTGGCCCGCGTTCCTGCGCCGCGTCGCGCGGGACGAGCGGGCGAGGGACGCCGCCGGCCGTCCCACCCGGTTCCTCACCGTGCACGTGAGCCTCGTCGCGATCGCGATCGTCATCGCGCTCGCGCAGGGCGTCGTCGGCATCTGGTGGCTCCTCGCCTGACACGCGCCGAGCGCGCTCCCAGCCCGGAGGGGTTGGCTGACCGCAGCGGCCGCGACCGCGGTCGCGCGAGAGGAGAGCTGCAGCATGGCTGGATTCGAGGACCTCGCCGACGAGGCGCGCGAGCAGCGCGACGACGAGATGCCGGGCACCCGCTCGCCCGCGAACGAGGTGATCGGCGCCGACGGCACGGGCTCCGACGAGACGAGCACCGACCCGCACGTGCCGACGGCCGACACAGACGCGACGGGCGGCGCGTGGGCCGCCGCGGACCACGCCGGGTCCGAGGAGGGCTCCGACGGCTTCGGCCCCGAGGGCACGCGGTCGGCTGCGACGGATGCGCGGACGACGGGGATGGGCGAGGCCGGCGACGCCGACATCGACGCGAGCGGGTTCGGCGACCCGTTCGACGGCGGCGCCGTCGACGCGCGCGGCGACTGACTGATGCCGCTCCCAGCCAGCGGTGCTTGGCTGGGAGCGCGGCCGGCGCACCGGTGCCGGCCTCGAGACGGAAAGGTGCGAGCATGGCAGACAGCCCCATCCGCGACGGCGGAGACCAGCCCCTCGACGACGAGCCGGAGCTCCCGGGCGGCGACCTGAGCACCGTGCCCGAGCACCGCCCGGGCGCGCATCCGCCGGAGGACGACCGCGAGCTGCCCGCGGGCGGCGAGCCGCCGCTCCCGTACCCGAACGCCGATCGCGACGGCCAGGCCGACTTCGCGGCCGACGCCACCGGCGAGCGCTACGAGCGCGTGGTCGACGAGGGCCTCGAGCGCATCGACGAGCACCGCGCGCGCATCGAGCAGCTCGAGGCCGAGCAGCCCGGGAACGCCGTCGGCGCGTCCGGCTCGTCGCTCGAGCCAGGGCCCGGCGCACCTCCGGTGCCGGGCGGCCCCGTGGGCTCGGGGGAGCCCGGCGTCCCCGAACCGGACCCCGGCGCTCCCGACCCGACGGCGCCCGGTGCGCCCCAGGCGCCGCAGGGGCCGGGCACCCTCGACCCGACCGCGCCCGTGGGCGACCCGGCGGGCGACGCGAGCGCGCTCGACGACGTCGACCGCGCCCAGCCCTAGGAGCGCATCGTGGAGCACGAGGAGCTGCAGCCCGAGCGGCTGCCCGACGACGAGGCGCCCGAGCTCGCGGTGGACGCGGAGTCGCCGGACGACCCGGCGGGAGACCTCTCCGGCCGCTCGTTCGACGAGCTCTCCGACCGCGCCCGAGCGGCGATCGAGCGCGAGCACGCCGCCGACAAGGCGGAGCTCGAGCCGGACGACGCGGCCGTCGCCGTGCTCGAGGGCTCGGAGCCGCCCGGGCCGGACGCCGACGAGCGCCCGGTGTGACGCGCCGCGACGCGGTGTGACGCACCGCGACGCGGCATGACGAAGCGTGACGCGGCGGGCTTCCGGGCCCGCCGCGTCGCTTCGTAGCGTGTGCCTTCCCGACCGAAGGAGCACGCATGTCCACCACCACCGCATCCGTCACCGCCGCCGAGCGCGACGAGCGCCTCTCGCGCGCCGAGCGCGCGTGGGGCGACCGGCTCGCCGCCGACGCCAGGAACGCCCGGCTCGTCGTCGCCGCGAGCGGCTCGGCGGAGGGCGCCGTCGCCACCCGCATCAGCGCCGGCCGCCACGAGTGGCTCATCGACGAGCCCGCGGGGCTCGCGGGCGACGACGCCGGCCCGAGCCCCGTCGAGGCGGCGCTCGGCGCGCTCCTCGCGTGCCAGACCGTCGTGTACCGGCTCTACGCCCAGCGCCTCGGCCTGACGATCGACCGGCTCGAGCTGCGCGCCGAGGCGGGCCTCGACGTGCGCGGCCTCTTCGGCGCCGACGACGTGCGGCCCGGGCTGGAGGCCGTGCGCATCGTCGTCGACATCGACGGCCCCGACGAGCGCGGGCGCTACGACGAGCTGCGGCGCGTCGTCGACGCGCACTGCCCGGTGCACGACCTGTTCTCGAACCCCACGCCCGTCGAGACGCGCCTCGCGTAGCCGTCAGCCGCCGCCGAGCCTCCGCGTGAGCTCGGCGGCGGCCTCGGCGCACCGCGCACCGAGCGGCGCCCAGCCCGCCGCCTCGACGTCGGCCAGCCGGAACGTGAGCCCCACGGCCGCCGCCGGCC
>NZ_JANQCH010000115.1 GCF_024723325.1 Agrococcus sp. HG114
GGCGGCGACCGAGCCGTACGCGGGGTCGACCTCGCCCTCCTCGGTCGCCCAGCCGCGCCGCCGCACGCCCGCGAGCATCGCGACGAGCGCGGCGCGCGTCGCGGGCCGCTCGCCGAGGAGGTCGCGGTCGTGGGGGATGAGCGCGCGCACCTGATCGGGACCGAGGGCCGCGAGCAGCGACCGCCCCGTCGCGGTGCGCACCGCAGGCAGGCGCACGCCCACGCGCGAGACCGTGACGGGGGAGCGGCGCCCCTCGCCGCGGCCCGCGTAGGCGACGTCGCTCCCGGCGAGCACCGCGAGGTGGCTCGTCGCCGGCACGCCCGCCTCGCGCACGAGCCGGTCGAGGATCGGCTGCGCGAGCCGTTCGAGCCGCGTCGCCGCCGCCACGCGAGAGCCGAGCTGCTGCACGCGCGCGCTGGGGCCCCACGCGCCGAGCTCGGGGTAGTGCACGAGGAAGCCCTCCTCGCGCATGACCTGGAGGAGCTGGTACGCGCTCGAGCGCGGCAGGTCGAGCTCCCGCGCGATCGTCGCCGCCCGCACCGGCCCCGGCTGCTCGGCGAGCAGCGAGAGGAGCCGCAGCGCGCTGCGCGCGGCCGGCATGCGCGGTGCCGCCATCGCCGCCTCCTCGCGCGTCTGAGATCTCAGACACCAGTATGCGCCGGACGCGTGCGCGCGGCGGCGCGCCCGGCTGGAATGGCCGCATGGCAGTGATCATCGGGGACGCGCCCCTCACCCGGCACGAGGTCGTGCAGGTCGCGCGCATGGGCGCGCGCGTCGAGCTGAGCGCCGCGGCGCTCGAGCGCGTCGACCGCGCCCGCGCCGTGATCGACGCCCTCGCCGCCGACCCCCGGCCGCACTACGGCATCTCGACCGGGTTCGGCGCGCTCGCCAACACGGCGATCGCGCCCGGCGACCGCACGCGCCTGCAGCAGTCGCTCATCCGCTCGCACGCGGCCTCGAGCGGCGCGCAGGTCGAGGCCGAGGTCGTGCGCGGCCTCATGCTGCTGCGCCTCCAGACGCTCGCGACCGGCCGGACGGGCGCGCGCCGCGCCACGGCCGAGCTCTACGCGGCGATGCTCAACGCGGGCATCACGCCGCTCGTCGGCGAGCACGGCTCGCTCGGCTGCTCCGGCGACCTCGCGCCGCTCTCGCACGTCGCGCTCGCCGCGATGGGCGAGGGCACCGTCATGGTGTGCGCGCCCGGCGAGCCGGACGGCGAGGTGATGGATGCGTCGGCCGCGCTCGAGCGCGCGGGCCTCGCTCCCGTCGTGCTCGCCGAGAAGGAGGGGCTCGCGCTCGTCAACGGCACCGACGGGATGCTCGCGATGCTGTGCCTCGCGCTCGCGGACCTCGACCTGCTGCTCGACACCGCGGACCTCGCGGCGGCGATGAGCGTCGAGGGGCTGCTCGGCACCGACGCGCCGTTCGCCGCGGAGCTCATGGCCCTGCGGCCCCACCCCGGGCAGGCGACGAGCGCGGCGAACATCGCGGCGCTGCTCGAGGGCAGCCCGATCGTCGCGAGCCACAAGGGGCCCGAGGACACCCGGGTGCAGGACGCGTACTCGCTGCGCTGCGCGCCGCAGGTGCACGGCACCGCGCGCGACACCGCCGCCCACGCGGCGCGGGTGGCCGAGATCGAGCTCGCGAGCGCGATCGACAACCCCGTCGTGCTCGCCGACGGCCGGGTCGTCTCGAACGGCAACTTCCACGGCGCGCCGCTCGCGGCGGTGCTCGACTTCCTCGCGATCGTCATCGCCGACGTCGCGTCGATGAGCGAGCGCCGCTCCGACCGGTTCCTCGACCCCGCGCGCTCCTACGGGCTGCCGCCGTTTCTCGCCGACGACCCGGGCGTCGACTCGGGCCTCATGATCGCGCAGTACACGCAGGCCGGCATCGTCTCCGAGCTCAAGCGGCTCGCGGCGCCCGCCTCGGTCGACTCGATCCCCTCGAGCGCGATGCAGGAGGACCACGTGTCGATGGGCTGGGGCGCTGCCCGCAAGCTCCGCCGCTCGATCGACGGGCTCGGGCGCGTGCTCGCGATCGAGGTCATGACCGCGGCGCGCGGGATCGAGCTGCGCGACGCCCCGCCCGGCCCCCGCACCGGGCGCGTCGTCGAGGCGCTCCGCCGGCAGGTGCCGGGCATCGGGCCCGACCGGTTCCTCGCCCGTGACATCGAGGCATCCGTCGCCTTCGTCGTCGGCGGCGGCGCGCGCATCGAGGCGGGGATGCTCAACGGCGGCGAGGCGCGGGCCGCCGATCCCGACGAGGAGTTGCACGTCGGCATCGCACGAGGAGGACGGTCATGACGATGGAGGGAGCGCGCCCCGTGCGCGCGCACCGCGGCAGCGAGCTGCACGCGAAGGGCTGGCAGCAGGAGGCGGCGCTGCGCATGCTGCAGAACAACCTCGATCCCGAGGTCGCCGAGCACCCCGACGACCTCGTCGTCTACGGCGGCACCGGCCGCGCTGCGCGCGACTGGGCGAGCTTCGACGCGATCGTGCGCGAGCTCGAGCGGCTCGACGACGACGAGACGCTGCTCGTGCAGTCGGGGCGCCCGGTCGGCGTCATGCGCACGCACGCGTGGGCGCCGCGCGTGCTCATCGCGAACTCGAACGTCGTCGGCGACTGGGCGACGTGGCCCGAGTTCCGCCGGCTCGAGGCCGCCGGTCTCACGATGTACGGCCAGATGACGGCCGGCAGCTGGATCTACATCGGCACGCAGGGCATCCTGCAGGGCACGTACGAGACGTTCGGCGCCGTCGCGCGGAAGCTCGGCCGCGACTCGCTCGCCGGCACCATCACGCTCACGGCGGGTCTCGGCGGCATGGGCGGCGCACAGCCGCTCGCCGTCACCATGCACGACGGCGTCGCGATCTGCGTGGAGGTCGACCGCTCCCGCATCGAGCGCCGCATCGAGCACCGCTACCTCGACGTCCTGGCGACGGATGTCGCGGATGCGCTCGCGCGCGCCGTCGAGGCGCGGGACGCCGGCCGGGGCCTCTCGATCGGCCTGCACGCGAACGCCGCCGACGTCGTGCCGGAGCTGCTCGCGATGGGCGCGCCGATCGACATCGTCACCGACCAGACGAGCGCGCACGACCCGCTCGCGTACCTCCCGAGCGGCGTCGCGTTCGAGGACTGGCACGCCGAGCGCGAGCGCGACCCCGAGGGCTTCACGGCGAGGGCGCGCGCGTCGATGGCGCGGCACGTCGAGGCGATGGTCGGCTTCCAGCGCGCGGGCGCCGAGGTGTTCGACTACGGCAACTCGATCCGCGCGGAGGCGCAGCTCGGCGGGTACGACGACGCGTTCGCGTTCCCCGGCTTCGTGCCCGCGTACATCCGCCCCCTCTTCTGCGAGGGCAAGGGCCCGTTCCGCTGGGCGGCGCTCTCGGGCGACCCGGAGGACATCCGCCGCACCGACGAGGCGATCCTCGAGCTCTTCCCCGAGGACGCGCACCTGCGCCGCTGGATCCGCATGGCCCAGGAGCGCGTGCACTTCCAGGGGCTGCCCGCGCGCATCTGCTGGCTCGGCGCCGGCGAGCGGCACCGCGCGGGGCTGCGCTTCAACGAGATGGTCGCCGACGGCACCCTCTCGGCGCCGATCGTCATCGGCCGCGACCACCTCGACAGCGGTTCCGTCGCGAGCCCCTACCGCGAGACCGAGGCGATGAAGGACGGCTCCGACGCGATCGCCGACTGGCCGCTGCTCAACGCGCTCGTCAACACCGCCTCGGGCGCGACCTGGGTCTCGATCCACCACGGCGGCGGGGTGGGCATCGGCCGCTCGATCCACGCGGGGCAGGTGACGGTCGCCGACGGCACCGAGCTCGCGGCCGAGAAGCTCGAGCGCGTGCTGACGAACGACCCCGCGATGGGCGTGATCCGCCACGTCGACGCTGGCTACGACGAGGCGGCCGCGTTCGCCGAGGCGCACGGCGTGCCGATCCCGATGCGGCGAGGCTGACGTGGCGGCAGCGACCCTCGTCACCGGCATCGGCGAGCTCACGACGAACGACGACGAGCTCGGGCGGATGCGCGACGCGGCCGTCGTCGTCGAGGGCGAGCTCATCACGTGGGTGGGGAGCGCCGCCGACGCGCCCGCCGCCGACGCGGCCGTCGACGTCGCGGGCCGCGCGGTGCTGCCCGGCTGGGTCGACAGCCACACGCACCTCGTGTTCGCGGGCGACCGCACGGGCGAGTTCGAGGCGCGGATGGCGGGGGCGCCGTACGCGGCGGGCGGCATCGCCTCGACGGTCGAGGCGACCCGCGCGGCCTCGGACGCGGCGCTCGCCGCGAACCTCGACCGCCTCGCCGACGAGGCGCTCCGCGGCGGCACGACGGCGCTCGAGGTGAAGACCGGCTACGGGCTCACCGTCGACGACGAGGTGCGCTCGGCGCGCATCGCCCGGTCGCGCGCCGACGCCGTCACCTTCCTCGGCGCCCACCTCGTGCCCGACGGCTGGGAGGCGGACGCCTACGTCGACCTCGTCGCCGGTGCCATGCTCGCCGCCGCCGCGCCGCTCGTCGACGCGGTCGACGTGTTCTGCGAGTCGGGCGCGTTCGACGGGCCGCAGTCGCGCCGCGTGCTCGAGGCGGCGCGCGATCGCGGGCTCGCGCTGCGCGTGCACGGGAACCAGCTGGGCCCGGGACCGGGCGTGCGGCTCGCCGTCGAGCTCGGCGCGCTCAGCGTCGACCACGTCGCGTTCCTCGACGACGAGGAGCTCGCGCTGCTCGCCGACTCGTGGTCGGGCGGGCGAGGCACGGTCGCGACCGTGCTGCCCGCGTGCGACCTCTCGACCCGCATGCCGCTCGCGCCCGCACGGCGGCTGCTCGACGCCGGCGCGGTCGTCGCGATCGCGAGCAACTGCAACCCCGGCACGAGCTACACGACCTCGATGGCGTTCTGCGTCGCCACGGCGGTGCTGCAGATGGGCCTCACCGTCGAGGAGGCCGTGCGCGCGGCGACCCTCGGGGGCGCCGCCGCGATCGACCGCGACGCGCCCCGCACCGACCGCACCGGCCGCGCACTGCCGCCCCTCGGCCGCATCCGCCCCGGTGCCCGGGCCGACCTGCAGGCGCTCGACGCCCCCTCGATCGCGCACCTCGCCTACCGCCCCGGCGTGCCGCTCGTGCACGCGGTGTGGCGCGCGGGGGAGCAGGTCGTCGGGCCGCGGGATCGAGCGGTCCGGGCAGGCTCCTAGGCCGCGCACGGTCGCGCGCCCTAGGGTGCGGTCATGACAGTGCGACTGCGAGGCCTGTCGACGGCGGTGCCGCCGACCCAGCTCGTGCAGACCGAGGTGGCGGAGGTCTTCGGCGCGCAGCCCGGCCTCAGCCGGCTCGGGCAGCGCATCGTGTCGACGTCGTTCGGCCTCTCGGGGATCGAGCGGCGCTACACGGTGCTCGACGAGCTCACCCGCGAGGGGCCGGAGCCGGCCGACCCGGCGTTCTACGACCGCGCGAGCGGGCTGCTGCTCGACCCCGGCACGCGGCTGCGCAACGACGTCTACGCGCACCACGCGTCGCGGCTCTACGTCGAGGCGGGCCGCGCGGCGCTCGCGGCGACCCCCGGCGTCGGCGCCGACGACGTCACGCACGTCATCACCGTCTCGTGCACGGGCTTCTACGCCCCCGGGCCCGACTTCGTGCTCGCGCGCGACCTCGGCCTGCCCGCGGGCGTGCAGCGCTACCACCTCGGCTTCATGGGCTGCTACGCGTCGATGCCGGCGCTGCGCCTCGCGGCGCAGCTGTGCGAGGCGGATGCGTCGGCGGTCGTGCTCGTCGTGAGCGTCGAGCTGTGCACGCTGCACCTGCGCACCTCGAACGACCCCGACACGATCGTCGCGACCTCGCTCTTCGGCGACGGCGCGGGCGCCGGCGTCGTGACCGCCGCGCCCCCGGAGACGGGGGAGCGCGCGCTGCGGCTCGACGCGTTCGCGACGCGCACGACCCCGCAGGGCGAGGGCGACATGGCATGGCGCATCGGGGACCACGGCTTCGAGATGGTGCTCTCGAACGCCGTGCCCTCGCTCATCGGCGAGCACATCACCGGGGCGATCGAGCCCCTGCTCGACGCCGAGGAGCCACTCGCGGCCGCGCTCCGGGACGGCGCGGCCGGCGCGGCGATCGAGCACTGGGCGATCCACCCGGGCGGGCGCAGCATCCTCGACCACGTCGAGCGCACCCTGCGCCTCGCGGAGGCGCAGCTCGTGCCGGCGCGCGAGACGCTGCGCGACTTCGGCAACATGTCGAGCGCGACCGTGCTGTTCGTGCTCGAGCACATCCTTCGGGGCGACGCGGGCGACGGCGACCGCGTGGCGGCCATGGCGTTCGGCCCGGGCCTCACGGTCGAGTCGGCGCTCCTGACCGTCGAGGGCTGAACCGCCGGCCATGCTGCTGCGCGAGCTGCGCCGGCGCGACCCGGACGCGCGAGAGGCGATGGACGACCCCGCGTGCGACGAGGCAGCGCTCGCGCGCACCTACGCGCGGTTCGACCTCGTGAACGCGGTCGTCTCGGGCCGGCGCGCGGTCTACCGGCGCTGGGTAAGGCCGCGGCTGCGCGCGGGCGGCGTCGTGCGGCTGCTCGACGTCGGCACCGGCGGCGCCGACCTGCCCCGCCGCCTGCTGCGCTGGGCCGCCGACGGCGAGCTGCGCGTCGTCGCGATCGATCCCGACCCGCGCGCGATCGCGTTCGCGCGCTCGCTGCCCCCGCTGCCGGGGCTCGAGCTGCGGCAGGCGATGACGGGCGACCTCGTCGCCGCGCGCGAGCGCTTCGACGTCGTGCTCTCCAACCACGTGCTCCACCACCTCACGGGCGCGGAGCTCGGCGCGATCCTCGCCGACTCCGAGGCGCTCCTCAGCCCCGGCGGCGTCGCGGTGCACGGCGACATCGCCCGCTCGCCGCTCGCCTTCGCCGCGTTCGCCGCCGGCACGCTGCCCTTCGAGCCGACGCTCCTGCGCGGCACCTTCATCCGCGCCGACGGACTCGCCTCGATCCGGCGCAGCCACACGGCCGCGGAGCTCGCTCGCGCGCTGCCGACCGGCTGGGCCGTCCGCCGGTCGACCCCCTTCCGCTACGAGCTCGTGCGGCACTCGCCATGATCGAGCGCCGCGACGTCGCAGTGGTCGGCGGCGGCGCCGTCGGGCTGCTGCTCGCGTGCCTGCTCGCGCAGCGAGGGCTCGACGTCGTCGTGCTCGAGCGCCGGCGCGAGCCGTCCGGCAGCGCGCGCGCGATCGGCATCCACCCGCCCGGTCTCGGCGCGCTCGACGCGGCGGGCGTGGGCCGGGCGGTCCGCGCGGAGGCGG
>NZ_JANQCH010000116.1 GCF_024723325.1 Agrococcus sp. HG114
CGCCATCGCCGCGCGACGTGGCCGCCGCGGCGGCCGCCGAGGCGGCGCCGGCCGGCAGCGCCCGCTGAGACTTCGGCGGCCCGCGGCCGCCGACGGACGAGAGATACGGAACGAGAGAGGACACACCATGCACAAGCGATTCATGCGCGCGACCGCGGTCGCCGCGGTCGGCGCGCTGGCCCTGGCGGGCTGCTCGTCGAGCGGCTCGGAGGCGGAGGCGCCGGAGGGCGACGCTGCGGTGACGACCGACCAGACCGACCTCACGATCGGCGTCTTCAACGGCTGGCCGGAGGGCGAGGCCGTCTCGTACCTGTGGGAGGCGATCCTCGAGGAGCAGGGCTACGAGGTCGAGCTCGAGTACGCCGACGCGGGGCCCGTCTTCGCGGGCGTCGCGGGCGGCGACTACGACGTCACGCTCGACGGCTGGCTGCCCATGACGCACGCCGACTACATGGAGCAGTTCGGCGACGACCTCGTCGACCTCGGCGCTTGGAACGACGACGCCGTGCTCACGCTCGCCGTCAACGAGGACGCCCCGATCACCTCGATCGCGGAGCTGGCCGAGAACGCCGACGCGTTCGGCAACCGCATCGTGGGCATCGAGCCCGGGGCGGGCCTCACGGGCGCGACGCAGAACAGCGTCATCCCGACCTACGGCCTCGAGGGCATGGAGTTCGTGACCTCGTCGACGCCCGCGATGCTCGCCGAGCTGAGCGGCGCCATCGACGCGGGCGAGAACATCGTCGTGACGCTGTGGCGCCCGCACTGGGCCTACGACGAGTTCGCGATCCGCGACCTCGAGGACCCTGAGGGCACGCTCGGCGCCGCCGAGGGCATCCACTCGATCGCCCGCACGGGCTTCGAGGAGGACTTCCCGCAGCTGACCTCGTGGCTGCAGGCCTTCGAGATGGAGTCGGAGCTGCTCTTCTCGCTCGAGAACGCGATGTTCAACAGCGGCGCGACGGCCGACGACTACCCCGAGATCGTCGCGACCTGGATCGCCGAGAACCAGGAGTACGTCGACTCGCTCACCGCGACCGAGTAGGCGCCTGGATGGCGAGAGGCCCCGCATCCGTAGGACGGATGCGGGGCCTCTCGCGCACGGGCTGCGGTCGATCGCCTAGTCGTTCGCCTCGACGTGCCGCAGCAGCGCCTCGCGGAACCGCTCGGGGTCCTCGATGTGCGGCGAGTGACCCGCGTGCTCGAACACGACCTCCTCGTAGGAGCCGCCGTTCGCCGCGTACTGCTCGAGCACCGCGCGGGTCTGCGACACCATCGGCTGCGGCGGCGCCGCCTCCTCGCCCGGCCAGCCGGGCACGACGCCGTGCTTGCCGAGCGTGTTGAAGTCGAAGAACGACTCGTCCGAGACGATCGCGTCATGCGCGCCGCGCACCCACAGGATCGGCGGCTTCCGGTCGAGGTCGACGATGCCGGTGAGATCCATGTGCACGGCCGACATCGTGTTGAGGATGCCGCGCGTGCCCGGCCCGAAGCCCGGCCACGACTCCGACGCGACCCCGTCGCCCGGCTGGTTGTCGGGCCCCGTCTTCGTCGAGAGCATCGACTCGACCCAGAGATCCTCGTGCTCGTCGGCGAAGCCGGGCGCGACGTAGCTCGAGCGGAACACGCTGCGGGGGCTCGTGGGCGCCTCGTCGCTCGTGTCGCCCGCCTCGAGCCGCGCGATGAAGTCGGGGTTCGCTCCCCCGCCGCCGGTGCCCGCCGCATCCGGCGTGCACAGGGACCCGTCGAGCCGCGTGCCGAAGCCCTGCGGCGGCACGGGCGCCATGAGCGTGACCGAGCGGATGAGCTCGGGCCGGTCGAGCATGAGCTGCATGACGACCCCGCCGCCCATCGACCAGCCCAGGATGTGCGCGTCCGACAGGCCCAGCGCATCCAGCACCGACGCGACGTCGTCGGAGAGGTCGCGGAGCCCCCGCGTCGCGTCGACCGGCAGCGTCTCGCTGTCGCCGTAGCCGCGCAGGTCGATCGCGACCGTCGGCCGCGGCAGCGCCTGCATGAGCGGCTGGAAGAACAGCGACGACGAGACGTTGCCGTGGATCAGCACGATGGGCCGGGCGTCGGCGTGCGCGCCCTCGAAGCCGTGGCGGAGGACGGATGCGGTGAGGCGCTCCGTGCGGACGGCGCGCTGCTCGATGCCGTCCAGGAGCGTCGTCATGCGAGGACCTCGGGCTCGGTCTTCTCGCGCAGCTCCTCGAGCGTCACGCCGGGCGCGAGCTCGACGAGCCGGAGGCCCTCGGGCGTCACGTCGAGCACGGCGAGGTCGGTGATGATGCGGTCGACGACGCCCTTGCCGGTGAGGGGCAGCGAGCACGCGTCGACGATCTTCGCCGAGCCGTCCTTCGCGACGTGCTCCATGAGCACGATGACCTTCGCGGCGCCGTGCACGAGGTCCATCGCGCCGCCGGGGCCCTTCACCATCTTGCCCGGGATCATCCAGTTCGCGATGTCGCCCGAGGCCGACACCTGCATCGCTCCGAGGATCGCCGCGTCGATCTTGCCGCCGCGGATCATCGCGAACGACGTGGCCGAGTCGAAGAACGACGTGCCCGGCAGCGTCGTGACCGTCTCCTTGCCGGCGTTGATGAGGTCGGGGTCGACCTCGTCCTCGGTCGGGTACGGGCCCACGCCGAGGATGCCGTTCTCGCTCTGGAGCACGACGGTCACGTCGTCGGGCACGTAGTTCGGCACGAGCGTGGGCAGGCCGATGCCGAGGTTGACGTACATGCCGTCCTCGAGCTCCTTCGCCGCCCGCGCGGCCATCTCGTTCCTGGTCAGCGCCATGTCAGGTCTCCTCTCGCCCTCTACGCTTCTCGCACCGTGCGGCGCTCGATGCGCTTCTCGATGTCGGTGCCGACCTCGATGATCCGGTGCACGAACACGCCCGGCAGGTGCACCGCATCCGGGTCGATCTCGCCCGGCTCGACGAGCTCCTCCACCTGCGCGATGCAGACGCGGCCCGCCATCGCCGCGGGCGGCGAGAACTGCCGGGCGGCCTTGTTGAAGACGAGGTTGCCGTGGCGGTCGCCGCGCAGCGCGTGCACGAGCGAGAAGTCGGTCGTGATCGCCTCCTCGAGCACGAACTCCTTGGGCTCGCCGTCGACGTCGAACGTCGCGGTGGGCTTCGGTGCGGACGCCTTCGCCACGGTGCCGTCGGCGTTGTAGAGCTGCGGCAGCCCGCCCTCCTGCACCTGCGTGCCGACGCCCGTGCGCGTGTAGAAGGCGGCGATGCCGGAGCCGCCGGCGCGGAGCTTCTCGGCGAGCGTGCCCTGCGGGGTGAGCTCGAGCTCGAGCTCGCCCGAGAGGTAGCGGCGCTCGAACTCCTTGTTCTCGCCGACGTACGACGAGGTCATCTTGTCGATCTGCCCGTTCCGGAGCAGCAGGCCGAGGCCCCAGTCGTCGACGCCGCAGTTGTTCGAGACCACCTTGAGGTGCTTGACCCCGCGCTCCTCGATCGCGCGGATGAGCGCCATGGGGTTGCCGGAGAGGCCGAAGCCGCCGACCGCGAGGGTCGCGCCGTCCTGGATGTCGGCGACGGCCTCCGCCGCCGACGCGTAGGTCTTGTCGATCGCCATCAGCGTGCCTCTGCTCCCTCTCGTGGTGCGTCTCCCGCGGCTGCGGCGCGCCGGACCGCGGCCGCGACCGCGTCGACTCCCGAGCCCATCAGGATCGTGTAGTGGTTGGTGCCCTCGACGTCGCCGACCTCGAGGCGCGGCAGCCGCGACTGCCACGTCGCGAGCCACTCGTCATCGTAGAGCCCGGGCGTCTCGTCGAAGAGGCCGCGGGGGCTCCGCAGCAGCGCGATCGGCACCTCGAGCGCCTCGAGCGCCTCGGCGTAGCCGTCGCGGCCGTCGAGCTCGACGAGGTTCGCGACGACCGCGTCGGGGTTCGCGGACGGGCGTCGCGCGCCTGCGCCGTCGTCGACGAGGTCGTAGTCGACGTACTCCTCGATCGCGGGGCTCCAGTAGGGGCCGAACGCCGGGTGCTGCCGCCAGAAGTCGCGGTAGGCCTCGGCGTCGGGGAACGTCATGCGCAGCCGCTCGATCGCGGGCCCGAGCACGTCCTCGGGGCTCAGCTGCGCGCCCTCGGGCGCGGGCCGCAGCGGCAGCCCGCCGTCGACGAGCACGACCGCCTCGACGAGCTCGGGATGGCGGCTCGCGAGCCGCGTCGCGACGTACGCGCCCATCGAGTGCCCGACGACGATCGCGCGCGCGAAGCCGGCCGCGCGGATCGCCGCCGCGACGTCGTCGGCGTGCTGCACCATCGAGTACGGCGCGGGAAGCGCGCGCGATCCGCCGCGGCCGCGCAGGTCGACGGCGAGCACCGGCGCGTCGAGCCGGGCCGCGAGCGGCGAGAACGACCGGTGGTTCGCCGTGATCCCGTGGATCGCGACGACGGGCGTGCCCGGCGCATCCGCCCGCCACACCGTCGCGGCGAGCTCGCCGCCGGCGACGGGCACGCGCAGCGCCCGCTCGGCGGATGGCGCGTCGGTCGCGGTCATCGGGCGCTCCACCCGCCGTCCATGACGTACGACGTGCCCGTGACCATGCCGGCGTGCGGGCCGGCGAGCCAGGTCGCGAGCGACGCGACCTCCTCAGGCTCGACAAGCCGCTTGATCGCGGCCTCGGTCAGCATGACCTTCTCGAGCACCTCCGACTCCGGGATGCCGTGCGTCTTCGCCTGGTCGGCGATCTGCGCCTCGACGAGCGCCGTCTTCACGTAGCCCGGGTTGATGCAGTTCGACGTGACCCCGTGCGCCGCGCCCTCGAGCGCCGTGACCTTCGAGAGCCCCTCGAGCCCGTGCTTCGCGGCGACGTAGGCGGACTTGAAGGCGGATGCGCGCAGGCCGTGCACGCTCGAGAGGTTGATGATGCGCCCGAAGCCGCGCTCGTACATGCCCGGCAGCGCCGCGCGGATCAGCAGGAACGGCGCCTCGAGCATGAGGGTGTGGATGCGCCGCCACATCTCGGGCTCGTAGTCCTGGATGGGCGCGACGCGCTGGATGCCGGCATTGTTCACGAGGATGTCGGCCTCGAGCGACAGCGACTCGAGCGAGGCGACGTCGAGCAGGTCGACCCCCCACGCCTCGCCGCCGAGCTCGCTCGCGAGCTGCTCAGCTGCCGCAGCGTCGCGGTCGGCGATCACGACGTGCGCGCCCTCCGCGGCGAAGGAGCGGGCGATCGCGGCGCCGATGCCGGCGGCTCCGCCGGTGATGACGGCCCTGCGGCCGGAGAGCGTGCTCATGAGTCCTCCTTGGTCAGCGCCGCGGTCGCGGCGGCGGTCTGGGTCGAGCCGGCGGTGCCGAGCGCGCGCTGCACGAACGCGACCATCTCGTCGAACACGTCGTCGGGCACGGGGGTCGCGGCGGTGCCGTAGGCGCCGTCGTCGCCGGTGGGCCACAGCACGTAGCGCATGCCGATCATCTCGCCCACGCCCATGAGCGCCCACGCGGCCACCTCGGGGTCGACGTCGCCGATCTCGCCGGCGGCGCGGGCGCGCTCGAGGCCCTCGCGGTAGCCCTCGACGATGCGCTCGTAGTGGGCGCGCATCGCGCCGGGCGAGACGTACTCGGCCTCGCGCACGACGCGGTACAGGGCGGGGTGCTCGGCGGTGAAGGCGAAGAACTCGCGGAAGCCCTCGCGCTCGGCCTCGGCGCGGTTCGAGCCGCGCGCGGCGCCGTCGCTCATCGCCTTGCGGACGCGCCGGTTGAGGTCCTCGACGAGCTGCTCGAACAGGTCGAGCTTCGACTCGAAGTACAGGTAGAACGTGCCCTGCGCGACGTGCGCGCGCTCGGTGATGCGCGCGATCGACGCGGCTTGGTAGCCCTGCTCGGCGAAGACGGCCTCGGCCGCCGCGAGCAGCTTCGCCTTCGTCTGCTCGCCGCGCTTCGTGCGGGGCGCGTTCACGCGTCGGCCCCCTGCCGCTCGAGGCCCGCCGCGAGCGCGCGCCGCAGCGGCTTGCCCGTGCTCGTGCGCGGGATCTCGTCGACGACGACGAAGCGCTTCGGGTGCTTGAAGTCGGCGATCCGCCCGTCGAGGTGCGCGCGCAGCGACGCGTCGTCGGCGGGCTCGTCGAGCACGAGCCACGCGACGAGCTCCTCGCCCCAGCGCTCGCTCGGCACGCCCGCGACCGCGGCGTCGGCGACCGCGGGGTGCTCGAGCAGCGCGAGCTCGACCTCGATCGGCGCGATCGACTCGGCGCCCGAGCGCACGATGTCCTTCACGCGGTCGACGATGCGGATGCGCCCGGCCGCGTCGCGCTCGACGAGGTCGCCGGTGCGCAGCCACGGCCCGAGCCGCGCCTCCGCGGTCGCCTCGGGGTCGCGGAAGTAGCCCTGGAAGACCGCGGGCCCGCGCACGAGCAGCTCGCCCGCGCCGGGGCCGTGCTGCACGCGGCCGTCGACGAGCAGCGCGACGTCGACGTGCGGGTAGGGCCGGCCCACCGTGCCGTCGTCGCTCGCGTCGAGCGCGAGCGCGACGTTCGGGGCGGCCTCGGTCAGGCCGTACCCCTGCAGCACGGGCACGCCCCGTCGGCGCAGCTCCGCGGTCGCGCGCGGGTCGAGCATGCCGCCGCCGACGATCGCCGTCCGGATGCTCGAGAGGTCGCGCGCGTGGAAGTCGGGGTGCTGGATGAGCGCCCGGTAGGTCGTCGGCACGCCCATCGTCGCCGTCACCCGGTGCCGCTCGATGAGCGCGAGGGCACGGCCCGCGTCGAACGTGCGCTCGAGCACGACGCGCGCCCCGATCCACCACGCGAGCAGCGGCTGGATGTTCCAGCCCGCGACGTGGTGCTGCGGCAGCACCTGCAGCACGACGTCGTCGGGCGTCATCGGGGTCGCGCGCGAGAGCGCGAGGTTGTTCCACGCGCAGTTCGCGTGGCTGAGCACGACGGCCTTCGGCGCGCTCGTCGTGCCGGAGGTGAAGAGCATGAGCAGGCCGTCGTCGTCCTGGGGGGCTCCGTGCCCGAGGTGCGTCGACGCATCCGGGACCGCGGTCTCGACGCCCGCGGCGCCGAGCGTGGCCTGGGGGATGCGATGCTCGCCGAGGCGCGCGAGCGCGGCCTCGGCGACCGGCCGGTGGTCGTCCTCGACGAGCAGGAGCGACGGGTCGGCGATGCGCAGCTGCTCGGCGAGCTCGCCCGCGGTGAGCCGCCATGACAGCGGCACGAGCATCGCCCCGGCCTTCGCGCACGCGAACAGCAGCACGACCTGGTCGGCCGTCGAGCCCGTCACGGTCGCGATGCGCGCACCGCGGCCGTGGCC
>NZ_JANQCH010000117.1 GCF_024723325.1 Agrococcus sp. HG114
GCACGGTGCTGCGCGCGCTGCGAGCTGTGGACGTGCCGCTCGCCGAGGCGGAGCTCGCGCCGCTCTGGCACGACGCCGAGCAGCTCGAGCGCGCCCTCGCGTCGCTCGCGGCCGATGGCCTCGTCGTGCGGGAGCCGGGCGCGGTGCGGCTGCCCGACTGAGGCGCCCGCCCCCGCTCGGCTCGCCGTCAGCGCCGCTGGCTAGGTTGGTCGCCATGCCGGCCCGACACCACCGCCTCATCGACCGCCGTCGCGCTGATGCGCAGGACGAGCTCGCTGCCGCGCTCGCGGCGATCCGCGTCGAGCTGGGCCTCGATGCCGGGTTCCCGCCCGAGGCGCTCGCCGAGGCAGACGCCGCGGTGACGAGCGCACCGCGCACCGACGCGGACCGCACCGACATCCCGCTCGTCACGATCGACCCCGAGGGCTCGACCGACCTCGACCAGGCGCTGCACCTCGAGCGCGACGGCGACGGATTCCTCGTGCACTACGCGATCGCCGACGTGCCCGCGTTCGTCGCACCAGGCGGCGCGATCGACGCCGAGGCCCGCCGCCGCGGCCAGACGATGTACGCGCCCGACGGCCGCGTGCCGCTGCACCCGCCGCTCATCAGCGAGGGCGCGGCGAGCCTGCTGCCCGATCAGGAGCGCAGCGCCTACCTGTGGGAGTTCCGGCTGGATGCGTCGGGCGCGGTCGCCGAGACGAGGCTCGGCCGCGCGCGGGTGCGGTCGCGCGAGCAGCTGAGCTACCTGCAGGCGCAGGAGCGCATCGACGCGGGCGATCCGATGCTCGGCCTCCTCGCCGAGGTGGGCGAGCTGCGCATCGCGCTCGAGGGCGCCCGCGACGGGGCGAGCCTCGACATGCCCGAGGAGGAGATCGAGCGCGAGGGCGACGAGTACCGCATCGAGCGGCGGCAGCTCCTGCCGGTCGAGCGCTGGAACGCGCAGCTCTCGCTGCTCACCGGCATGGAGGCCGCGCAGCTGATGCTGCACGCGGGGGCGGGGATCCTGCGCACCATGGCGCAGCCGCCGGAGGGCGACGTGCGCCGCTTCCGCGCGGAGGTGCGGGCGATCGGCGAGGAGTGGGCGGAGGGCGAGCACTACGGGGCGTTCCTGCGACGGCTCGACCGCTCGAAGCCGTCGACGCTCGCGATCCTGCAGGCGGCGCGGCGGCTGTTCCGCGGCGCCTCGTACACGGTGCTCGAGCCCGGCGCGGAGGCGGCGGGGCTCGGTCAGGCGGCCATCGGCGCCCCCTACGCGCACACGACCGCGCCGCTGCGGAGGCTCGTCGACCGCTACGTGCTCGCGCACTGCGAGGCGATCGCGAACGGCCGCGAGATCCCCGAGTGGGCCACCCGTGGACTCGAGGGGCTGCCGGAGATCATGCAGGAATCGGGGCAGCTCGCGAACCGGCTCGAGCGCGAGTCGATCGACGCGGTCGAGATCGCGGTGCTGCGGCACCGCATCGGCGATGAGTTCGACGCGGTCGTCGTCGAGGCGCGCAAGGAGGGCGCGACGATCCAGCTCATCGACCCGCCGACCGAGGCGGCGTGCGACACGAGCGCGCAGCCGGGCGAGCGGATCCGCGCTCGGCTCACCGAGGCGGATCTCGCGTCGCGGCGCCTGCGGTTCGCGGAGGTCTCCCCCGCCGCGTGAGCCGGCGGGCAGGCCTGGCTCAGCCGGCGGCCGGCTCCTCGTCGTCGTGCTCGCGGGGCTTGCGGTACGGGTCGGCCTCGCCGGCGTACTGCGCCGCCTCGGCGGACCGCTGGGCCGCGAGGTCGCGCTGCCGCGCCTCGTCGAGCAGGTGCTCGATCGACGCGGCGCTCTCGGGCAGCGCGTCGAGGTGGAACTCGATCGACGGGGTGAGCCGCAGCGACAGCCCTTTGCCGATCTCGCGGCGCACGACGCCCTTCGCCGAGGCGAGGGCCTTCGCCGTCTCGTCGCGCTCCTCGTCGGTGCCCAGCACCGTGTAGAAGATCGACGCGTGCTGCAGGTCACCCGTGACCCGCACATCCGTGATCGTCACGAAGCCGAGCCGCGGGTCGCGCACCTCGCGCTCGAGCGCGTTCACCGTGATCTCGCGGATGCGGTCGGCGATCTTCCTCGCCCGGGGGTTCTCTGCCATGGGATTCCTCCTGTTGAGACGAGTGTGGGGCGGCCAGCAGCCGCCCCACACCGTACTGCGCGTCAGGCGCGCGGCTTCTCGACCATCTCGATCGTCTCGATCTCGTCGCCGATCTGGATGTCGTTGAACCGGCCGAGCCCGATGCCGCACTCGAAGTCGGTGCGGACCTCGGTCACGTCGTCCTTGAAGCGGCGCAGCGACTCGATGGCGAGGCCATCGGCGAGCACGACGCCGTCGCGGATGATGCGTGCCTTGGCGTTGCGGGTGATCGTGCCGGAGCGGACGATGCAGCCCGCGATGTTGCCGAACTTCGAGGAGCGGAACACCTCGCGGATCTCGGCGACACCCGACTGGACCTCCTCGAACTCGGGCTTGAGCATGCCCTTGAGCGAGTTCTCGACGTCCTCGATCGCCGCGTAGATCACGTTGTAGAACCGCACGTCGACGCCCTCTCGGGCGGCGCGCTCGCGGGCCTTCGTGTCGGGCCGGACGTTGAAGCCGATGATGACGGCCGAGTCGACCGTCGCGAGCGTCACGTCCGACTCGGTGATCGCGCCGACACCGCGGTGGATGATGCGCAGGTCGACCGTGTCGTCGACCTCGATCTTCATGAGCGACTCCTCGAGCGCCTCGACGGCACCCGACACGTCACCCTTGATGATGAGGTTGAGCGTCTCGACCTTGCCCTGCTCCATCGCGAGCTTGAAGTCCTCGAGCGAGAGGCGCTTGCGGGCCTTCGCCAGCTGGGCGTTGCGCTCGACGGCCTCGCGCTTCTCGGCGATCTGCCGAGCGGTGCGGTCCTCGTCCGTCACGATGAACGTGTCGCCGGCGCGCGGGACGCTCGAGAGGCCCTGCACCTGCACGGGCATCGAGGGGAACGCCTCCTCGACGAGCTCGCCGCGGTCGTCGACCATCGCGCGCACGCGGCCGTAGGCCGTGCCCGCGACGATGGCGTCGCCGACCCGCAGGGTTCCCGACTGGATGAGCACGGTCGCGACCGAGCCGCGGCCCTTGTCGAGCTTCGCCTCGATGGCGACGCCGCGCGCCTCCTTGTTCGGGTTGGCCCGCAGGTCGAGACCCGCGTCGGCCGTGAGCAGCACGGCCTCGAGGAGCTCCTCGATGCCGGTGCCCGCGAGCGCCGAGACGTCGACGAACATCGTGTCGCCGCCGTACTCCTCGGTGACGAGGCCGTACTCGGTGAGCTGCTGGCGCACCTTCGCGGGGTTCGCGTCGGGCTTGTCGACCTTGTTGACCGCGACGACGATCGGCACGCCGGCCGACTGGGCGTGGTTCAGCGCCTCGATCGTCTGCGGCATGATGCCGTCGTCCGCCGCGACCACGAGGATCGCGATGTCGGTCACCTGGGCGCCTCGGGCACGCATGGCGGTGAACGCCTCGTGGCCCGGGGTGTCGATGAAGGTGATCGCGCGGTCCTCGCCCTCGTGCTCCTTCCACACCTGGTAGGCGCCGATGTGCTGGGTGATGCCGCCGGCCTCGCCCTCGATGACGTTCGCGCCGCGGATCGCGTCGAGCAGTCGCGTCTTGCCGTGGTCGACGTGACCCATGACCGTGACGACCGGCGCGCGGTACTCGAGGTCCTCGTCCGTCTCGTCCTCGAGCTCCTGCTCGAGGTCGAGGCCGAAGCCCTCGAGGAGCTCCTTGTCCTCGTCCTCGGGGCTGACGATCTGGATCTTGTAGCCCAGCTCGGCGCCGAGCAGCTCGAAGGTGGTCTCGTCGAGCGACTCCGTCGCCGTCGCCATCTCGCCGAGGTGGAACAGCACGGTCACGAGGTCGCCGGGGCTCGCGTCGATCTTCTCCGCGAAGTCCGCGATCGAGGCGCCGCGGCGCATGCGCACCGTCTCGCCGTCGCCGCGCCGGACCTTGACGCCGCCGATCGACGGCGCCTCGCGCATCTCGAACTCGAGCCGCTTCGTGCGCTTCGACTTGCGCGACTTGCCCTTGGCTCCGCCCTTGCCGAACGCGCCGGCGGTGCCGCCGCGGCCGCGGCCGCCCGCCGCCGAGCCCTCGCCCGCCGCGTACTCGGCGAGGTGCTCGCGCTTGGCGTCCTTGTTGGGCGGGGTCGTCGTGAGCCGGCCCTTCGCGTCGGTCGGGATGTTGAGGTCGCTGTAGAGGTGCGGGCTCGACGAGTACGTCTCGACCGGCTCGGGGCGCCCGAACTCGAGCGCCCGGTCGATGAGCGACCACTTGTGGAGGTCCTCCCAGTCGACGAAGGTCACCGCGATGCCCGTGCGGCCCGCGCGGCCCGTGCGGCCGACGCGGTGCAGGTAGGCCTTCTCGTCCTCGGGGATCGTGTGGTTGATGACGTGGGTGACGTCGTCGACGTCGATGCCGCGCGCGGCGACGTCGGTCGCGATGAGGACGTCCTTCTTGCCCGCCTTGAACTGCGCCATCGCGCGCTCGCGCGCCTCCTGGCTCATGTCGCCGTGCACCGCCGCCGCGAGGAAGCCGCGGTCGATGAGCTCCTCGGTCAGGCGCGACGCGGCGCGCTTCGTGCGCGTGAAGATGACGGTCTTGCCGCGGCCCTCGGCCTGCAGGATGCGCGAGACCACCTCGTCCTTGTCGAGCGCGTGCGCGCGGTAGACGACGTGCTCGATGTTCGCCTGCGCGACGGTCTCGTCGACGCCCGCGGCGCGGATGTGGAGGGGGCGCGACATGAAGCGGCGCGCGAGCGCGACGACGGCGCCCGGCATCGTGGCCGAGAACAGCATCGTGTGCCGCACGGCGGGCACCTTCGCGAAGATCTTCTCGACGTCGGGGAGGAAGCCGAGGTCGAGCATCTTGTCGGCCTCGTCGAGCACGATCTCGCGCACGTTCGAGAGGTCGAGGATGCGCTGCTGGGCGAGGTCGAGGAGCCGGCCCGGGGTGCCGACGACGATCTGCGCGCCGGCCTTCAGCTGGTCGATCTGGCCCTCGTAGGCCTTGCCGCCGTAGATCGAGACGATCGTCGTGGGCCGGTTGGAGGTGATGAGCTCCATGTCCTCGGTCACCTGCACGGCGAGCTCGCGGGTCGGCACGACGATGAGCGCCTGCACGCCGTGCTCGGGTGCCGGCCCGAGGCGCTGCGCGAGCGGCAGGCCGAACGCGAAGGTCTTGCCGGTGCCGGTCTTCGCCTGGCCGATGATGTCCTGGCCGGAGAGCGCGAGCGGGATGGTCTGCGCCTGGATGGGGAAGGGCTCGAGGATGCCGCGGTCGGCGAGCGCCTGGACCATGTCGGGATCGATGTTGAGGTCTTGGAAGGTCAAGAGAGGGTTCCGCCTGTTCGTTATCTGGTCCCAGCGTACCGGGGGCATGCGGGGCGGGACGGCTCCGCGCCCATAGACTGCACGACTGTGGTGAAGTGGTTCGACCGGACGCCGCGCGACGTCACGCGCCAGCTGCTGCGGCAGCACCGGGTGCCCGTCGTGGGCGACCGGGTGCTGCTGAGCGACGTGCGCCCCGCGCTCGTGCCGTTCGTCGGCCAGGCGCTCGGCCTCGAGCTCGACCTCGTCGCGAAGGCGGGGCGCGTGCTCCAGGCCGCGCCCTCCGCCGAGGCGCAGGTCGCGCTCTCGGAGGTCGTGCGCATCCATGCGACGCGCGCGACCGCGTTCGCCCGCATCCTCGAGGCCGAGGGGGTCGAGCCCGAGGACGCGATGCGCCCCTTCGCCGACACGACGCGCGAGTTCTCGAACCTCATCGCGGGCGCGGACTGGTACGAGGAGCTGCTCACCATCCACGTCGTGAGCGGCATGCTCGAGGACTTCTTCGTCGCGATCGTGCCGGGGCTCCCCGAGGACGACCAGGACGCGATGCTGCGCGCGCTGCGGGGCGAGAGCGCGCACCCGCAGCTCGTGAAGCTGCTGCAGTCCGCGATCCACCTCACGCCCCGGCTCTCCGACCGGCTCGCGGTGTGGGGTCGGCGGCTCGTCGGCGACGCGCTCCTGCAGATGTATCTCGCGGTCAACGGCCCCGACCGCTCGGGGCGCGCGGTGCCGAGCCAGCCGCGGCTCGAGCCGGCGTTCAACGACATCGTCGCCTCGCACACGCGGCGCATGGACGAGCTCGGCCTGACGGCCTGAGCGCGCCGGGCTACGCGCGCTTCGCGGTCAGCTCGGCGAGCAGCTCGCGGTCGGCGCGCTCGCGCCGGGGCGGCAGGAGCTTGGGCAGCGCGACGGCGACGACGGCAGCCGCGGCGAGGCTCGCGAGCCACAGCCAGAGGCTGTCGGCGGTCGCGCCGAGCAGGACGCCGATCGTCCAGGCGACCCCGGCGGCGGCCGCGGCGGCACCGGGGTTGAGGTAGAGCCCCACCCACTCGCGGCCCGGCATCGAGAACCGCACGAAGAGGCCGATCGCGGCGCCGAGCACCATCGGCACGAGCACCAGGATGGGCATCAGGCCACGAAGCCGATCTTCCGCGTCGACTCGCTGCCGATCTCGACGTAGGCGATGTTCGCGCTCGGCACGATGTAGCGACGGCCCTTCGCGTCGTCGATCGTCAGGTGCCCGGACTCGAGCGCCGACAGCACGGCGTCCTGCACCTCCCCGACCGTCTGGGCGGAGTCGAAGGCGATCTCGCGAGCCGAGTCCTTGATGCCGATGCGGATGTCCATGGCTCTGAGGATAGGCGATGCCGCGACGCGCCCCGGCGCGGTTCCGCCGAGGGCGATCAGCGCGATCGCCGGGTCTCCGGCCGCTCGGGCGCCGCGATGCGGTGCGGGCGGCGCCGGCGGGATGGGCCGGGGCGACCGCGCGTGTGGGCGGCCGTCGATACCGTGGGCGCGTGCCAGAAGCCAGCCTCACCGTCGACGCGCCCGTGCGCGCACCGGGCGTCGCCCTCGACGCGTCCCAGCGCGCCGTGCTCGACCTGCCCGGGACGGCATCCGCCGTCGTGCTCGGGGTCGCCGGCTCCGGGAAGACGACGACGCTCGTCGAGCTCGTCGCCGAGCGCCTCGCCGCCGGCCTCGACCCCGCGCGGCTGCTCGTGGTCGCGGGCTCGCGGCAGGCCGCGACGGCGC
>NZ_JANQCH010000118.1 GCF_024723325.1 Agrococcus sp. HG114
CTCGCGGTCCTCGACCGCGGCGACGGCGGCGAGCGCCGCTCTCGCCTCCGCCGCGCTCGGCGCATCGCCGCCGTCGCCACGGCTCGCGTCGCGGAGCGCCGCCTGCACGCGCGCGGCCGTCTCGGCCACCGCATCCGCCTGGTGCTCGAACGCCTGGCGGATCGCGGTCAGCACCTCGCGGAACCCCGGCACGCCCTGCCGCGCGGTGGGCGGGAAGTACGTGCCCGCGAAGAACGGCAGCCCGTCGGGCGTGAGGAACACGCTCAGCGGCCAGCCGAGGCTGCGGGTGAAGGCCGAGGCCGCGCCCATGAGCGCCGCGTCGACGTCGGGCCGCTCCTCGCGGTCGACCTTGATCGCGACGAAGCCGTCGCGCAGCTGCCGGCCGATCTCGGGGTCGGCGAACGACTCGCGCGCCATCACGTGGCACCAGTGGCACGTCGCGTAGCCGACCGAGGCGAACACCGGCACCCCGCGCTCGCGAGCCTCGGCGAACGCCTCGTCGCCCCACTCGCGCCAGTCGACCGGGTTGTCGGCGTGCAGCCGCAGGTAGTCGCTCGCGGCGTGCGCGAGCCGGTTGTCGACGGATCGCTCCATGGCCGCGACCGTACTCGCCGGCCCTGAGCGGCAGGCGGGCGCGAGCAGGACGTGGCAGGGCACCAGCCGCGCACCAACGGGCTGGCGGCGCTGAGCGGGAGGCGGCCGGGCATCGTGCTGGCGAAGCCCGCTACCGCCCGCGCCGGATCATGCGGTGCCAGTTGCGGCAGGGCTGCGTCGAGCCGCGGCGCACCCCGGCGCACTGCGGCATCGACGCGGGCGGCTCCGCTTCGAGCACGATCGTCTGCCCGTCGAGCTCGAGCTCGCGGCTCGTCGTCCACAGGTGCCATGCCGGCTGCATCGCGTTGACGAGCACCTCGCAGTCGCAGTACCCGCCGGCCGACTCGAGCCGCGCGAGCAGCCCGGTCGCGCGCGGCGCCACGAGGTCGCGGTAGAGCTCGGCGAAGCGCAGGTCGCCGTCGCAGCCGCTGCCCTCGACCGCGCGGTCGAGGTAGCACGCGAGGCACTCCCCGGGCCTCGGCGAGGCCCACTCCTCGAGCAGGCCGTGCAGGTAGGACTCCGCCTCGTCGGCGATCGATCGATCCATGCGGCGCACGATCGCACGCGCCGCACCCGGGCCGCGCGGCGCATCCGCGGACCTGTGGAGAGCTGCCGCGCGCACGACGTCGGCGCCTCGGCGGGGCCGCGGCGCGGAGCGTCGCGCACGGCCTCGGGACCGCGGCGAGGAGCGCGCGGCGGCGAGGCCGGTCGTCTGCGAGGCTCGAGGCATGACGGAGCATCCCCTCGACGAGACCAGCATCGTGCCCGTGCCGATCGAGCACCCGACGGTGCCGCACGTCGACGCGATCGTCGAGGTCCCGCGCGACGCGTGGGCGAGCCTCGTGCTCCTGCACGGCGCGGGCGGCTCGGCGACGCACCCCTGGATGGTCGGCGCGGCCCGCGGGCTCGTCGCCGAGGGCGTCGCGGTCGCGCGCGCGAGCTTCCCGAACGCGCAGGCCGGCAAGCGGCAGCCCGAGCGCGAGCCGAGCGCGGTCGCGACGTGGCACGCGGTGATGGATGCGGTGCGGCCGCTCCTGCCGCACGCGCCGTGGGCGGGCGGCAAGTCGTTCGGCGGCCGCATGGCCGCCGCTGCCGTCGCGGACGGGATGCCCGCGACGGGGCTGCTGTACCTCGGCTACCCGCTGCACTCGCCGGGGAAGCCCGAGCGGCTCAAGGACGCGCACCTGGATGGCATCGCGCTCCCGCAGCGGTTCCTGCAGGGCACGAACGACCCGTTCCAGTCGGGCGACCTGCTCGACCGGCTCGTCGCGAGGCTGCCGGACGCGCGCATCGATTGGGTCGCGGGCGGTGACCACTCGTTCCTCGTGGCGAAGGGCGAGCGCGATCCCGAGCGCGTCGCCGCCGCGCTCGGCCCGCGCATCGCCGCGCTCCTCCGCTGACGCCCCGCCCGACCGCGAGGCGACCCCTTCGCACCGACGCGAGCCCTTGCAGCAGGTCGCGCCGGCGCGAAGGGGTCGCGCCGTGGGGAGGGGCGCGAGCGCGCCCACGCGAAGAGGTCGGGCCTGCGCGAACAGGTCGCGTCGCGGGGGCGGGCGTGAGCGCGCCGACGCGAACGGGCCCCCTTCCACCCGCGGGGACCCGGTCTACCGGGTCCCGTTCGGTGGAAGGGGTCCCGTTCGGCGGAAGGGAGCCCCGCGGTCGCTAGTTCGCGTCGGCCGGGTCGGCCGAGACGCGGCCCGCCGCGCCCTGGTCGAGCGCGTCGATCGCGGCGATGTCGTCGGCCGAGAGCGCGACGTCGGCGGCGGCCAGGTTCTCGACCATGCGCTCGCGGCGGTTCGACTTCGGGAACACGATGCGGCCCGCTGCCAGGTGCCACGCGAGGGTGACCTGCGCCCACGAGACGCCGAGCCGAGAGGCGATCTCGCCGATCACGGTCGCCGCGTAGTCGACCTTGCCCTGGCCCAGCGGGCCCCACGCCTCGACCTTGATGTCGTGCTCGGCCGCGAGCGCCGTCGCGGCCCGCTGCTGGAACTGCGGGTGCAGCTCGATCTGGTCGACCGCGGGCACGATGCCCGTGCCGAGCACCTCGGGCAGGAACCGCTCGTCGAAGTTCGAGACGCCGATCGAGGTCGTGAGCCCCTCCGAGCGCAGCTCGGCCATCGTCTGCCACGTCTCGACGACGCTGCCGTTCGCGGGCGCCGGCCAGTGGATGAGGTAGAGGTCGACGCGGTCGAGCCCGAGCTTCTCGAGGCTCTCGCCGAGCGCCGCGCGCGTCTCGGCGGCGCCGCGGCGGTCGTTCCACAGCTTCGTCGTGACGAACAGCTCGTCGCGCGGGATCCCGGAGGCCGCGATCGCGCGGCCGACGCCCTCCTCGTTGCGGTAGATCGCGGCGGTGTCGATGTGGCGGTAGCCGGCCTCGAGCGCCTCCGAGACGATGCGCTCGGTCTCTGCCGGGTCGACCTTGAAGACGCCGAAGCCGAGCTGCGGGATGGAGCGGCCGTCGTTCAGCTGCAGGGTGGGGATGGCCATGCGGTTACTCGGTCTCCTCGATGGTCGACGTGTCCTCGGGCAGGGCGGCGGTGTCGACGCCCGGCACGTGCCGCTCGTCGGGGCCGACGTACTCCGAGAGGGGGCGGATGAGCGCGTTGTTCGCGCGCTGCTCGATGATGTGGGCGGTCCAACCGGTGACGCGCGCCGCGACGAACAGCGGCGTGAAGATCGGCACGTCGAAGCCCATGAGCGCGTACGCCGGGCCCGACGGGAAGTCGAGGTTGGGCTTGATGGGCTTCCGGTCGGCCATCGCGCGCTCGAGCGCGTTGTAGATGTCGAGCATGTCGGGCCGGTCGTAGTGCTCGACGAGCCGCTCGAGCGCGGCGCGCATCGTCGGCACGCGCGAGTCGCCGTTCTTGTACACGCGGTGCCCGAAGCCCATGATCTTGCGCTTCTCGTCGAGCGCGGTCTGCATCCACGCATCCGCACGGTCAGCGGAGCCGACCTCGTGGAAGACCTCCATCACGGCCTCGTTCGCGCCGCCGTGCAGGTGCCCCTTGAGCGCCCCGACGGCACCCGTGACGGCCGAGTGGAGGTCGGCGAGCGTCGACGTGATGACGCGCGCGGTGAAGGTCGAGGCGTTGAACGAGTGCTCGGCGTAGAGCACCATCGACTGGTTGAACGCGTCGACGACGACCGGGTCGGCCTCCTCGCCGAACGACATCCAGAGGAAGTTCGCGGCGTAGTCGAGGTCGTCGCGCGGCGCGACGAGCTCCTGGCCGTTGCGCCGGCGCTGCTCGTAGCTCACGACCGCGGGGAGCACCGCGAACAGGCGGAAGGCCTTGTCGAGGTCGGCGCTCGCGTCCTCCGCCTGCGGGTCGCTCGCCCCGAGGATGCTCACGGCCGTGCGCACGACGTCCATGGGGTGCGCGGTCGTGGGCAGCGCATCCATCACCGTCTGCACCGCGTCGGGCAGCGCGCGGTGCTCGCGCTCCTTCGCGCGGAAGTCGGCGAGCTGCTCGTCGGTCGGCAGGTCGCCGTGCCACAGCAGGTGGGCGACGGCCTCGAACGGCTGCGTGAGCGCGAGCTCCTGCACGGGATAGCCGCGGTAGAGCAACGAGTTGGTCTCGGGGTTGACCTTCGAGATCTCGGTCGTGTCTGCGATGACGCCGGCGAGGCCCTTCTTGATGTCGGCCATGGTGCTCCTAGGTCCGTAGGGGGGAACGCGCATCCGACTCTAGGGCACCGCGACCGGGCAACTCGTTCGTCGGGCGAACGAGCGGTTGACCGGATGCGCCGGGGCCGTCAGGGTCGTACGCGAGCGCCCGTGCGGGGCGGCTCGGCGGCGCGGAGGGAGCGGCCATGATCGGCGAGGGATTCCGGGTCGAGCGGGCGATCGAGATCGCAGCGCACCCCGACCGGGTGTGGGACGCGCTCGTCGACGAGCCGTCGGCGTGGTGGGGCGCGCCGTACCTGCTGCTCGACGGACCGAGCACGATCGACCTGCCGCTGCGCGCGGGCGAGCCGGTCGTGGAGCACCTCGGCGACGCGTCGGCGCTCTGGGGCGTCGTCACGCTGTGCGCGCCGGGCCGGAGCCTCGCGTGGCGCGGCCAGCAGGGCATGGGCTCGAACGCGGTCGGCGAGGTGCGCGTCGACCTCGAGCTCGTGCCCGGCGGCACCCGGGTGCGCGTGCTCCACGACGCCGTGCTGCTGTGGGGCGAGGGTACTGAGGAGCTCCGGCGCGCGTACGACGACGGCTGGGCGGATCTGCTCGCGCGGCTGCGCGCGCTCGTCGAGACGGGCGCGCGGCACGGCGCGGCGGGGCGCAACGCGCCCGTCGCCGCGCCGTCGGCCCGATAGGCCGCTACGCGAGCCCGAGCGCGCGCGCGACCACGAGCAGCTGCACCTCGCTCGTGCCCTCGCCGATCTCGAGGATCTTCGAGTCGCGGTAGTGCCGCGCGACCGGGTACTCGTTCATGAAGCCGTTGCCGCCGAAGATCTGCGTCGCGTCGCGCGCGTTGTCCATCGCCGCCTCGCTCGAGACGAGCTTCGCGAGCGCCGCCTCGGTCTTGAACGGCTTGCCGGCGTCGCGCAGCCGCGCCGCGTGGTGCCACGCGAGGCGCGCGCCGTGCACGCGCGACTGCATGCGCGCGATCACGAACTGCACGTTCTGCCTGCTCGAGAGCGGCTCGCCGAACACCGTCCGCTGCTGCGCGTAGTCGATCGCCGCCTCGAGGCAGCCCTCGGCCGCGCCCGTCGCGAGCGCGGCGATCGCGATGCGCCCCTCGTCGAGGATGTGCAGGAAGCCCGCGAACCCGCGCCCGCGCTGCCCGAGCAGGTTCGCCGCCGGCACGCGCGCGTTCGAGAAGGTGAGCGGATGCGTGTCGGACGCGTGCCAGCCGACCTTGTCGTACGGCGCCTCGACCGTGAAGCCGGGCGTGCCGTTCGGCACGATGATCGTCGAGATCTCCTTGCGGCCGTCCTGCTCGCCGGTCACCGCGGTGACGGTGACGAACCTCGTGATCGGGGTGCCGGAGTTCGTGATGAACTGCTTCGCGCCGTTGATGACCCACTCGTCGCCCTCGAGCCGCGCGGTCGTGCGCGTCGCACCGGCGTCGGAGCCCGCCTCGGGCTCGGTGAGGCCGAAGCCCGCGAGCGCGCGGCCCTCGAGCAGGTCGGGCAGCAGCTCGGCCTTCTGCTCGTCGGTGCCGAAGAGGTGGATGGGCATCGCGCCGAGGCTCACGCCCGCCTCGAGGGTGATCGCGATCGACTGGTCGACGCGCGCGAGCGCCTCGATCGCGAGGCCGAGCGTGAAGTAGTCGCCGCCCTGCCCGCCGTGCTCCTCGGGGAACGGGATGCCGAACAGGCCGAGCTCGCCCATCTGCGCGACGACGTCCATCGGGAGCGTCTTCGTGCGGTCGGCCTCGTAGGAGGCGGGCGCGACGACCTTGTCGGCGAAGTCGCGCACCGCTCGCGCGAGGTCGAGCTCCTCGTCGCTGAGCGCGTAGGTGGTCAGGTCGATCGTCATGCCGGCTCCTCGTTCTGGAAGGGACCGCCTCCGTGCACGGGAGCCGGGGGCCGGATCACGGCCCGCTCGGCTGCGCTCCGCGCTGAGCAGTCGCCAGCACCTTACGGCATGCGTCCTTGCGCTCCGCTATCCGGACCCGGGATCGGCGGCGGGACCCGAGATCTGAGGTCCCGCCGCCGAAGCGGGGTCCGCTTCGCGAAGGGCGGCAGCTGCCGCGCCGGCTCAGCCGAGCTGGCGCGCGCGCGTGTACTGCGCCGGCCAGACGGATGCGCCGAGGCCGTCGGCCGGTCGGCCGTCGGCGGGCACGGCCCCGTCGAGCTCCGCCTCGGCGAGCAGCGCCCAGTGCGGGTTCCGCAGCCACGCGCGAGCGAGCATGACCGCGTCGGCGTCGCCGTCCGCGAGCAGCTGCTCGGCGTGCGCGGGCTCGTCGATGAGGCCGACCGCGTTGACCGGCAGCCCGGTCGCGGCGCGCACCTCGCGCGCGAAGTGCACCTGGTAGCCCGGCCCGAGCGGGATCTCCTGCCGCGGGTCGAGCCCGCCGGAGGAGAGGTCGAACCAGTCGGCGCCCGCGGCCGCGGCGACGCGCACGTGCTCGATCGTCCGCTGCACCTCGATGCCGCCCTCGACCCAGTCGGTCGCGCTGAGGCGCACCATGAGCGCCGCCTCGGGCGCGGCCTCGCGCACGGCCTCGACGACGAGCTGCAGGAGCCTCGTCGACAGGCCCGACGCATCCGGCCCCCACTCGTCGTCGCGACGGTTCGTGAGCGGCGAGAGGAACTGGTGCAGCAGGTAGCCGTGCGCGGCGTGCACCTCGATCGCGTCGAAGCCGGCGGCGACCGCGCGGCGCGCGGCCGCGGCGAACGCGCCCGGCAGCTGTGCCACCTCGTGGCCCTCGAGCGCGCGCGGCGGCGCGTACCGGCCGAACGCATCCGCCCCCGCAC
>NZ_JANQCH010000119.1 GCF_024723325.1 Agrococcus sp. HG114
GGGCTCGGCTGGCGCACCCGCGTGCGGCTGCACGTCGACGGCCGCGGCCGCCAGGGGCCGTTCGCGCCCCGCAGCCACGAGGTCGTGCCGGTCACCGACCTGCCGCTCGCGACCGAGGGCATCCGCCTCTCGGCGCAGCTCGACCAGCGCCTGCCGCACGTCACCGCGGTCGACTACGTCGAGCACGGCGGCGAGGTCGACGTGATCGCGATGGAGGGCGAGCCCGAGCGCGGCCGCACCGACACGATCGTCGAGACCGTCGGGGGCCGCGCGTTCGAGCTCGACCGCTCGGGCTTCTGGCAGGTGCACCGCGAGGCGCCGGGGGTGCTGACGGATGCGGTGCGTCGCGCGATCGACGTCGACGCGGTCGACGCGACGGGCTGGTCGCTCGACCTCTACGGCGGCGTGGGGCTGTTCGCGGCGACCATCGCGGAGCTGCTCGGGGAGCGCACGCGCGTGACGAGCGTCGAGGCCGACGAGGTCGCCACCGACCACGCGAGCGAGAACCTCGCCGAGTGGATCGGCGCGAGCGCCGAGACCGGGCGCGTCGACCGGTGG
The DNA here is from genome assembly GCF_024723325.1 of Agrococcus sp. HG114. Taxonomy (GTDB): domain Bacteria; phylum Actinomycetota; class Actinomycetes; order Actinomycetales; family Microbacteriaceae; genus Agrococcus. The sequence continues at coordinate 559 of NZ_JANQCH010000119.1, forward strand.
CTGCGCGAGCTCGCGAAGCGCGCGAGCCGAGCGGAGCGCGAGCGGCTCTCGCGCGGCGTGGCCGTGCTCGATCCGCCCCGCGCGGGTGCGGGCCGCGACGTCGTCGAGCAGCTCGTCGGGCTCGAGCCGGCCCAGATCGTCTACGTCGCGTGCGACCCGGTCGCGCTCGCGCGCGACGCGAAGCTGCTCGGGGAGGCGGGCTGGCGGCTCGACTCGCTCGAGGCGTTCGACCTGTTCCCGCATACGCACCACGTCGAGGCGGTCGCGTCCTTCCGGCGCTGAGCGGTCCCCGCGGGCTTCCGCTCTCCGCCGTTGTCAGGGCATCATCGGCGGCATGGCCTTCGACGACGTGCTCGCGAAGCGGTTCGCGCGCTCCCACGAGCTCTACCTGGACCTCATCGACTCGCTGAGCGCGGAGCAGCTGGACTCCCGGTTGCCAGGACTGCCGTCGAACACGATCGGCGGGCAGCTCTGGTGCGTGCTCGGCGCACGCGAGAGCTATCCGCGGGCGGCGCGAGCCGGCTCGTGGCAGGGGTTCACGAGCCCCCTCGCGGGGGACGCCATGACGGATGCGCGCACGGTGCGCGCCGCCCTCGAGGCGACCGCCGCAGACGTCGAGCGGTGGCTGGGCGAGCTCGAGTCGGACGGCGACTGGCTGCACGCGCTCGCGCTCCTCGAGCACGAGGCGCAGCACCACGGGCAGCTCATCCGCTACCTGTACGGGCTCCGGATCCCGCGCCCCGAGTCGTGGCAGCGGCAGTACGCGCTCGACGAGCACGACGGCTGACGCGCTACCCGGCCTTCGTCACGCCGCCCGCCGCGCGCGCGACGAGCGCGGCGACGCCCGGGATCGCGGCGGCCCTCCACAGCGCACGCTGCGCCTCGAGCTCGATGCGCGTGTGGGGCGCGAAGGCGTTCGCGTTCCGGCGGCCCCGCGCCTGCTCGCGCTCGACGACGGGCCGCCACTCGCGCTCGAACGCGGCGAGGCCCGCGGTGACATCGCTCGGGTGGCGCGCGAACGCGAGCTCCTCGGCGAGCCGCTCGGCTCCGGCGATCGCGAGCGACGCGCCCTGGCCGGCGAGCAGCGAGACCGCCCCCGCGGCGTCGCCCACGAGCACCGCGCGGCCCCGCACCCACGGCTCGACGACCGTCTGCGCGACGGCGTCGATGTAGGGCTCGCGCACGCTCCGCACCGCGCGACGCCCGAGCACGCCCATCCCGACCACTGCCGCGCGCGCGTCCTGGTGCTCGACGCCGCGCAGCACCGCGAAGCCGGTGACCTCCGTCTCGCTCACGGGCGCGGCGAGCAGCTGCCGGTCGAGCTCCACCTGCATCGCGACGTGGCCGCCCAGGTCGGCGGCGAGCTCCCGGTCCTCGCCGATCCACGCCGCGGCCAGCAGGCCGCCGATCGGCCGCACGAACTGCTCGTCCGGCCCCCACAGGAGCCGCCGCACACGCGAGCGCACGCCGTCGGCGCCGACGAGCACGTCGCCCTCGAGGCGCTCGCCGTCCGAGAGCAGCACGCTGCCGCGCGCCCCGTCGTGCACCGTCTCGATCTGCGTGCCCCACCGCATCCGCACCCCGTCGGGCAGGCCCGCGAGCAGGGCCTCGACGATCTGCGGGCGCAGGATCGTGAGGTAGCGGCCGGCCGCGGCCTGCTCGACGAGGGCGACCGGCATGCGGGAGCGCACCCGCCCGGACGCGTCGACCGTGCGCACCTCGCGGTACGCGTGCGCGCGCTCGCGCAGCGCGGGCAGCAGGCCCAGCCGCTCGGCGGCGTCGAAGCCCGGGCCGAAGAAGTCGATGAGGTAGCCGGCCGACCTCGGCGCCGCCGCCCGCTCGATCACGTCGACGCTCCAGCCGTCGAGCGCGAGCCTGCCGGCGAGCGTCAGGCCCGCGACCCCCGCGCCGGAGATGATCGCGTGCATGCGCCGACCGTAGCGGCGGAGCCTGGGCGGCGCCATCCGCCCCGCGCGACGGCGCGGAGCCGCAGCTCGGGGAGGCGTCGTCGTCGCGGGCGGCGCGGTACCCTGGGGGTTCGCGGTCGACGGGGACCCGGCTCGTCCTTCCCCCTCCGAAAGCCCCATGACCGCCGCTGCCCCTCCTCGCCGCCCAGACATCCAGGGCCTGCGAGCGATCGCCTCCCTTCTCGTGGCGAGCTACCACGTCTGGTTCGGCAACGTCTCGGGCGGCGTCGACGTGTTCTTCGCGCTCGGCGGCTACCTGCTCGCGGGGAGCCTGATGCGCCAGGTCGAGCGCACCGGGCGGATCGACGTGCTGGGACAGCTGCGCAGGACGGCGAAGCGCCTCTTCCCCATGGCCGGCCTCGTGCTGCTCGTCGTCGGCGCGAGCACGGCGATCGCCGCGGGACCGCTGCTCATCGACCGGGTGGCCGGCGACGTCCTCGCGTCGGCGACGTTCTCGGAGAACTGGCGGCTCGCGGCGTCGGCGACCGCCTACGTCGACGCCGGTCACGCGAAGTCGGCGTTCCAGCACTTCTGGGCGATGGGGGTGCAGGCGCAGTTCACGGTGCTGTGCGTCGTCGCGGTGGCGGGGCTCGCGCTGCTGCTGCGGCGACGCCCGCGCTGGGACGCCCGCGCGAGCGTCGCGGTGCTGCTCGCCGCGGTCGCGGCGGCATCGTTCGCGTACGCGACCGCGCAGCTCGCGCTCGACCCGGTGCCGGTCTACTTCGACACCTTCGCGCGCGCGTGGGAGCTCGCGCTCGGAGGCGTCGCCGCGCTCGTCCTCGCACGCATCCCGTTCGGCACGGCGACGCGCGCCGCGATGGGCGTCGCCGGGCTCGCGCTCGTGCTCACGGCCGGCCTGCTCCCCGTCGAGTGGGCGCAGCCCGGCCTCGTGTCGCTGTGGCCGGTCTCGGGCGCGCTCCTCATCCTCCTCGCCGGGGAGGGCGGCGCCCGGGGGCCGGTGGCGCGAGCGCTCGCGTGGCCGCCGCTCGTCTGGCTCGGCGGCATCTCCTACGGCGTGTACCTCTGGCACTGGCCGCTGCTGAAGGGGCTGCTCGTCATCGATCCCGCGCAGGCCGCCGGCGTCGGCGTCGTGCAGGGACTCGCCGTGCTGGCCGCGGCGATCGCGATCGCCTGGGCGTCGACCCGGATGCTCCGCGCTCTGGGGCGAGCGACGCGAGGCTCGATGCGCCGCGCGCCCATCATCGCCGTCCCCGCGCTCGCGGCGGCCGCGGCGATCGGCATCGCGATCGCGCCGTCCGTCCAGGAGCGCGCGATCGTCGCCCAGGCATCGGCCGCGCCGCAGCCGGGGTCGCAGGCCGAGCTCGAGCACTGGATCGCGGACGCGGTCGATGCGCCCGCGCCCGCGACGGTCGGGGTGGTCGGGGAGGCCGGGCACTCCGCCGAGTGGCTCGTGCACGGGTGCGTGACGGTCGAGGTGTCGCTCGAGGAGCGCTGCCGGTTCGAGACGCCGGGCAGCGGGGGGCGCGAGGTGTGGCTCGTGGGCGACTCGCAAGCGGTGACCCTCGCGCTGCCGGTGCGCAAGGCGCTCGCCGGCATCGCCGACGTGCAGCTGCTCGGCCGTGCGCTCTGCCCGTTCTCCGCGTCGTCCGTCGTCGACGAGCAGCTCGGCGAGGCCGCGTGGGTGTGCGATGCGCAGATCGAGCGCGTGCTCGAGCTCGCCGAGCAGCGGCGGCCGGAGCTCGTCGTCATCAGCTACGGGGCCTGGTGGGCGGGGGACGGCTACGAGCACCTCGGCGACGACGTGGGGCGCCGGCTCGCGACCGGCACCGTCGAGCTCGTCGACCGGCTCGCGGCGCTCGGCGTCGGGACCGTGTGGCTCGACGGTCCGCCGCCGGCCGCGCACATCGACGGGTGCATGCTCGCGCACGCGGCGGGTGCTCCCCTCGACTCGTGCAGCAGTCGCCTGCAGCCCGAGCAGCTGCAGCGCCACCTGCAGATGCACGCGGTGTTCGAGGAGGCGGGAGCGGATGCGGTCGACACGCTCGGGTGGTACTGCGACGTCGAGCGCATGCTCTGCCCGCTCGTCGTCCGCGGCGTCCCGACCTGGACCGATGAGCGCCACCTCGGCGCCGCAGGGGCCATGCAGCGCGTCGCCGTGCTGATGCAGGAGCTCCTGCCGCGCACGAAGGGCTGATCGGCGGGCGCTACCGCAGCAGGTCGAGGAGCGCGCGCTCGCGCGAGCCGCGGAGGCCGAGCGTCTCGCCCGCCTCGAAGCGCTCGAACACCTCGGGGTCGATGTAGCTCGACTTCGCGACGGCCGGGGTGTTGCCGAGCGCTTCCGACACCGCGCGGATCGCGTCGCGCACGGCACGGGCGCGCGCCGTCTTCGTCGCGACATCCCGCGCCTGCGCGAGCGACTCCGCGGCGACGAGCGTGCCGTGCAGGGTGCGGAAGTCCTTCGCGGTGAACTCGCCGCCCGTCGCCTCGCGGACCGCGGCGTTGAGGTCGGCGTCGCGCAGGGAGTGGGCGCCGTCGGCGTCGCGCCACGCGAGCAGGCGGGACCGCCCGGAGCGGCGCTCGAGCAGCTCCTCGACGCAGCGGGCGAGCGCGGGGTCGTCGATCGTCACGTCGAAGCGCTGCCCCGACTTCGCCGGGAACCGCAGCCGCACCGCGTCGCCCGTGACGGTCGCGTGGCGGCACAGCAGCGTCATGAGGCCGCGCGTGCCGCGCTCCTCCGCGTACGCGTCGCCGCCCGCCCGGATCGCGACCGCGTCGAGCATGCGCAGCGCCGCGGCGAGCACCCGCTCCCGCGGCAGCCCCTCGAGCGCGAGGTCGCGCGTCACGCGCCTGCGCATCGCAGGCAGCGCCTCGGCGAGGTCGAGCGCCCGCTCGTGCTTGACGCGGTCGCGGCGCTCCCGCCACTCCGGGTGGTAGCGGTACTGCATGCGTCCCGCGGCGTCGATGCCGACCGCCTGAATGTGGGCGAGCGGATCCGCCGCGATCCACACCTGGGTCCACGCGGGCGGCACCGCGAGCGACTCGGCGCGCTCCCGGTCCTCGGCCGACACGCGCCGGCCGTTGTCGTGCGCGTACGACCAGCCCCGACCGGAGCGGCGGCGGCGGATGCCCGCGTCGGCCCGCGGATGCGCCCTGCGGAGCCTCGCCATAGCCGGATGCTAGTGGCGGCGCTCCTGGGAATCCGCCGGACACCGGGGCGGCGGGAGGCGCTCGCGGTAGGATCGCAGGTCGGACTGCCGTGCCACGCCGCTCGCGCGACCGGTCCGCCCGAACCATGACAGCGCATCCGACACCTCGCCGCCTCGACCTGCAGGGCTTCCGCGCGATCGCGTCGCTGCTCGTGGCCACGTCGCACATCTGGTTCGGGAACGTCTCGGGCGGCGTCGACGTGTTCTTCGCGATCGGCGGGTACCTGCTCGCGAGCAGCCTCGTCCGCGAGGTCGAGCGCAGCGGCCGCGTCGGCGTGCTCGCGGCGCTGTGGCGGCAGGCGAAGCGGCTCTTCCCGATGGCGGGCATCGTGCTCGTCGTCGCCGGATCGATCACGCTCATCGCCTCGGGGCCGCTGCTGTTCAACCGCGTCGCCCACGACCTCTACGCCGCCGCGACCTACCGGATGAACGGCCGGCTCGCTTCGACAGCGACGGCCTACCTCGACTCCGGGCTCACGAAGTCGGAGTTCCAGCACTTCTGGGCGATGAGCGTGCAGGGGCAGTTCACCGCCGCGTGCATCATCGCCGTCGGCCTCATCGCGCTCGTGCTCGGGGGCCGGGCGCGTCGGCGCGCGCGCGTCGTCGCGGGGGCCGCGCTCGGCGCCGTCGCGCTCGCCTCGTTCGCGTACGCGACCTGGGCGGTGCTCGACGACGCCGTCGCCGCCTACTACGACCTGCTCGCGCGCTCATGGGAGCTCGCGCTCGGCGGCTTCGCGGCGCTCGTGCTCGCGCGCATCCCGCGCTCGGCGCGCGCTCGCGCCGTGATGGGGATCGTCGGGCTCGCGCTCGTGCTCACCGCGGGGCTGCTGCCCCAGCACCTGCCGCAGCCCGGTCCCGTGACGCTCTGGCCCGTGGCGGGCGCGCTGCTCGTGCTGCTCGCGGGCGACGGGGCGAGCTCCGGCCCGGTCGGACGGATGCTGCAGTGGCGGCCGCTCGTGTGGATCGGCGGCATCTCCTACGGCCTCTACCTCTGGCACTGGCCGGTGCTGAAGGGCCTCGTCGCGCTCTTCCCCGGCGAGGCGGACGGGGTCGGGCTGCTGCCCGGGCTCGCGGTGCTCGCCGTCTCGATCGGGCTCGCGTGGGGCTCGACGAGGCTCATCGCCGCGGCGAGCCGGCCGCGTCCCCACACCGCCCGGGCGACGCCGCGGCTCGTCCCGCTCCTGCCGGCGGTCGCGACGGCAGCGGCTGTCGCGATCAGCGTGGCGCCCGCGCTGCAGGAGCGCGCGATCACGACGCACGCGACCTCCGCGCCGCGCGCGGCCTCGTCGGCGGAGCTGCAGCAGTGGGTCGCCG
>NZ_JANQCH010000011.1 GCF_024723325.1 Agrococcus sp. HG114
TGGGGCGGCGTGCGCGCCGACACCTCGCTCGAGCTCGCCGACCTCATGCTCGAGCAGGCGGAGGTCGCGGCCGTGCCCGGCGAGGCATTCGGGCCGTCCGGCTACCTGCGCTTCTCCTACGCCCTGGGCGACGAGCCGCTCCTCGAGGGGATGCAGCGGATCCAGCGCGTGTTCGCCGAGTAGTGCCGGGTGCCGATCGCTTCGAGGCCATGCTCGGCGTGGCGAAGTCAGATATGTAGTATCTGATAATGCCGCTCGACTGCGGCGTCCCCAATGCGAAGGAGCGTCCGACGTGGCACGCGACGACATCTCGGAGGCTGAGACCGCCTCGCGCGACGACCGGGCGGTCTCAGCGCACACCCCCGCCGACGCGGCCGTCGGCAAGAAGCTGCGCTCGCGGCACGTGACGATGATCGCCCTCGGCGGCATCATCGGCGCGAGCCTCTTCGTCGGCTCGGCGAACGTGATCCTCGCCGCGGGCCCGGCCGCGATCCTGTCGTACCTCGGCGGCGGGCTCATCGTCTTCCTCGCCATGCGCATGCTCGGCGAGATGGCCGCGGTGCGCCCGGCGGTCGGCTCCTTCATGGAGTACGCCCGCGTCGGCCTCGGCGACTGGGCCGCCTACATCGTCGGCTGGCTCTACTGGTACTTCTGGGTCGGCGTCATCGCCTACGAGGCGGTCGTCGGCGGCGGCATGCTGAACGCCTGGTTCCCGGCGCTGCCCGACTGGGCCGGCTCGCTCATCCTGCTCGCGATCTTCGTCACCACGAACCTCATCTCGCTGCGCGCGTTCGGCGAGACCGAGTTCTGGCTCGCGAGCATCAAGGTCGTCGCGATCGTCGTGTTCCTCGCCGCCGGCCTGCTCTTCGCGCTCGGGCTGTGGCCCGAGTCGACCATGTCGGTCTCGAACCTCTGGGAGCACGGCGGCTTCATGCCCAACGGCTTCGGCGTCGTCATCTCGTCGATCGCGCTCGTGCTCTTCGCCTACTTCGGCGCCGAGATCGCCGTCATGGCCGCCGCCGAGTCGGAGGACCCGGCCAAGGGCGTCAAGCAAGCCGCGAACACCGTCATCTGGCGCGTCATGCTCTTCTACGTCGGCGCCGTGCTCGTGATCGTCATGGTCGTGCCGTGGAACCAGCTGCCCACGCCCGACGTCATCCCGCCGTTCGCGTACGTGTTCGGCCTGCTCGGCATCCCGTTCGCCGAGGAGATCATGACGCTCGTCATCTTCACCGCGGTCATCTCGGTGCTGAACTCCGGCACGTACTCGGCGTCGCGGATGTTCGCGGCCCTGTCGGAGCAGAAGCTCGCCCCCGCGATCATGTCGAAGCGCTCGAAGCGCGGCGTGCCGACCTTCGCGGTGCTCGCCTCGACCGCGGGCGGCCTCGTCGCGACGCTCGTGAACTTCATCGCGCCGAGCTCGGGCATCTACGAGTTCATCATGAACTCCACCGGCCTCGTCGCGCTGTTCGTCTTCGTCTTCATCGCCGTCACGCAGTGGCGCCTGCGCGTGAAGATGACGCCCGAGGAGCAGGCGGCGCTCAAGCTCAAGGTGTGGCTGTTCCCGGTGCTGAACATCGTGCTCATCGCCGCCGCGATCGGCATCGTCGTCATCATGCTCGGCACCGAGTCGGGCCGCGCGCAGGTGCTCACGAGCTTCATCGCCGCCGGCGCGCTCGCGGTCTTCTGGCCGGTCGTGCGGCGCAAGCTGCAGCGGTCGCGCGCCGCGGAGGCCGCCGAGGCCGCGGCCGACCGAACCGCCTAGTCGCGCTCGACGCAGCGAGGGCCCGCACCGGATGCTCGGTGCGGGCCCTCCGCGTCCCGGTCGCGAGGCGCCGCGTCGGATCGCTTCCCACGCTCGAAGCGACGGCGTAGCATCGCGCGCGTGTCCCCCTCCGCAGCGAGGCCAGCACGTTCCTCGACCGCCCTGCCGTTCGGCTCCGAGCCGCCGCCGCGGCTCGAATCGGTGCCGCGGTTCCTCCTGTGGCAGGCGAGCCGGCAGAAGCAGTTCCTCGTCGGCGGGATCGTCTTCGGCGTCATCTGGATGCTGTGCCAAGCGGTGTGGCCGTACCTGCTCGGCCGCGCGATCGACGACGGCGTGGCCACCGCATCCGCCGACATCTGGATCTGGTGCGGGGCGCTGCTCGCCGTCGCGGTCGTGCAGGCGATCGCCGGGATGCTGCGCCACCGCATGGCGGTCAAGAACTTCGTGCGGAGCGCGCTGCGCGCCGGCCGGCTCATCGGCCACCACTCGGCCGAGACCGGGTCGGCGATCACCGCGACGACCGCGTCCGGCGAGATCGTCGCGACCGTGCTGACGGATGCGCTGAGCCTCGGCTCGATGTTCGACGTCACGGCGCGGCTCGTCGGCGGCATCGTCGCCTACCTCGTCGTCTCGGGGATCATGCTCGCCACCTCGGTCGAGCTCGGCCTCGTCGTGCTCATCGGGGTGCCCGTGCTCGGCGCGCTGCTGACGCTGCTCATCCGACCGCTGCACGCGCGGCAGGCGGCGTGGCGCGAGGAGACGGGGCTGCTCACGACGCTCGGCGCCGACACCGTCGCGGGCCTGCGCGTGCTGCGCGGCATCGGCGGCGAGGAGGAGTTCATCGCGCGCTACGCCCACCGCTCGCAAGCGGTGCGGCGCGCCGGCACGCACGTCGCGCAGCTGCAGTCGTGGCTCGACGGGCTGCAGGTGTTCCTGCCCGGCGTGTTCCTCGCGTTCATCGTCTGGTTCGGCGCGCGGCTCGTGCTCGAGGGCGCGATCAGCGTCGGCGAGCTCGTCGCCTTCTACGGCTACGCCACCTTCCTCGTGATCCCGCTGCGCACCGCGGTCGAGGCGACCCAGATCTTCGCCCGGGGGCTCGTCGCCACGCGGCGGATCGTCGACGTGCTGCGCATCCGCCCCGCCGCGCAGGACGTCCCCGAGCCTCGGCCGGCGCCGGAGGCAGGAGCAGAGCTCGTCGACGTCGCCTCGGGCGTCGTCATCGAGCCGCACCGGTTCACCGGGCTCGTCGACGCCGATCCGGACGCCGCGGCAGCCGTCGCGACCCGGCTCGGTCGCTTCGCCGACGCCGAGCACGAGGAGGCGCCCGTGCTGTGGGGCGGGGTGCCGCACACCACCGTGCCCGTCGCCGAGCTGCGCCGACGCATCGTGGTGAGCGACGCGCATCCGCACCTCTTCCAGGGGCCGCTCGTCGAGGGGCTCGACGTGAAGAAGGCCCGCGACCCGGAGTTCACGAGCACCGAGACGGCGCAGCTGCGCGCGGTGAGCCGGGCCGTCGAGCAGGCCGCCGCGGCTGAGACCGTCGAGGCGCTGCCCGCCGGCCTGCGCGAGGAGATCGCGGAGCGCGGCCGCTCCTTCTCGGGCGGGCAGCGGCAGCGGCTGAGCCTCGCGCGGGCGCTCCTCACCGACGCGGAGGTGCTCGTGCTCATCGAGCCGACGAGCGCGCTCGACGCGCACACCGAGGCGCGGATCGCCGCGAGCCTGCGCGATGCGCGCGCCGGGCGCACGACGGTCGTGGTGTCCGCGAGCCCCCTCATCCTCGACCGGATGGACGTGATCCGGGTGCTGCGGGGCGGCGAGCTCGTCGGCAGCGGCACGCACGCCGAGCTGATGCGCGCCGAGGACGAGCTCGGGCACCTCTACCGCTCGATCGTCGCGCGCAGCACGAACCCCGCCGAGCCGGTGGAGGGCCAGGACCTCGAGGCCGCCGCGACCGGCGCGATCGACACGCTGTGGCTCGAGGCCGAGCAGACGGGAGCGATCCGGATCGTCAGGAGCCGGCCCGACGACCGGGCGGGTGCGGATGCGTCGGCTCGGCCGGGGAGCGACGCCGACGGCCCGGAAGGGGGCGCGGATGCTCCTGCCGATCGCTGACGCGAAGACGGTGCGCGCGACCGCGCGGTCGCTCATCCGCGAGCACCGGGGACGGCTCGCGGGCGTGCTCGTGCTGCACAGCATCGCGTCGGCGGCCGGACTCGCGGGGCCGTGGCTCATCGGCCGGACGATCGACGCGATGACCGCCGGCACCGCGACGCTGCTCGGCATCACGATCGTCGCGCTCGTGCTCGTCGCGGCCTACGCGGTGCAGGGGCTCGTGAGCCGCTTCGCGCAGCTGCGCGCGATGGTGCTCGGGGAGACGGTCTTCGCGGCGCTCCGCGAGCAGTTCATGCACACGGTCGGCCGGCTGCCGCTCTCGGTGGTCGAGCGGGCAGGCACCGGCGACCTGCTCGCGCGCACCACCAACGACATCTCGAGCCTCGCGCAGACGGTCCGATTCGGCGTCCCGCGCATCCTCGTCGCCGCTGCGACCGCCCTGCTGACCCTCGTCGCGGCGTTCCTCACGAACCCGCTCGTCGCGCTCGGTCTCCTCGTCGGGGTGCCCTCGATCGCGCTCGTGACCCGCTGGTACCTGCGGCGCTCCGGGCGCGGCTACCAGCGGCAGCTGGCGGCGCACGCGCTGCTGAGCGGGGTCGTCTCCGAGACGGTCGAGGGGGCGCGCACGATCGAGGCGCTCAGCCTCGCGCCCGCGCAGCAGGCGAAGATCGACGCCGCCGTGCTCGAGCGGCGCGACACCGAGCGGTACACGCTGGGCCTGCGCACCGTGTGGCTGCCGACGATCGAGCTGTCGTTCCTCGTGCCGATCGTGGCGGGGGTCGGCTGGGGCGCCTACCTCGTCTGGACCGGCGCGGCGAGCGTCGGCGAGGTGACAGCGGTCGCGCTGTACGGCACGCAGCTCATCGGGCCGGTGAACGAGCTGCTCGGCTGGATGGACGAGCTGCAGATCGGCGGCACCGCCCTCGCGCGCATCATCGGCGTCGCCGACGTGCCGCCCGACCGCGAGCCGGTGCCCGACGCGACGCCCGCGGACGAGCGGCTCGAGGCGCGCGGCGTGCGCTTCCGCTACGGCGACGGCCCCGAGGTGCTGCACGGCATCGACCTGAGCCTCGCGCCGGGGGAGCGGCTCGCGATCGTCGGGCCGTCGGGCTCCGGCAAGTCGACGCTCGGCCGGCTCATGGCGGGCATCAACGCCCCGACCGACGGATGGATGACGGTCGGCGGCGTGCCGATCACCGACCTCCCGCTCGACGTGCTCCACCGGCACGTCGCGCTCGTCACGCAGGAGCACCACGTCTTCGTCGGCACGATCGCCGACAACCTCCGGCTCGCGAAGCCGGGGGCGGATGCGTCGGAGCTCGAGTCGGCGCTCGAGGTCGTGGATGCGCTCGGCTGGGTTCGGCACATGCCCGACGGCCTCGAGACGCGGGTCGGCTCCGGCGGCGTCGTGCTCACCCCCGCCCAGGCGCAGCAGGTCGCGCTCGCCCGCCTCGTGCTGCTCGACCCGCACACGCTCGTGCTCGACGAGGCGACGTCGCTGCTCGACCCCGGCGCCGCGCGCGACCTCGAGTCGTCGCTCGAGCGGGTGCTCGCGGGGCGCACGGTCGTCGCGATCGCGCACCGCCTGCACACCGCGCACGACGCCGACCGCGTCGCGGTCGTGCAGGCCGGCCGCATCGTCGAGCTCGGCAGCCACGACGAGCTCGTCGCGGCGGGCGGTCAGTACGCGGCGCTCTGGAGCTCGTGGCACCACGAGTGATCGCGGCTGACGCTGGGCTCGCACGGTGGCCGCGCCTCCGACTGATGTCGGTGACGTGGGCGATGATGCCGGCATGGATCTCGCCGGTGTGCTCCTGCAGGGGATGCTGTCTGGCATCGCGCCGCACCTGCCGTGGCTCGTGCCGCTCGTGCTGCTCGCGATCGTGCTGGGCTTCCCGATGCTGGGGCGCGGGCCCAACTCGACGCGTCGCGACCCGTGGCGCGGCTTCAAGTTCGCGGCGCGGGAGACGGTGCTCGAGCGCGCCGGACGGCAGTGCGAGGCCAGCCTGCTGCTGGCGTGGGGCCGCTGCGGCGCCCCCGCGGTCGAGGTCGACCACGTCGTGCCGTGGTCGCGCGGCGGGCCGACCGTCGTGAGCAACGGGCAGGCGCTCTGCCGCGCCCACAACCGCGCGAAGGGGGCCCGTGTGCCGCCGTGGTGGTACGTGCTGGGGCTCGAGCGGCGGCGCCGCCGATACTTCCCGGCCGGTGCTGACGTGCGGGTGCTCGCGGTCATGGGCGACGCCGACCGGGCCGCCCGGGCGCGTCCACCACGCCGCCGAGCGACCGATCCGCTGGGCCCGCGCTGACGCCCGCCGCGCGCTCGGCGGGCCCCGACGGCGCTGTGAGCGATCTTTACGACGGCCGGGCTACGGTCGGCCTCGTGAAGACGCTCGTGAGGATGATGGCCGCCGGAGTCGCCGCTCTGGCGCTGACCGGCTGCGGCATGCAGATCCCGGCGGACCCCGAGGGGACGCTCGACCGGGTCGAGGGCGGCGTGCTGCGGGTCGGGGTCACCGAGCGCGAGCCATGGGTCGATCTCGACAGCCAGGGGGAGCCCGCCGGCACCGAGGCCGAGCTCGTGACTCGGTTCGCCGAGCGGCTCGACGCAGAGATCGAGTGGACGACCGGCAGCGAGGCGGCGCTCGTCCAGGCGCTCGAGGGCGACCAGCTCGACCTCGTGATCGGCGGCTTCCAGCACGACACGCCCTGGGTGCAGCACGTCGGGGTCACGCGCACCTACACCGAGGTGGAGACGGCCGGCGGCGCGAAGGAGCAGCACGTCATGCTCGTGCCGATGGGCGAGAACGCGTTCCTCGTCGAGCTCGAGACGTTCCTGCACGAGGAGGTGGGGCGATGAAGGCGCGCACCGACCGGTTCGGCCGCACCGAGCTGCCCGAGCGGCAGCAGCAGGCGCTCAAGCGCGCGATCCGCATCGAGTGGGCGACGATCGCGTTCCTCGCGGTCGCCATCACCGCCGTGGGCCTCGTCACCGGCAGCTCGCAGGCGATGAAGGCCGCGTGGATCGAGGACATGCTCTCGCTCGCCCCGCCCTTCGCCTTCCTGCTCGCGGTGCGCCTGGCCAACAAGCAGCCGAACCCGAAGTACCCGTTCGGCTACCACCGCTCCGTCGGTGTCGCGCACCTCGTCGCGGGCGTCGCCCTCTTTACGATGGGCGCCTTCCTGCTCTACGACTCGATCTCCGGCCTCGTGAAGGCCGAGCACCCGCCGATCGGCACCGTCGTGCTCTTCGGCCAGCAGCTGTGGCTCGGCTGGCTCATGATGGGCGTGATGGCGCTGACCATCCCGCTGCCCATCTACTTCGGGCGCGTGAAGATGCGCCTCGCCGAAGAGCTGCACGACAAGGTGCTCTACGCCGACGCCGACATGAACAAGGCCGACTGGATGACCGCGGCCGGGTCGATCGTCGGCGTCGCCGGCATCGGCCTGGGCCTGTGGTGGATGGACGCGGCCGCAGCCTCCTTCATCGCCGCGAGCATCCTCTGGGACGGCATCAAGAACATGAAGGCCGCGATCACCGACCTCATGGACACGCGCGCGACCACCTTCGACGAGGGCAAGCCGCACCCCGACGCCGCGAAGGTCGACGACTACCTCAGCGGACTGCCATGGGTGGCGGATGCGGGGGCGCGCGTGCGCGACCAGGGTCACGTCTTCCACGTGGAGGCGTTCGTCGTCCCGCGGCGGGGCATGTCGCCGACGCTCGAGCAGCTCATGGAGGCGCGCGACGGCTGCATCGCGCTCGACTGGAAGATCCAGGACATCGTGATCGTGCCGATCGACGAGCTGCCCGAGGAGGTCGGCGGCCCGAGCGCTGAGCACCAGTCCGAGCGCAACCGCTAGGCCGCCCGGCACCGGCGCGGAGCATCGGACGCCCCTCGACCGCTGCCGACGGTGGCGCGGGCGTGATGGTATGGAGGGCGAGAGGAGCCCCGATGACCGACACCGTGCCCGCCCTGCTGGCCGAGCTCGCCGCGCTCGACGACCCGCGCATCCGTGAGGTCAACCGTCGCCACGGCGACGACCACGGCGTCAACCTCGGCAAGCTGCGGGCCATCGCGAAGCGACTGAAGACGCAGCACGAGCTCGCGATCGAGCTGTGGGCGACCGGCGACACCGCCGCGCGGCTGCTCGCGCTGCTCGTGTGCCGCCCGAGGTCGTTCACGCGCGACGAGCTCGATCGCATGCTGCGCGAGGCGCGGGCGCCCAAGGTGCTCGACTGGCTCGTGAGCTACGTGGTCAAGAAGCATCCCGATGCCGAGGCGCTGCGGCTCGCGTGGCTCGACGACGAGGATGCGGTGGTCGCGAGCGCCGGCTGGGCGCTCACGAGCGACCGGGTCGTGAAGCGCCCGGAGGGGCTCGACCTCGACGCGCTGCTCGACACGATCGAGGCTGAGATGGCGGATGCGCCCGACCGGCTGCAGTGGGAGATGAACACGACGCTCGCGCAGATCGGCATCGCGCATCCGGTCCACCGAGCCCGCGCGGTCGCGATCGGCGAGCGGCTCGAGGTGCTGAAGGACTACCGGACGCCGCCGAACTGCACGTCGCCCTTCGCGCCCACGTGGATCGCCGAGACCGTGCGGCGGCAGGAGGCCGCGGCCGCCCACTGAGCGCCGCGAGCGCCGCGAGCGCCGAGCCCGCGGGATCTCAACCGGTTCAGTGGTCGGGCGACGCGATTATCGCGTCCGCCGACCACCTGCCCGGTTGAGATGCACGCACGCGCGGGTCAGTCGCCGATGCGCGCCTGCTGCGCGTCGGCCACGCCGTCCTCGTTCTCGTCGGTGCTGCGCGCGCGGCGCGCGTCCCAGCGCAGCAGCGGGGCGGCCAGCAGTGCCGCGACGCCGGAGCCGAGCAGCACCGCGAGCTTCGCCGCGTCGGTGCGGCCGGCGTCGTCGAACGAGAGCTCGGCGATGAGCAGCGACACGGTGAACCCGATGCCGGTCAGCAGCGCGACCGGCAGCAGGTCGCGGATGCCGATGCCGTCGGGCAGGCGCAGCGGCGTGAAGCGGGTCACGAGCGCGGTGACGCCGAGCACGCCGAGCAGCTTGCCGAGCACGAGGCCCGCCGCGACGCCGCGCAGCACCGGCTGCGCCGCGAGCTCGGCGATCCCGCCGCCGCTCGCGATCGAGACGCCCGCCGAGCAGAACGCGAACACCGGCAGGGCGATCGCCGTCGACCACGGCCGCACCGCAGCCTCGTGCCGGTGGGTGCGGGGATGGCGCTCGCCGTAGAGGCGCCGCGCGGGCACCGTCGCGCCGAGCAGCACGCCCGCGATCGTCGCGTGCACGCCCGACTCGTGCATGAGCCACCACGCGACGAGCGCGATCGGCAGCAGCAGCCACCAGAAGTCGAAGCGCGAGCGCACGAGCAGCCCGAACGCGGTGATCGCGACCGCCGCGCCGAGCAGCGCGAACAGCTGCACGGTCGCGGTGTAGAACACGGCGATCACGACGATCGCGAGCAGGTCGTCGACCACGGCCAGCGTGAGGAGGAACGTGCGCAGGCCGACGGGCAGCCCGCGGCCGAAGATCGCGAGCACCGCGAGCGCGAACGCGATGTCGGTCGCTGCGGGGATCGCCCAGCCGGTGAGCGCGGCCGGATCGCCGGCGGCGAGCGCGATGCCGGTGTAGACGAGCGCAGGCAGGGCCATGCCGCCGATCGCGGCGAGCACCGGCACGGCGGCGCGGCGCGGGTCGCGGAGGCTCCCGGCGACGATCTCGTGCTTGAGCTCGACGCCGACGACGTAGAAGAACACCGCGAGCAGCCCGTCGGCCGCCCACGCCGCGATGCTCAGGTCGAGGTGCAGCGCGGCGGGGCCGACGCGCAGCTCCATGAGCTCGGCGTACGCGCCCTGCGCGGGCGAGTTCGCGCAGATCAGGGCTGCCGCGGCGGCGACGAGCAGCAGCGCGCCGCTCGTGGTCTCGAGGCGCAGCAGTTGCGCGATGCGCGCGCGGCGTGCGCCGGTGGGCGTGCGGGTGGGCTCCACGGGGCTCCTCTCGACGCCACCGGACCGTGCGCCCGGCGGCACGCCGACCAGGCTTCCCGGCACACCGCATCCAGGATATGCCACGAGCGCTCGCGCAGGCCGATCGCGCAGCGAGCGGGCTCAGCGCTCGAGCGGCTCCCGCTCCCGGCGGTCGGTGGCGTCCGCGTCGGCCGCCGCGGCGCGGGCGGCGAGGAGGCCGCCCGGGCACCAGCCGCGGATCGCGCCGACGACGAGCAGCACCGCGCCGGCCGCGGTGAGCGCCGCGAGCAGCGGGTTCGCGAGGCTGTCGAGCGCGAACGCCGCGAGGAGCACGCCGATCGCGCCCTGCGTGACGCGCTCGGCGGTGCCAGGGGCACAGCGGATGCGCGTGCGCGCGCCGGTCACGCGGCCGGGCCGCCCGCCGGCTGCTGCTCCGCGAGCTGGCGCCGCACGTCGTCCATGTCGAGGCCGCGCACGGCCGTGATGAGCTCGTCGAGGCTCTGCGCGGGGAGCGCGCCGGGCTGCGAGAAGACGCGGATGCCGTCGCGGAACGCCATGAGCGTCGGGATCGAGGTGATGCGGAACGCCGCGGCAAGCTGCTGCTGATCCTCGGTGTCGACCTTGCCGAAGACGATGTCGGGGTTGGCCTCGGATGCGCGCTCGAACGTGGGCGCGAACATGCGGCACGGGCCGCACCACGCGGCCCAGAAGTCGAGCAGCACGATGCCCTCGTCGCCGATGGTCTCTTCGAGGGTCTCGATGGTGATGTCGCGAGTGGTCATGGTCGGATCCTTCCGGTCGGAGGTCTGTGGGGGCTGTGGAACGGCACCGTGCGGGCGGTCAGTGCCGGCAGGCGACGGTCACGTCGTCGCCGGCTCGCGATCGGTCGAGCGCAGCCAGGCCGCGTAGGAGCCGTCGAGCTCGATGACGTCGACGCCCGCGCGCCGCAGCGCGCTCGCGACGATGCTGTTGCGCACGCCGCTCTGGCAGTAGGTCACGACGGCGCCGTCGGTGGGCAGCTCGTCGAGGTGCCACAGCGCGCGGCCGCCGCTGAGATGCCGGGAGCCGGGGATGTGGCCGTCGGCGTGCTCCGAGCGGCCGCGCACGTCGACGAGCTGCGCGCCCTCGAGCCCGTCGAGCTCCTCGGGCTGCATGAGCCGCGGCTGCACGAGCGGCAGGCCGGCGAGCGACCGCGTGAATCCGTGGACGCGGTCGATGCCGACCCGCACGAGGTGATCGCGCATCCGCTCTGCCTCGTCCGCATCGTCGACGAGCAGCACGAGGGGGCGCGGCTCGCGCTCGGGGTCGACGACCCACGCGCCGTAGCTCGCGGCCTTGTCGGCGCCCGGGATGTTGAGGGCGCCGGCGACCGTGCCCTCGTGCACCCGTCGGTGGTCGCGGGTGTCGACGAGGATCGCCGAGTCGGCGTCGAGGAGCTCGCGCGCCTCGTCGCTCGAGCGCTCGACGAGCGGCGCGAGGTCGCCCACCAGCGCGGGACCCGTGCGGTTCTGCCGCTTCATGCGCGCGAAGTACGCGTGCGCGTCGGGCTGGCCCGAGAGCAGCTCGTCGACGAAGCCCTGTTCGTCGTCGGCGGCGAGGTGCGGCGCCCACCAGGCGAAGGAGCGCTCGTAGCCGACGGTGGTCATCGCGATCGCGCCGAGCGCCTTGCCGCACGCGCTGCCGGCGCCGTGCGCGGGCAGCACCTGCACGTAGTCAGGCAGGGCGAGGAAGCGGTCGCGGAGGCTCGCGAAGAGCTGCCGAGCCCCCTCGAAGCGGGTGTCGACGCCGCCCGCCGCCTCGTCGAGCAGGTCGGGCCGGCCGACGTCGCCCACGAAGACGAAGTCGCCGGTGAGCATGAAGCCGGGCTCGGCCGCCTGCGCGCCGTCGGTCACGAGGAACGACAGGTGCTCGGGGGTGTGCCCGGGGGTGTGGACGGCGCGCAGGGTGACGTTGCCGACGCCGATTTCGTCGCCGTCGTGCAGCAGTGCGGCGTCGGCGAAGCCCTCGCCGTACGTCCAGTCGGGGCCGCCCTCGTCGGAGACGTGCATGCGCGCGCCGGTGCGGGCAGCGAGCTCGCGCGTGCCCGACAGGTAGTCGGCGTGGATGTGCGTCTCGGTGACGTGCGCGATGCGCAGCCCGTGCTTGGCCGCGAAGTCGAGGTACGCGTCGACGTCGCGGCGGGGGTCGACGACGATCGCGTCGCCGGTGGCCTGGCAGCCGATGATGTAGCTCGCCTGGGCGAGGTCCTCGTCGTAGATGCGCTCGAGCAGCATGGTCGTCTTCTCCGTCGCTCGGGTCAGGCGCAGCGGCAGCGGTCAGCGGCCGGGACGCCCGCGAGGGCCTCCTCGACGTGCTGGCCGCAGCCGGCCCAAGTCGGCTTGCCGCAGCGGTCGCAAGTGGTGCGTGCGCACATGTCGTGCCCTTCTTCCGTGGTCGTGGATCAGCGCCCGAACAGGCGGGCGAGGAATCCGGGGCGGGCGCTCTGCGCCTGGTCGATCTCGCTCTGCGAGTGCGTGCCGTTGCACCACTGGGATGCGGGCACGGTGCGGCGCACCTCCTGCACGTGCTGGCCGCAGCCGGCCCAGGTGGTCTTGCCGCACACTCGGCAGGTGGTCGATCGGCACATGGCGCCTCCAGTCGTCGATTGGTCCGGTATACCCCTGGGGGTATTGAAACTATACCCAGGGGGGTATCGTGGATGTCAACCCAGGAGGACCGATGAGCACCACCGACATCCCCGTCGCTCACGACCCGGAGGCGAAGCGCAAGATCGTGAACCGGCTGCGCCGAGCGCACGGCCAGCTCGCCGCGGTCATCGCCGCCGTCGAGGACGAGGCGCACTGCCGCGACATCGTGCAGCAGCTCTCAGCCGTCTCGAAGGCCGTCGACCGCGCCGGCTTCCTCGTCGTCGCGGGCGCGCTCAAGGAGTGCCTCGCCGACGAGCCCGCGGACGGCGACGGCCGCGTCGACGAGCTCGAGAAGCTCTTCCTCTCGCTCGCGTGACGCCGTTCCTGGGCTGCGAGCGCGCCCGGATCGCAGCGTCCGAGCGCTGCCGCTGACCGCTGCCTGCCGGAGCGCTACGCCGCGTCGCCCTCGGGATCCGGCGGCGCCGGCTCCGTGCGGAAGCCGACGAGCTTGTGGGTGCCGTCGCAGAACGGCTTGATGGCGGAGGCCCCGCACCGGCACAGCGCCACGGTGCCGCGCGTGCGCTCGACGGCTTCGCCGCTCGAGGAGACCAGCTCGAAGTCACCGCGGACGAGCAGCGGCCCGTCGGTGCACGCGACGATCTGCGCGGCGTGCATCACGCCACCTCGTCGCGCCGGGTGCCGAGGTCGATGCCGCGCTCTCGGCGCAGCGCGGAGCGGCCGGCCGTCCACTCCTCCAGGGTGCGCTCCGCCGCCCACCCGTCGACCAGCATGGCGGCGGTGGCGCCGAACATGATGTCGGACACGAGCGCCGGCTCCTGCTCGGCCAGCCCGCCCGCGAGATCCCGGCCCGCGATCTGCTCGTGCACCGCATCCGCCTCGACGTGCTCGTCGAAGTAGTCGGTGACCTCCGTGCCGTAGCCCAGCCGCCGGAATCCGTCGCCGAGCATGCGGTTGGGGAGCGACGAGGTCATCTCGTACGACGCGTAGTGGCCGGCGCTCGCGCCGCGCAGGCGCCGGTTCAGCCCGAACATGCCCATGAGGTTGAACGAGGCGATCGTGAGGGCGGGCACCGCGTCGAGGTACGCGCCGTACGCGTCGTCGAGCCCGAGCTCGCGCATCGTCCGGGCGAAGAGCGCCGAGTGCATCCGCTCAGGGCGCCCGCCCCCGTACTCGTCGGCCTGGATCTCGACGAGCGCGGCCTTCGCGCGCCCCGAGAGCCGCGGGATGCTCCACGTCTGGGCGTCGGCCTCCTTGAGCGTGTAGACGGAGCGCAGCACGACGTACTCGCGCGCCTGCTCGTCGGTGGCCTGCTTCGCGATGAAGCGCGCGACGCTCGGGCCGGGCGTCGGCTTCGTGAGCTCGAAGAGGGCGGATGCGACGGCCTCGGCCTCGGCGGGCGGGGCTGCGACGCCCGGGACCTGGTCGCGCAGCTGCCGCTCGAACGCGCGCTCGATGGCGACGCGGGCCGCGACGGTCTCCGGGTGCCACTCCCACTCCTCGTCGGCATCGACCACGCCGCCGTAGTGGAGCCCGTGCAGGATCAGCAGGGAGAGCTGCAGGTCGTCGTCGCGCGCGACGTCGGCGGTGCGGGCGAGCGCGTCGGCGACCGTCGCCGAGAACCCGGCGAGCGTCTCGTCGGCGTCGGCCGTGGGCCGGCGCAGGGCCGCGAGCAGCTGCTCGCTCACCGGCCCGCGCGCAGTGAACGGCGGCGCCTGGAAGCGATCGTCGTCGCTGCTCGTGCTCCGTGTGCCCGCTGCGGCGGCCGACTCCGCGACATCCATGATGGCTTCCTCCCCGTCCGTGGCGAGCCCGTGCCGCGCCACCTGGCGCAGGATCGCGGCGCAGCAGCTCGCTTCGCTCGCCTGCTCGGCGCGTCCCGGCTCAGCGCGTCGGACTACGGCGACCCTAGCCCGGCTCCTCGGACGGAGCCTGGGGATCGTCGCCGAGACGGCGCAGAGCCGCAAGCGTCGGCCGACTCGGGCCGCGGCTACGCCTAGGCGCTCGCGCCCGCGAAGAAGGCCTCGGCGACCCGCGCGAGGTCGAAGAGGTCGCTCACACCGGCGAGCTCGCGCGCCGAGTGCATCGAGAGGATCGGGATGCCGACGTCGACCGTGCGGATGCCGAGCCGCGTCGCCGTGATCGGCCCGATCGTCGAGCCGCACGGCACCGCGTTGTTCGAGACGAACTCCTGGCTGTGCACGCCGGCCGCACCGCACCAGCCGTGCCACGCTGCCGATCCGGCGCCGTCGGTCGCGTAGCGCTGGTTGGCGTTGACCTTGAGGATCGGTCCGGAGCCGAGCACCGGCTGCACGACCGGGTCGTGCTTGTCGGCGTAGTTGGGGTGCACCGAGTGCCCGACGTCGCTCGAGACGCACCAGGACGACGCGAGCGCGCGCATCCGCTCGCCCCGGTCGGCGCCGAGCGCGAGCCCGATGCGCTCGAGCACGTCCTCGAGGAACGGGCCCGCGGCGCCCGAGCGGGTCGCGGAGCCGATCTCCTCGTGGTCGAAGACGGCGAGCACGGGGATGTGGTCGCCGTCGAACCCGTCGGCGACCCTGGAGAGCGCGACGACGCCTGCGTGCACGCTCGCGAGGTCGTCGAGCCGCCCGGCGGCGAAGAGCGCGTCGTCGCGGCCGAAGACCGCGCCGCGCGTGGCATCGGCGGTCACGAGGTCGAAGCCGCGGATGCGGCCGGCGTCGACGGGTGCGCCGTCGACCGTCGCGGATGCGGCGAGCTCGGCGAGCAGGTCGGCCGACTCGGGCGCGCCCAGGCCCCACACCGGTTGCGTGTGCGCCTGCCGGTGCAGCGCGAGCCCGTCGTTCGCCTCGCGGTCGAGGTGGATCGCGAGCTGCGGCAGCCGCAGGAGCGGTCCGGAGTCGGCGAGCACCGCGGTGCCGTCGTCGAGCACGAGCCGGCCGGCGAGGCGCAGCTCGCGGTCGAGCCACGAGTTCAGCAGCGGTCCGCCGTAGACCTCCACCCCCGCCTGCAGCCAGCCGAGCCGCCCCGTCGTCGGCTGCGGCTTGAGCTTGAAGCCGGGCGAGTCGCTGTGCGCGCCGAACACGCGCACCGGCGTCGTCGCCGCCGCCGATGCGGGCACGACCCACGCGATGACCGCGCCGTCGCGCACCACCAGGTGCTTGCCCGGGGTCTCGGGCCACGCATCCGCCTCGTCGAGCCGGGCGAAGCCGGCTGTCTCGAGCCGCCGGGCGACCTCGGCCGCCGCGTGGTAGCTCGAGGGCGATGCGTCGACGAAGTCGGCGAGGTCCTCGGCGTGGGCGATCGGGGCAGCGGGCACGGCGGGACCTCCTGGCAGACGGGGTTCCGAGCCTAGCCGCCGCCGTCCCGGCGCCATCTCAACCGGTCAGGTGGTCCGCCGACGCGATAATCGCGTCCGCCGACCACCTGCCCGGTTGAAAGCCGAGGGTGGGGGCTTGTCGGGGGTACGCGGCGCGCCTAGCGTCGCAGGCACCGGGCCCGAGCGGCGCCGCCGCCCGCCCGCGGCGAAGGGAGGCGCGATGCAGACGCTCACGGTCGACTTCATCATCTCGCTCGACGGCTATGGCGCCGCCGAGGGCTGGCCCGGGTGGTGGGGCATGGAGAGCCCCGAGTACCTGCGGTGGCTCGAGGAATCGCCCGAGCGCGACGACCCGATCCTCATGGGCGCGAACACCTACCGGCTCATGTGGGGGCTGCTGCAGGCCGGCGAGCCGGGCACGGAGGCGCTGCTCCATGTGCCGAAGCTCGTCTTCTCGTCGACGCTCTCGGTGCCGCTCGAGTGGCCCAACACGACGCTCGTCACCGGCGATGCAGCGGATGCGGTGGCGGAGCTCAAGGAGCGGTCGGAGCGGCCGCTCCGCACGCTCGGGAGCATCGCGCTGTGCCGCTCGCTGCTGCGCGCCGGCCTCGTCGACCGGTACCGGGTGGTGATCTTCCCGGTCATCACCGGCGCGACCGGCCGCGACCGCATCTTCGACGAGTACCCGGACGTGCGGCTCGAGCTCACCGCGAGCCGCACGTTCGAGGGCGGCCTGCAGCTGCTCGAGTACGCGCCGACGGTGCTCGAAGCCCCGCCCGGCCGCGACAGCTGAGCGCTCCTCCTCGAGGTCGCGGGTGCCCCGGCGTCGGCGGATGCGTCGCGCCTCGCCACCGTCGAGGTCGAGAGCTCAGCGGAGGGCCTGGCGGATCGCCTGCCGCTCCTTCTCGAGGCGGCGCACGCGGCGCCCGAGCTTGAACAGGCGCACCGAGCCGAGCAGCGCGGTGATGAGCACGCCGGCGATCGCGGCGAAGAGCATCGCGACGCCGAGCGGCAGGCTGAACTCGACTCCGAAGAACGCGAAGTCGGCAGGCTCGATGTTCTGCAGGATGAAGATGAGCAGCAGCACGAGGATGATCGCGCCGAGGATGAGCGCGATCCACGTGCCGCCCGAGACGCCGCGCCGCGGGTGCTCATCGAGCGTGGGGTCGAGGCGGATTCGGGTGGGCTCGACGGATGCGTCGGCGCGGCCCGCCGCGGCGTCCCCGGTCGTGCGGACGGTGTCGGCGGCGTCGTCGCGCCGGTCGGCGTCCGTGCGGTGAGCGGGCACGACGCGGTCGACTGCCGCGCCGCGATCGGTCGCCGCGCCGCGATCGGTCGCCGCCTCGCGCGCGGCCGGCACGCTGCGCGTCGCGGGCACGGCCTCGGGATCGTGGTTCTCGGCCATGGCTGTCCTCCTCGCTCGACGCTTCGTTCCGCTCACGGTAGCCCGGCGAACCTGAGGGCCGGTGTGCCTCCGAAGCGCCGCCGCGACCGATCTCAACCGGTCAGGTGGTCCGCCGACGCGATAATCGCGTCGTCTGACCACTGAACCGGTTGAGCGTCACGCGTGCGGGCGCGGGCGCCGCTCGGGCGGCGGCGGCACCGTCTTCGCGGCGACGATGTCGGCGAAGGCGACCACGACCTGGCCGCGACGGGTCGCGACCGTGCACTCGGTCGGGCCGGCGCGCACGAGCTGGCCGAGCGCATCGGTCGCCCCATGCGTGCCGCCGTGCAGCCGGTAGCGCACGACGACGCGCGTGCCGAGGGGCAGCGCGCGCAGCTCGGCGGGCGTCATCGGCGCGCCACCACGGGTTGCGGCACGACGAGTCGCGTCACCGCGAGCTGCGTTACCGCGTGTCGCGTCACCGTGAGCGGCGTCACCGTGAGCCGCGTCACGACGTGTCGCGTCACCGCGAGCCGCGTCACGACGAGTCGCGTCACCTCGACCTGCCTCACCACGAGCCCGGCGCGTAGTCCTTGAGGAACACCCCGAAGAGGTCCTCGCCCGCCTCGCCGCGCACGATCGGGTCGTACACGCGCGCGGCGCCGTCGACGAGGTCGAGGGGCGCGTGGAAGCCCTCCTCGGCGAGCCGCACCTTCGTGAAGTGGGGGCGCTCGTCGGTGATCCAGCCGGTGTCGACCGCGGTCATGAGGATGCGGTCGCTCTCGAACATCTCGCGCGCGCTCGTGCGCGTGAGCATGTTGAGCGCGGCCTTCGCCATGTTCGTGTGCGGGTGGCCAGGCCCCTTGTAGCCGCGGCCGAAGACGCCCTCCATCGCCGAGACGTTCACGATGTACGTGCGCCGCGCGGGCGAGCCGGCAAGGGATGCGCGCAGCCGCGAGACGAGCAGGAACGGCGCCGTCATGTTGGCGAGCTGCACCTCGAGCATCTCGAGCGGCTCGACCTGGTCGACGTGCTGCGTCCACGAGTTGACGTGCAGCTCGTCGGGCAGCAGCCCGCCCGCGTCGATCGCGGTGCCGGCCGCGAGCCGCTCGAGCGAGCTCGAGCCGGCGGTGAGCGCCTGCCGGGTCAGCTCGTCGGCGGTCGCGGCGGCGCTCGCGAGGATCGGGTGGCTCGCGACCGAGGCGGCGAGGGCGAGCGGATGCGCGTCGTTCGTGTGCCCGAACGTCACGAGCTCGGGCATGGGCCCGCCGTTCGGGGCGAGCTCCGGTAGCGGCGCGCGCTCCGCCTCGACGAGCGGCGCGTAGGCGCCGGGGGAGCGGCGCACGGTCTGCGCGGCGTTGTTGATGAGGATGTCGAGGGGCCCGGCCGCCGCGACCTCGTCGGCGAGCCCGATGACCTGCGCGGGGTCGCGCAGGTCGATGCCGACGACCTTGAGCCGGCCCAGCCACTCGCCCGAGTCGGGCATCGCGGAGAACCTCCGCACCGCATCCCTCGGGAACCGCGTCGTGATCGTCGTGTGCGCGCCGTCGCGCAGCAGCCGCAGCGCGATGTGCATGCCGATCTTGGCGCGGCCGCCCGTGAGCAGTGCCCGGCGCCCGGTGAGGTCGGTGCGCGCGTCGCGCTTCGCGTGGCTCATCGCCGCGCAGACGGGGCAGAGCTGGTGGTAGAACGCGTCGACCACCGTGTACTGCTGCTTGCAGATGTAGCAGCCGCGCGAGCGGATGAGGGTGCCGGCGGTGGGGGATGCGCTGCGCGTCTCGAGCGGGATCCCGCGCGTCTCGTCGTCGATGCGGTCGGGCGCGCCTGTGGCGGTCCTCGCGACGACGGCGCGGTCGGCGGCCTGGATGCGCGCGTGCTTCGCCTTGCGGCTCGCGAGCTTGACCTCCTTGAACATGTTCGCTGTCGCCTGGCGCACGGCGACGTAGTGGGGGTCGTCGCGGTCCATGCGGTGGAGCGTCTCGAGCACGCGGAGCGTCGTCGCGACGTCGTCGGCGGAGAGCGTCTCGGGGGCGTCTGCGGGCGCGCCGGAGGGAGCCGAATCGTGGGGGAGCACAGGCCAGTCTACCGAGCGCAGGGCTGCTCGCACCGCTCGCGGTCGCGGGCCCGGAGGATCTCGGGCTGTCGGCGCACACAGCGGGATAGTCCGCGCATCAGGGCGCAGGAGCGGAGATCCTCCGGTCGGCACTCGCCGCCGGCCGGGCGGCGCTGAGCGATGTGCGGGAGGATCGAGTCGATGCCCCTCCTCGACCACGCCCCCTCGCCCTGGGATCCCGACGCCGCCTTCGAGGCGTTCGCCGCCTGGTCTGCCGAGCGCGGGCTGCCGCTCTACCCGGCGCAGGAGGAGGCGCTCATCGAGATCGTGAGCGGCTCGAACGTGATCCTCTCGACGCCCACGGGCACCGGCAAGTCGCTCGTCGCGATCGGCGCGCACTTCGCCGCGCTCGCCCAGGGGCAGCGCTCCTTCTACACCGCGCCGATCAAGGCGCTCGTGAGCGAGAAGTTCTTCGCCCTCGTCGACATCTTCGGAGCCGAGCACGTCGGCATGGTGACGGGCGACTCATCCGTCAACGCCGACGCGCCGATCATCTGCTGCACCGCCGAGATCCTCGCGAACCTCGCCCTCCGCAACGGCGACGCGACCGATGTCGGCCAGGTCGTGATGGACGAGTTCCACTTCTACGCCGACCCGCAGCGCGGCTGGGCGTGGCAGGTGCCGCTGCTCACGCTCCCGCGGGCGCAGTTCCTGCTCATGTCGGCGACGCTCGGCGACGTCACGCGCATCGCCGACGACCTCAGCCGCCGCACCGGCCGCGAGACCGCGCAGGTCACGGGCGTCGAGCGCCCCGTGCCGCTGACGTTCGAGTACGCGATGACGCCCGTGCACGAGACGATCGAGGAGCTGCTCGCGACCCAGCGCGCCCCCGTCTACATCGTGCACTTCTCGCAGGCCGCCGCCCTCGAGCGGGCGCAGGCGCTCACGTCCGCGAAGATCACCACCCGCGAGCAGCGCGACGAGATCGCCGCCGCGATCGGCGACTTCCGCTTCACGACCCGCTGCGGCCAGACCCTTTCGCGGCTCGTGCGGCAGGGCATCGGCGTGCACCACGCGGGCCTGCTGCCGAAGTACCGCCGCCTCGTCGAGCAGCTCGCGCAGCAGGGGCTGCTGCGCGTCATCTGCGGCACCGACACGCTCGGCGTCGGCATCAACGTGCCCATCCGCACCGTGCTGCTCACGGGGCTCACGAAGTTCGACGGGCAGCGGATGCGCCATCTCACGGCGCGCGAGTTCCACCAGGTCGCGGGGCGGGCGGGCCGGGCGGGCTTCGACACCGCCGGCACGGTCGTCGCCCAGGCGCCGGAGCACGAGGCCGAGAACGCGAAGATGCTCGCGAAGGCCGGCGACGACCCGAAGCAGCGCCGCAAGCTCGTGCGCAAGAAGGCGCCCGACGGCTTCGTCTCGTGGGGGAAGCCGTCGTTCGAGAAGCTCATCGACGCCGAGCCCGAGCCGCTGCAGTCGCAGCTGCAGGTGAGCCACTCGATGCTCCTCAACATCATCGGCCGCGGCGGCGACGCGTTCGCCGAGGTGCGCGAGCTCATCGAGTCCTCGCACGAGCCGCGCGCCCGGCAGCTCGAGCTCGAGCGGCGCGCACTCGCGATCTACCGGACGCTCCGCACCGCCGGCGTCGTGGAGCAGCATCCCGACCCCGACGATCCGGGCGCGCCTCCGCGCATCCGCCTCACCGTCGACCTGCAGCCGAACTTCGCGCTCAACCAGCCGCTCTCGCCGTTCGCGCTCGCCGTCATCGACATGCTCGATCCCGAAGACCCGACGCATCCGCTCGACGTGATCTCGGTGATCGAGGCGACGCTCGACGACCCGCGGCCGATCCTGTCGCAGCAGCAGTTCCTCGCGCGCGGCGAGGCGGTCGCGGCGATGAAGGCGGAGGGCATCGACTACGAGCAGCGCATGGAGCTGCTCGAGGACGTCACGCACCCCAAGCCGCTCGAGGAGCTGCTGACCGAGGCGCTCGCGGTCTTCGCCTCGTCGCAGCCGTGGGTGCGCGACTTCGAGCTGTCGCCGAAGTCGGTCGTGCGCGACATGTGGGAGCGGGCGATGACGTTCGCCGACTACGTGCAGCACTACGGGCTCTCGCGCTCGGAGGGGCTCGTGCTGCGCTACCTCTCGGACGCGTACCGGGCGATCCGCCAGACGGTGCCCGCCGAGGCGAAGGGCGACGAGCTGCTCGACCTCATCGAGTGGCTGGGCTCCGTCGTGCGGCAGGTCGACTCGAGCCTGCTCGACGAGTGGGAGCAGCTCCTGCACCCGACCGAGCCGGGCGAGGCGCCGATCGCGCCCCCGCCGCCGCCGTCCGTCGTCGCGAACCCGCGCGCGTTCCGGGTGCTCGTGCGCAACGAGCTCTTCCGGCGCGTGCAGCTCGCGGCGCTCGACAAGCACGAGGAGCTGGGAGAGCTGGATGCGTGGGCCGGCTTCGACGCGGATGCGTGGGGCGACGCGCTCGACGCGTACTACGACGAGCACCCGTCGATCGGCACGGGGGCGGATGCCCGGAGCCCCCGCATGCTCGAGCTCGAGGAGGGGCCGCACGAGTGGCAGGCGCAGCAGATCCTCGCCGACCCGGCGGGCGACCACGACTGGCGCATCTGGGCGACGATCGACCTCGCGGCGTCGGCCGAGGAGGGCCGCGCGGTCGTGCGGGTCACGCGGGTCGGGCGGCTGTAGGCCCCGCGCCTGCGATCTCAACCGGCCTATTGGTTCGGCACGGCGATAATCTCCTCCGCCGACCAATAGGCCGGTTGAGATCAGCGCAGGAGGTGCGGCGAGGGCCCGCCGCTCGACGCGTCAGGCGCCGGGTGTGAAGGCGGCCTCGCTGCCCAGCTCGCCCGCGACGAGCCGCGAGAGCACCTCGGTGAGCAGCGCGACGCCCGCGAGGCTGTCGTCGTCGCTCGTGCGCTCGCCCTCGTTGTGGGAGATGCCCTCGATGCTCGGGACGAACAGCATGACCGTCGGCGCGACATCCTTCATGTTCGTGGAGTCGTGCCCCGCGACCGTCATCGTGGGCCGGTGCGAGAGACCGAGACCGGCCGCCGCCGAGCGGGCGAGTTCGACGCCCTCCGGCTGGTAGGCGAGCAGGCCCCACTCGTGCGTCAGGCGGCGGTCGATGCGCACGCGCGCGCGCTCCTCGATCGCTGCGAGGCGCTCCTCGAGCAGCTCGTTCGCGCGAGCGAGCACCGCCTCGTCGGGCGAGCGGAGGTCGAGGTTGATCTCGACGAGCCGCGCGACCGTGACAGGGGAGTTCGGCGCGAGCTCGAGCTCGGAGACCGACGAGTGCAGCATCCCCTCGGGCAGCTCCTCGGTGAGCTCGCGCGCGGCGACGATCACGAGCGCGGCGCCGTAGAGCGCATCCTTCCGGTCGGCCATGATCGTCGAGCCCGTGTGGCTCTGCTCACCGTGCACGGCGATGCGGTACTTGCTCGCGGCCCACGTGCGGTCGACGAGCCCGATGGTCGTGCCCGACTCCTCGAGCCCCCGGCCCTGCTCGATGTGGATCTCCGCATACGCGGCGACGGGCGGCGGGGTGAGGTCGAGGGCGTCGCCCGGCTCGCCGATCGCCTCGGCGACCGTGGTGCCGGCGCGGTCGGCGGTCGCGAGCGCGGTCTCGAGCGCGAGCTTGCCGGTGAGCACCGAGCTGCCCATCATGCTCGGCGCGAACCGGCTGCCCTCCTCGTTGAACCAGTTGACGACCGCGAGGTTGCACGCCGGCTGCAGCGCTCCCTCGCGCACGCGGCGCGCGACCTCGCGAGCGGCGTGCGCGGCGGCGAGCACGCCGTAGGCGCCGTCGAAGCGGCCGGCGAGGGGCTGGGAGTCGAGGTGGGAGCCGACGAGCACGTACGGCGCGCCCGGCACGAGCTCGAGCAGGCCGAACTGGTTCGAGATCGCGTCGTGCCGCACGGCGAAGCCGGCGCGCTCGAGCCAGGCGCGGAACCACGCGCGCGTCTCGTGGTCGGCCGGCGTGCCGGCCTGCCGCTCGACGCCGCCGCCGGGCGTCGCCCCGAAGCTCGACATGGTGGCGAAGTCGTCGAGGAAGCCGGGCTCGTCGGTCTCGGTGCGCATGGTCGCTCCTTGGTTCTCTGCCGCGGGGGCGCGGCGGTCGTGGTCGCTCATCGTCGGGTCAGCGCTCCGCGAGCGCGCCGTGGACGGCTTCGCCGCCGACGAGCGTCGCGACGACGTCGATCTGGCCGATCCGGTCGGTGGGGACGGCGCGGGGGTCGTCGCCGAGCGCGACGATGTCGGCGAGCATGCCGCGCGCGAGCACGCCCTTGCGGCCGCCCCAGCCCGTCGCCTGCGCGGCGCCGGCGGTGCACGCGCGCAGTGCCTGCTCGACCGTCAGCCGCTCATCCGGTCCGTAGGGCGCGCCGCTCTCGGTGCGCCGCTCGACGAACGACTGCACGATGCGCAGCGGCTCGCCAGGCGCCACGGGGCGGTCGGAGCTGCCCGCGAGCACAGCGCCGGCCCGCAGGACGCTCGCTGCGGGGTAGGAGCGGTGCGTGCGCTCGGCGCCGAGCTTCGCCGCCATGCCGTCGCCGAACTCCGCGATGAAGCGGGGCTGCGGCACGAGCGCGACGCCGAGCCGCGCCATGCGGTCGAGCTGGTCGGGGCGCACGACGCCGCCGTGCTCGATGCGGCTCGGCAGCGGTCCGCGGCCGTAGAGCCGCTGCGCCTCGTCGATGAGGTCGAGCGCGAAGTCGACCGCCGCGTCGCCGATCGCGTGGAGCGCGAGCGCCCAGTCGCCCGCGGCCGCCGCGAGCACGCGGGCCCGCATCTCCTTTGGATCGCCCTGCAGGTAGCCGTGGTTGCCGTGGTCGTGTGCGTAGTCCTCGCTCATCGCCGCGGTCGAGCCGAGCAGCGACCCGTCCGTGAACACCTTGACGGGGCCCACCTGCAGCCGGTCGTCGCCGATGCCGCTGCGGATCCCGGCGGTGAGCCCGATCGCGCGCGGGTCGTCGACGTGCCCGTCGAGGTCGGCGAGCGCGTCGAGGGTGACCATGGCCTGCATGCGGGTGCGCAGCAGCCCACGGTCCCGCGCGCGCTGGTAGGCCGCGAACTCCCGCGGGCTGTGCCCGATCCAGCCGCCCGCGATGCCGGCGTCGGTCACCGAGGTGATGCCCTCCCGCGCGTACTGCGCGGTCGCGCGGCCCAGCGCATCCTCGATCGCGGTGAGCGGGTCGGGCAGCAGCACGTCCTGCACGAGGCGCATCGCGTTCTCCTCGAGGAGGCCCGTCGGGCGCCCGCGGTCGTCGCGCACGATGACCCCGCCGTCGGGGTCGGGGCGCGGCTCGTCGCCGACGCCGATGCGGGCGAGGCCGACGCCATTGAGGGTCGCGGCGTGCCCCGACGTGTGCTTGATCCACACGGGGCGCCCGCCCGCGGCGCGGTCGAGGGCGTCGCGGTCGAGGGGGCCCGACATGCCGAGCGGGTTGAAGCCGGCGGCGACGACCCACGCGTCGCCCTCGAGATTCCCGGCGCGCTCGGCGATGAGCCGGTCGACGTCGGCGGGCGTGCGCGCGGCCGACAGGTCGAGCTCGGCGAGCGTCTGCCCGAACCACACGCTGTGCGCGTGCGCGTCGTTGAAGCCGGGCAGCAGCACGCCGCCCTCGGCGTCGAAGCGGCGATCCGGCCGCGCGCCGTCGAGCTCCTCGTCGAGGCCGACCACGCGGCCCTGCCAGATGCCGATCCTGCTCGCCAGCGGCCTCCGCGGGTCGCCGGTGAGCACCCGGGCGTTGTCGATGATCGCGTCGATGCGCACGCTGCCTCCCGCTGCTGCCGTCCAGCCCATCCAACCTGGGCATCGTTACAGCGACAATGGAGGCACGGCACGGGATCGGGCCGCTGGGCTGTGCACGCGCACAGGGGTGAGGGGGAAGTCAGGCCGCATGGTGATGGATGCGCCGGCGCACGAGGGCGGGGAGCGGCCGTCGTCGCCCGAGTGGCAGGCGCTCGTCGCCGGGCTCGAGGCGGAGATGCCCGGCATCGTCGAGGACTTCGTGCGCGCGTTCGACGAGCGGGTGCTCTACGACCGCGAGGCCGTGCCGGAGCGGGACCTGCGCGACACGGCGGATGCGACGCTCAGGATGCTCGTCGCGCGCCTCGCGGGGCGCACGCCCACCGCCGACGAGGCGGTGCTCGCGGCCACGCTCGGCGTGCGGCGCGCGCGGCAGGGCGTACCGCTCGACCGGCTGCTCGAGGCGGTGCGGCTCGACTTCCGCGTCCTGTGGCGCTGGCTGCAGCGGCTCGCCGGCGAGGAGCAGCGCGCGGTGCTCGTCGACCGGGTCGAGTGGGTGCTCACGGTGGTGGAGCAGTACGTCGACGAGGTGCAGCAGTCGTTCCTGCGCGAGACGGCGGCGATGCAGCGCGACGCCCGGCTCGCGACCGAGCGCCACGTGTCGCGGCTGCTGAGCGGCGACCTGCCGCGGGCGACGTCGATCGACGCGATCGCCCAGGGCCTCGGTGTCGCAGCCGATGCGGAGTTCGACCTCATCGCCGTGCCGATCGACCGGCTCGAGCGCGCGCAGGAGGCCGCCGCGGCGGCGCTCGCCGCGGGCGCCGTGTTCGGGCACAGCCACGGCGACGCCTACTGCCTCTTCTGGGTGCGCGCACCGCACGAGCGGCTCCCGGAGCAGCTCGCGCAGCTGCCCGGTGTGCACCTCGAGCGGCTCGAGGGGCTCCTCGCCGTCGCCCGCGGCGCGCGCGCAGCGCTCGCGCTCCTCGGGTCGACGCCCACGCCCGACCGGCTCGTCGGGGTCGAGGAGCTGTGGCCGTCGCTCGCGGCCGGCCGGCTGGCCGAGCTCGTGCCGGGATACCGGGAGCACGCGCTCGCGCCGCTCGGGGAGCTCACCGACTACCAGCGGGAGGCGGTCGTCGCGACCGTGCGGGCGTACCTCGAGACCGGATCGGTGCACGCGGCGTCGAAGCGCGTCTTCTGCCATCGGAACACCGTGCTCAACCGCCTCGCGACGTTCCGCGAGCGCACCGGCCTCGACGTGCAGCTGCCCGTCGAAGCGGCGCTCGCGATCGTGCTGCTCGCGGCCGGTCCGCCCGCCGGCTGAGGCCGTCCGCCGGGGTCTGGCTGGGCATCCGCACAAACCGACGGGCGAAATCTGCGTCGCGGTGCCATTGAGCATGTGCAAACGGCTCCGCCACGATGGCAGGACGCCGCCGATCCCTCGACGGCGCCCGGCGTCGGGGGCCCGGCCCGCCCGATGCCGTCCCGCACCGTCTCACGGCTCGGCTCCGGCCGCCGGTCTCGAAGAGGAGAGCTCCCATGAACCAGGCAGCGAACGCGGCGACCTCGCCCCCGGACGGCGAGATCGTGGTGAGCCCCAAGGACGTGCGCCGCATCGCGAGCGCCGCCTTCGTCGGCACGGCGCTCGAGTGGTACGACTACTTCCTCTTCGGCACGGCCGCCGCGCTGGTCTTCAACCGGCTGTTCTTCACCGAGCTCGACCCGACCGCCGCAGTGCTCGCGTCGCTCGCGACGTTCGGCGTCGGCTTCGCCGCGCGCCCGATCGGCGCCTTCTTCTTCGGCGTGCTCGGCGACCGCGTCGGCCGGCGGCCCACGCTCATCCTCACGATCGTGCTCATCGGTGTCGCGACCGGGGTCATCGGCCTCCTCCCGACCTACGCCGACATCGGCCTCATGGCGCCGGTGCTGCTCGTCGCGCTGCGCCTGCTGCAGGGCCTCGCGGTCGGCGGCGAGTGGGGCGGTGCAACGACGATCGCGATCGAGCACGCGCCGGTCAAGCAGCGCGCCCGGTACGCGGCGCTCGTGCAGGTCGGCTCGCCGGTCGGCACGCTCATGTCGTCCGGCGCGATCGCCCTCGTGCTGCTGTTCCCGCCGTCGGAGTTCGACGCGTGGGCCTGGCGCCTGCCGTTCCTCGCCGCCTTCCCGCTGCTCGGCATCGCGCTCTGGATCCGGCTGAAGGTCGAGGAGTCGCCGATCTTCGAGGACCTCGTGCGCCTCGACCAGCGCGCCAAGGTGCCGGCGCTCCAGGTGTTCACCAAGGCATGGGGCCGGCTGATCATCGCGGTGGCCGCCGCCTTCCTGGGCGTCGGCGGGTTCTACGTGATGAACACGTTCGTCGTGAGCTACGCCGCGAACACGCTCGGCGTCGACCGCCAGGTCGTGGTGAACGCGACGCTCATCGCCGCCGTCGCCCAGATCATCGTCATCCTGCTCTGCGGTCGGCTCGCCGAGCGCGTGGGTCCCGGCCGCGTCACCTTCTGGGGCGGCGTCGCGACCGCCGCCGCCGCTGCGCCGCTGTTCTGGCTCATCGACACCGGCTCGCCGCTCGCCATCACGTTCGCGGTCACCGCCGGCATCGCCCTGCTCACCGTGACCTACGCCGTCACCGGCGCGCTGCTCACCGAGCTGTTCCCGCCGGAGCTGCGCTACAGCGGCGTCTCGCTCGGCTACAACATCGCCGGCGCGCTCTCGGGCTTCCTGCCCTTCGTCGCCACCTGGCTCATCAGCCTGAACGAGGAGGCCGTCTCGTGGCCGGCCGTGGTCATCCTCGCGGTGGTCTCGCTCATCACCGCCGCCGGCGGGTTCTTCGGCGAGCGCCTCCGCGTGAAGGACAAGGAGCTCGTGCACTCGGCCTGACCCCGCGCGCCCAGGGCCGCGCCGCATCCGCCATCCTCCGGGAATGGCAGGCGGCGCGGCCCTGTTGTCGTCCGTCACACGAAGCGAAGGAGCACCATGCCGCTGCAGGGGGAGTACGCGCCGAGCACGTCCGACTGGGCGCGCGAGCAGGCCGAGCGGTTCGAGGCGTCGGGCGGCGCCGAGGCGAACACGCTGCGGGGCATGCCGATCATCGTGCTGACGAGCGTCGGCGCGAAGAGCGGCAAGCTGCGCAAGACCGCGCTCATGCGCGTCGAGCACGAGGGCGAGTACGCGGTGATCGCGTCGATGGGCGGCGCCCCGAAGCACCCGGTCTGGTACTGGAACCTCAAGCGCGAGCCGCACGTCGAGCTGCAGGACGGGCCCGAGCGCCACGACTACCTCGCGACCGAGCTCGAGCCGGGTCCCGAGCGCGACGCGTGGTGGGAGCGCGCGGTCGCCGCCTACCCGCCCTACGCCGACTACCAGCGGAAGACGGACCGTCTCATCCCCGTCTTCCGCCTGACGCGCACCGACGCCTGAGCCCGGGGCGCCGCCGGTGGTAGGGCGCGATCCCGTACGCCGCGGCTGACCACCCGCGACGTCGAGAGGTCAGTCGAAGCTGGGCGAGGGCGCGAACTCGGCTGCGAGCTCGGCCGCGAGCTCGCGCACGTCGGTGTGGCCGGCGAAGTCGCGGTCGGGCTGCGCCGCCCGATCGGCGTCCGAGACGAGCGCCTTCACCCGCTTCGCGACGGTGCGCGCGGGCGTGTTCCGCAGCTCGTGGCCCACCGCCGCGAGCCAGGCCTCGGCCGCCGCCTTGAGCGCGACGTAGTTCGCGTTGCCCGCCGTGGGGCGCTCGACGCCGGTCGACGAGATGATCGCGATGACCCCCGCATCCGACCGCCCGATCGCGCCGGCGAACGCGCGCGTCGTGTTGCGCAGGGTGCCGACCACGCGCCGCTCGAGCCACGCCCAGTCGACGTCGGACTGGCCGGCGAGCCCGCCGCCCCCACGCCAGCCGCCCACGAGGTGCACGAGCCCGTCGAGCTCGCCGACCTCGGCGGCGAGCGCGGTGACCGCCTCGAAGTCGGCCAGGTCGCACTCGAAGCGCTCCGACGCATCCACGAGCCCGAGGCGATCGGCGTTCGAGCCGACCGCGATGACGTGGTGCCCTGCGGCGAGCAGGGCGGATGCGGTGGCGTGCCCGAGCGCGCTGGTCGCGCCGGCGAGGAGGATGCGCATGCGGACAGT
Organism: Agrococcus sp. HG114; assembly: GCF_024723325.1. Taxonomy (GTDB): domain Bacteria; phylum Actinomycetota; class Actinomycetes; order Actinomycetales; family Microbacteriaceae; genus Agrococcus. The sequence continues at coordinate 29,139 of NZ_JANQCH010000011.1, forward strand.
CTGCCGCGCTACCGCTCGGCGTTCACCATCGCGAGCTCGATGTGCGCGAACGCGGCCGTCGCGGCGAGCGCCATGCCGATGAGCGAGACGGGGAACGAGCGGCGGGCTAGCGCCGTGAGCGCCAGCGTCGCGGCGATCGTCACGAGCACGAGCAGCGGGGCGAGCGCCTGCAGCACGTCGATGACGGCGAGCACCCGCTCGGCGTAGCGCGGATGGCACGCGCTCGCTGCCGGCGGGCACGCGCTCGTCGCCGTGACGGGCCCGACGCCCTGCAGCATGAACGACGGCAGGTTGAGGAGGACCGGGCTCGTCAGCACGGGCAGCATGCCGAGCACCGTCTCGCGCTTCTGCTCGGACGGGGGCAGCCGGTGCGCGAGGCCCATGCGGGGAGGGTAGCCCCGCACCGGCGCGCGCGACAGGGGCGAGCCGCCGCGGGATCAGGCGGGGAGCAGGAGCGGCAGCGCGAGGCCGATGGCCATCGAGGCGCCGATGGCGGCGACCCCGATCGCCGCGGCCCGGAAGGCCGGTCGTCGGCGCACGACGAGCACGATGACCGCGACGAGCGTGCAGATCCAGAGCGCGAGGGGCAGCTGCCACACGAGGAGCTCCGACCAGCTCCGCATGAGCCACCAGCCGTCGCGGCCCTGCGCGATGAACCACGCGACGCCCATCGCCACGAGCGCGGGGTACGCGGCGAGCAGCGGCAGGAGCAGCAGCACGACGCTCCCGGCGCGGTCGCCGCGGCTCGGCGCGGCGGGGGCCTGCTCGTCGGCGGTCGTCGGCACGGGGCCAGGCTACGCGCCGCCGCTCATGCGTCGTCGGGCGTGAAGAGATCTTCGATGCGGCAGCCGAAGACCGCCGCGAGCCGGAACGCGACGGGCAGCGACGGGTCGAAGCGGCCCTTCTCGATCGAGATGACGGTCTGCCGCGACACGCCCAGCTCGTCGGCGAGCCGCTGCTGCGACCAACCGAGCGCCGCGCGCCGCTCGGGGAGGGCGTTGCGCATCACGCGCTCCGCAGCTTCGCGACGAGGTAGCGGATGCCGAGGTCGAGCAGCAGCAGCACGTCGATCGCGACGAGCACCAGGCCGACCGGCAGCTCGATCTCGGCGAACGAGAAGACCGCGGCGCCGATGCCGATGACGACGAACGCGTCGATCATGGTGCCCTCCGCGGCCTTCGCGAACCAGCGCGACTCGACCGAGTCCTCGGGCCGCTCGACCGCATCCTTCACCGAGGAGCGGTCGACGAGCAGCACCCAGCCGAGCGACGCGGTGACGGGCAGCGTCACGAAGGCGAGGATCGAGAACCGCAGCCATGCGTCGCCCGTGTCGCCGAGCCACGCGTAGAGACCGCCCATCGCGCTCGAGACGGCGAGGCCGAGCAGCAGCGAGGCGATGATGAGCGTCGCGCCGCCGCCGCCGAAGCGCGAGCGGCCGATGCTGCTGCGGGGTGCGGATGCGCGGGTGTCGGTCACGGGGTCTCCTCTGCTCGAGCACGGGTGAGTGTCAAGGAGACTGTACTAACAAGCGTGCTTAACTGTCAAGCACGCTTGTCAGGTGCTGCGGCCGCTGCTCAGTACGCGAAGGAGATGTGCTCGCGGCGGTGGGCGCCCGCCTCGATCTCGTCGACCACCGCGAGCGCGAAGTCGGGGCCCGAGATCGTCGACGAGCCGTCCGCGTCGAAGAACGCCTCGTCACCGCCCGTGCGGTACTCGCCGCGGCGGGTCTGGTCGGGCACGAAGCTGCCGAACGTGCCGGCGGGGGAGATGTAGGTCCAGTCGACGCCGTCCATGGCCGAGACGCGCTCGAACGCCGAGAAGAGCTCGAGCGCCTCGGGCTTGTACTCGGGCGCGAACGCGTCGGTCTTCACGATGCGCTCGCCCTCGGCGTTCTTCAGCGAGCCGAAGCCGCCGACGATGAGGAACCGAGCACCGGTCTCCGCGACCCGCGACGCGATGTCGGCGTACGCATCCGCGACCCTGCCCTCCATGTCGCCGCGCGGCGAGAGCGCGCCGACGACGACCTCGGCGCCGTCGAGCGCCTGGGCGAGCACGTCGCCGTCGAGCACGGAGCCGCGGATGACGCGTGCGCCCTCGGGGGCGTCGGTCGGGGTCGAGCGCGAGACGAGGGTCAGCTCGTGCCCGCGCGCGGCGGCCTCCTTCGCGATCCATCCGCCCGCGAACCCCGTCGCGCCGAGCACCGTGATCTTCGCCATGCCGTCCTCCTCGTGAAGCGTGTCCTCGAGCCAACCCCCGCGGCCGCCCGGGCATTCCGCGCGCGCCGGGTCGCGCTCGTCAGGCCGTGCCGACGGGTGCAGAACGGCCGACGGGGTGCTGGCTGACCAGCACCCCGTCGGCGGGAGCGCACCCGTCGGCGCGCGACGAGCGCGCTACACCGTCTCGCCGGTGATGCCCTTCGTCGACGCGATGACGTCGCGCATCTTCTTCTCGAACGCCTCGTAGAACATCGAGAGCGGGAACTCGTCGTCGAGCACGAGGTCGGTCAGCTGCCGGGGCGTGCCGTCGAGCGGCAGGTCGCCGGCCTTCCACGCGGATGCGGGGTGCGGCTCGACGACGGAGGAGACGAGCTCGTAGGCGGCGAGCCAGTGTGCGACCTTCGGCCGGTCGATCGACTTCCAGTAGAGGAGCTCGATCGCCTCGCCGAGCTTGTTGACGACGTCGGGCACCTCGTCCCAGTCGAACGCGAGCTGCGTGTCGGTCCAGTGCAGCACGCGGTGCTGGTGCAGCCACGCGAAGAGCAGCTGGCCTCCGAGGCCGTCGTAGTTGCGCACGCGCGAGCCGGTGATCGCGAAGCGGAAGATGCGGTCGAAGATGACCGCGTACTGCACGAGCTTCGCGTGCTTCGCGAGGTCGAGGTCCGCCTCCGTCGCGAACTCGTCGGCGGCGATGCGGCGCTCGATCGCGACCGCCTCGCGGAAGGCGGTGAGGTCGCAGCGCAGCTCCTCGAGCGAGTAGAGGAAGAACGGCATGCGCTGCTTGATCATGAACGGGTCGAACGGCAGGTCGCCGCGCATGTGGGTGCGGTCGTGGATGAGGTCCCACATCACGAACGTGCGCTCGGCGAGCGCCTGGTCGGCGAGCATCTCCGCGGCGTCGGCGGGCAGCTCGAGCTTCGTGACATCGCACGCGGCCTCGACGACGCGGCGGAAGCGGGCGGCCTCGCGGTCCTGGAAGATCGCGCCCCAGGTGAACGGCGGGATCTCGCGCATCGCGACGGTCTCGGGGAAGAGCACGGCCGAGTTGGTGTCGTAGCCGGCGGTGAAGTCGATGAAGCGCAGCGGCACGAAGAGCCCGTTCGCGTAGTCGCCCGCCTCGAGCTCGGCGATGAAGTCGGGCCAGATGACTTCGACGAGCACGGCCTCGACCCTGCGGTCGGGCGAGCCGTTCTGCGTGTACATCGGGAAGACGACGAGGTGCCGCAGCCCGTCGACCCGGTGCTCCTGGGGCTGGAAGCGCACGAGCGCGTCGAAGAAGTCGGGCTCGCCGAACCCCGAGGCGGCCCACCGCTCGAAGTCGAGCGCGGCCTGCTCGAGGTACTCGGCGTCGTGCGGGAACTCGGGGGCGATGTCGCGGATGCCCTCGGCGAGCTCGGCGACGTGGGCGCGGGCGGCGTCGTGGTGGGCGCTCTCCTCGATCGCCCCGTTCTTGGCCTGCAGCGGCTGCAGCGCCGTCGCGGCAGCCTTGATGCGGAGCCAGGCGGGGTGCTGGCGGAGGTCGGCGGCGGTGGCCTGGGTCATCGTCATGGGAGCCTCCCGGAGGGCGGATAGCGGGGCGTGACGCGCTCGGATCCGGGCGTCTGGCGCACCAGCGGTGCGCGATTCCAGCGTATGGGCGCGTCTGCGCACGTATCTTGCGTTCGGCCCGCCCTTTCCTGCCCGTTCGCGGTGCCATGGCGAAGCGTGCGGCCGCGCGCAACGCTCTTGCGCGGAGCACTGAGCATCGGCTCAGGAGCACGTGAATCCGGCATGGCGCATGCCTGGCGTTCGGCACCCTGGAAGGGCACTCGAGCGGACCGGAGGGATGAGATGGAGGGGGCTGCGAGCCCGCGGCGCCCCGCGCTGCTCCTCGCCGCGCAGCTCGGCGCGGTCGTCGGCCTGGACGCGATCCTCGCGCTCGTGCTCGTCGAGACCGCGAGCCTCGAGGTGCGCGTCGCGCTCGGGCTCCCGCCGGCCGGTGCGCCGCGGGACGCGCTCGCCGGGTGGGCGGCGCTCGCGACGGTGCCGGCC
>NZ_JANQCH010000120.1 GCF_024723325.1 Agrococcus sp. HG114
GGCGAGGCGGGCGCCGCGCGCGCGCCCTCGCCGGGCTCGGCGAGCGCGACGCCCGCGATCTTGGTGCCGCCCACGTCGAGTCCTGCGATCGTCACCCGCCCATCCTGCCGCGTCCCCGCGACGGCCAGCGCGGGGCCAGCACCCGAGGCGGGGGTGCTGCCGCGGTGCGGCCCCGAGCTCGACCGCCCCGCGCATCGCTCCTGGCCCAAGTCGAGCCGCGCTCGCCATGATGTGCGCATGCGGCTCGCGACGTGGAACATCCTGCACGGCCGCACGCCGGCCGATCCGACCGTCGATGCGGCGACGCTGTCGCGCGCGATCGCCGCGCTCGACGCGGATGTGCTCGCGCTGCAGGAGGTCGACCGCGGGCAGCCCCGCTCGGGCATGCTCGACCTCACGGCGCTCGCCGCCGAGGCGATGGGCGGCGCCGCGTCGCTCTTCGTGCCGACGCTCATCGGCGACCCGGCACGCGAGTGGCGCACCGCGACCGAGGCCGACATGGACGCCGCGACCGACGCGTACGGCACGGCGCTCGTGACCCGCTACCCCGTGCTGCGCTGGCACGTGCTGCGACTGCCCCCGTCTGCCCGATTCCGGGCGCCGATGCTCGTGCCCGCGGAGCGCTCGGTCGTCTGGATCCGCGACGAGCCGCGCGCGGTGGTCGCCGCGACCATCCGCACGCCGCACGGCACGTGGACCGTCGCGAGCGCCCACCTCTCGTTCGTGCAGGGCGTCAACGTGCGGCAGCTGCGCCGCGCCCTGCGGTGGCTCGAGGCGCTGCCGGCCCCGCAGCTGCTCCTGGGCGACCTCAACCTGCCGCCGGCGATCGTGCGCCGGGTGGCGCGCGCCCGCATGCTCGCCCGCGGCGCGACGTTCCCCGCGAGCCGCCCGATGGTGCAGATCGACCACGTGCTGAGCGACGAGCCGCTGCCGCCCTTCCGCCAGCTGCGCATGCCGCCGCTCGGCGTCTCCGACCACCTGCCCGTCGTGCTCGAGGTCGACCGGTAGCGACCGCCGCCCGTCGCCGTCCCGCGATCGCCGCCGCTCCTCGACTCTCCCCTCCGTCCGAGCCCCGCGCGCGGCAGACTGGTCGCATGCGCATCCTCGTGACCGCCTTCGAGCCGTTCGGCGGCGACGCCGAGAACGCGAGCCTCGAGGCCGTGCGCCGGCTCGCCGCGGCGTGGGCCGAGAGCCCGCAGCAGGGCGTCGAGCTCGTCACCGGGACGCTCCCGGTCGCGTTCGCGGCCGCCGGTCCCGCGCTCGCCGCGCTCGTCGACGAGCACCGGCCGGATGCGGTGCTCGCGGTCGGCGAGGCGGGCGGCCGCTCGGCGATCACCCCGGAGCGCTGGGCGGTCAACGAGGACGACGCGCGCATCCCCGACAACGCCGGCGACCAGCCGCGCGCGACCCCGATCGAGGCGGGCGGCGAGGCGCGGCGGCCGTCGGGCTTCGACGCGGACGCGCTCGCGAGCGCGATCCTGGCTGTCGGGCTGCCGGCCGACCCGAGCGACGACGCCGGCCGCTTCCTCTGCAACCACGTGGCCTACCTCGTCGCGGGGCTCGACGTGCCGGGCGGGTTCGTGCACGTGCCGGCGGTGCGCTCGCGCGGCACCGCGGGCGTCGGGGACGAGACCGACTCCGGGGCGTCGGCCGGCGCATCCGCCATCACCCACGACGGCCGCGCCCTCACGTTCGACGACCTCGCCCTCGGCCTCGCCGCCGTCGTGCGGGCGATCGCGCGGGGCGAGGCGGCGGCGCACGAGCATCCGCGGGAGCCGAGGCGCATCGACCGCGCCGGCACGGTGATCGCGGCACCGCCCGAGCGCGTCTACGAGGCGCTCCTCGACGAGCGGGCGCTGACCGCGTGGCTCGCCCCCGACGGTGCGACCGCGACGATCGAGCAGATGAGCGCCCGGGAGGGCGGCGGGTTCCGCGCGGTGCTGCGCTTCGCGGACCCCGCGGACCCGAAGACGGACGCCGACAGCGACGCCTCGCGCGTGACGTTCGTCGAGCTCGTGCCGGGGGAGCTCGTCGTGCAGCGCGTCGCGTTCGAGACTGCCGAGGAGCGCTTCGCCGGCGAGATGCTCATGACGTGGCGGATGCAGCCGGTCGCGGCGGGCACGCGGGTCACGGTCTCGGCGACCGACGTGCCGCCGGGCATCTCGCGCGAGGACCACGAGCTCGGGCTCGGGCAGTCGCTCGCGAAGCTCGCGGCGTACCTCGAGGGCTAGTCCGTCGCCATCGCGGGCGCCCGCTGCCGCTACGGAGCCGCTTCGGCGGCGGCAGCCGCGGCCGCCGCTGCGCGCTCGACCCACCTTGGCGTCTCGCCGTAGCGCTGCGGCGGGATGAGCCGGCCGGCGGCGGAGTCGTCGACGAGCTGGCGCACGCGCTGCTCGCGCGTCGCCTCGCGCTTCGCTCCGAGCACCCACGAGAGCGCCGCCCTGCGGTAGCCCGCCGTGGCGGCGTCGAGGAACGCGCGCGCGGGCGCCGACGCGTCGAGGTGCTGCTGCAGCTCGCGCGGCAGCTCGAGGGAGCCGCCCTCGTAGGAGTAGATCGCGGTGCGGTCGTCGCGCCGTGCCTCGAACGCGGCGATGCCGGCCGGGCGCATCCGCCCCTCCGCGAGCAGCCGCTCGACGTGCGCGACGTTCACCGCCGACCAGGTCGAGCCGGGCTTCCGCGGCGTCCAGCGCTGGCGCCGCGCGTCGTCGTCGATGCGCTGCGAGAGCGAGTCGATCCAGCCGAAGCACAGCGCCTCGGGCACCGCCTCGGCCCACGTGAGCCCGCGCGGCGACACGTGCTTGGCGCGCAGCCCCATCCACAGCTCGGTCTCGGTCGCGTGGTGCAGCTCGAGCCACGAGCGGAACTCGGCGGCGTCGCGGAAGAACACGGCCGGGCGCTCCGCCGTGCCTCCCGGCGAGCCGGGCGGTGCGACGTCCTCGCGGCGGCCCATGCCCTGAGCCTGCCACGGACCGCCCTCTACCACCTCTCCTACAGGTCGCGCCCCCGTCGCATGCGGCTCACTCGCCGCGTGCTCCCAGGTTCGGGGTACACCGTGGGTCCACACCCGCAGAACAGGCAGCGGAGCACGGTCTCCGCCTGATCAGGATGGACGGACGATGACGAACGCGCAGCAGCCCGGGAGCCCGATGGATGACCGCACCGCGGTCGGCGGCGCAGCCCCGGCCGTGCCCGGCCAGACGACCGGCACCACCAGCTCCACCGGCACGACCGGCATGACCGGCACGACGACCCCGCGCCCCGGCGCGCACGCCGGCGGCGCCGCCGGCGGTCAGAGCACCGCCGACACCGCGAAGGAGGAGGCGGCGCACGTCGGCGAGACGGCCAAGGACGCCGGCCGCCGAGTCGCGGGCACCGCGAAGGACGAGGCGCGCAACGTCGCTTCCGAGGCGAAGGCCCAGGGCCGTCGCCTGCTCGACCAGACGATGCACGAGGCCTCCTCGCAGGCCAAGGCGCAGCAGTCGCGGGCGGCTGAGGGCATGCGCACCTTCAGCAGCCAGCTCCGCGACATGGCCGACGGCAAGCAGCCCGAGGACGGCTTCGCGCTCCAGCTCGTGCGCGAGGTCGGCGATCGCGTCGACGCCGCGGGCCGCTGGCTCGACGAGCGCGAGCCGGCCGACCTGCTCGACGAGGTGAAGACCTTCGCGCGCCGCCGCCCGGGCGTGTTCATCGCGGTGGCCGGCGTCGCCGGCCTCCTCGTGGGGCGCCTCACTCGCGGCATGATCAGCCAGTCGAAGGAGGAGCACGACCGTCAGCGCGGCCTGACGGGCGGCTACGGCACGACGACCGGCTACGGCACCACGACCGGCTACGGGACGACGACCGGCTACGGCACCACGACCGGCTACGGCACGACCGGCACGACGGCCCCGGGCTATGGCACGACCGCGACCGGCGCGGGCACGACCGGCAGCAGCTACGGCGGCGCCGCGAGCTCGCTCGACGAGGGCGTCGTCGACCCGGTGACGGGGCTCCCGACGAACGAGACCCTCGACCCGGCGACGGGCCTGCCCACCAGCCGGAGGGAGGCCGGGCTGTGACCGGCCCCGACTTCAGCGGCGCCACGAACGCGACCGCGGGCAACGGCGGGCGTCACTCCGCTGACGACCCTGCCGTCCTCGCCGCCGACACCCCGGCTGAGGTGCGCGCCGCATCGCAGTCCGTCGGCGACATCGTCGGCGACCTGATGCGCGACATCTCGACGCTCATGCGGGAGGAGATCGCGCTCGCGAAGGCCGAGGCCAAGGAGCAGGCGTCGCGCGCCGGCAAGGGCGTGGGCATGCTCGGCGGCGCGGGCTACGCCGGGAGCATGGTGCTCCTGTTCCTGTCGCTCGCGCTCATGTTCGTGCTCGGCGACCTCACCGAGCACCTCGGCTGGGGCGCGCTCATCGTGGCCGTGATCTGGGGGATCGTCGCGGCGATCCTCTACTTCAGCGGCCGCAGCGCCCTCAAGGAGGTCGAGCCGATGCCCGAGACGGTCGATTCCGTCAAGCAAATCCCCGACGCACTGCACACCAAGGAGGAGAACCGATGACCGAGACACCCGAGGAGATCCGGGCGCGCATCGATCGCACCCGCGAGAGCGTCAGCGGCGACGTCGACGCGCTGGCCGAGAAGGTGTCGCCCAGCGGCATCGTCAGCCGTGAGACCGAGCGAGTGAAGGGCAAGGTGCAGGGCGTGAAGGAGCGGCTGTTCGGCTCCGACGACCCCCGCGACCACGGGGCCGTGGGCGGCGTCGGGCACGACGTGAAGGATGCGGTGGGGCACGCGGGCGAGAGCGTCCGGGAGGGCGCAGACCGCGCGATGCAGAAGGCGAAGGGCAATCCGCTCGCCGTCGGGCTCATCGCGTTCGGCGCCGGCGCGCTCATCGCGTCGCTCATCCCCGCGAGCGATGCCGAGAAGCAGGCCGCCGCGAAGGTGAAGGAGGGCGCCGAGCCGCTCGTCGAGGGCGCGAAGGACGTCGCGAAGGAGATGGGCGAGCACCTCAAGGAGCCCGCGCAGCAGGCGGCGCAGTCGGTGAAGGACACCGCGCAGAGCGCCGGCGAGCACGTGCGCGACGAAGCACAGGGCGCCGCGAGCGACGTCCAGTCCGACGCGCAGCGTGCGAAGCAGCGGGTGCAGGACGAGGCGGGCTCGGGTTCGAGCTCGACCTCGACGACCCGCTCGAACGACACCTGGAGCAGCGGCTCCGGCATCTGACGGACAGCTGGCGACCCGAGGCCCCGGTGGAGTACCGCCGGGGCCTCGTCCGTGCGCGCCTACGCGCCGACGGCCTCCCGCACGGCGCGCGCGAGCGCATCCACGTCGTCCTCGGTCGTGTCCCACGTGCACATCCAGCGCACCTCGCGCGCCGCCGCATCCCAGTCGTAGAAGAAGAACGCGTCGCGCACGCGGTCGGCGACGCCCTCCGGCAGCCGCGCGAAGACGCCGTTCGCCTGCGTCGGGTACGCGAACGAGACGCCCGGCACCGGCTCGACGGCCGCCCGCAGCCGCGCGGCCATCGCGTTCGCGTGCGCGGCGTTCCGCTGCCACAGGTCGCCCTCGTAGAGCGCGACGAGCTGCGCCGAGATGAAGCGCATCTTCGAGGCGAGCTGCATGTTGAGCTTGCGGAGGTAGACGAGCGCCTCGGCGACGCGCTGCTCGGCCGCGCGGGTCGAGAGCACGACGACGGCCTCGGCGCCCATCGCGCCGTTCTTCGTGCCGCCGAGCGAGAGGATGTCGACGCCCGCGTCGGTCGTGCACGCCCGCAGCGGCTCGCCGAGCGCGACCGCCGCGTTCGAGATGCGAGCGCCGTCGACGTGCAGCAGCATGCCGCGCTCGTGCACGTGATCGGCGATCGCGCGGATCTCGTCGGCGGTGTAGAGCGTGCCGAGCTCGGTCGACTGGGTGATCGACACGGCGAGCGGCTGCGCGCGGTGCTCGTCGCCCCAGCCCCACGCCTCGAGGTCGATGAGCTCGGGGGTGAGCTTGCCGTCGGGCGTCGGCACGGTGAGCAGCTTGAGGCCGCCGACCCGCTCGGGCGCGCCGCCCTCGTCGACGTTGATGTGCGCGCTCTTCGCCGCGACGACCGCCCCCCAGCGCGGCAGGAGCGACTGCAGCGCGAGCACGTTCGCCCCGGTGCCGTTGAAGACGGGGAACGCCTCGGCGCCCGCGCCGAAGTGCTCGCGCACGACCTCCTGCAGGCCAGCGGTCCAGCGGTCGGCGCCGTACGCGCTCTGGTGGCCGGCGTTGGCGCTCGCGATCGCCTCGAGCACCTCGGGGTGCACGCCGGAGTAGTTGTCGGAGGCGAAGCCGCGGCGGTCCGCGTCGTGGAGCTGCTGCACGGGACGATCCTCCCAGAGATGCGCGCGGTGCCCGTTCCCAGGCGGGAGGGCCACAATGCGGGCGGGGAGACCCCGCGGAGCCGGCGATGGGGCCGGCTGCCGCGCGAGGAGCGGAGGAGCACATGAACCACCACGGATCGCACGAGCACGACGAGCACCACGAGCACGCGGAGCACCACGCCCACCACGAGCACGGCGACGGCGTGCGCCGCGACGAGGAGCTCACCGACTGGATCGACGACGACGCGGCCTCGCCGGTCGAGGGGCTCGGCTCGACGCCCGGCAGCGCCGGCACCCCGGTGCGCGACGCAGCCTCGCCCGCCGAGGGTGCGCGCGGCTCGTCGGGGGCCGGCGACACCCAGGACGCGGCGTCGCCGGCGCAGGGGCTCGGCCCGTCGCCGACGGGCGAGGGAGCACCCGTGCACGACGCCGACTCGCCGGAGCACGGCACCGGCGCCTGACGGCCCAGGCCGCGCCGGAGCGCCCCGAGTAGCCTGCGCGCATGGGTGCGCAGATCGTCTGGTTCCGGCGCGACCTGCGCGTGCGCGACCACCCGGCGCTCGCCGCGGCCGCCGCGGCGGGCGACGCCGTCCCCTATACACACCT
>NZ_JANQCH010000121.1 GCF_024723325.1 Agrococcus sp. HG114
GTGCGGGGCGTTGCCGACCGCCCGGTTGGCCTCGCGCAGCGCGCCGCGATCCGCCGCGCCCGAGGCCGAGACGCCCTGGGCGGCGAGCCCCGGTCGCCCGAGGTCCTGCACGACGAGCTGCAGGCCCGGCGCCACGACCTCCACGGCGTGCGCCGCCGTGACCGCCGGCCGCTCGGGCGGCGCGAGCTGCAGCAGCTCGCGCTCGACCCGCTCGAACCGCACCGCGGTCCCCGGGGCGAGCAGCGCGGGGGGCTCGCGGTCGAGGTCCCACATCGTCGCGTCGGTGCGCCCGATCAGCTGCCAGCCGCCCGGGCTCTCCTTCGGGTACACGCCCGAGAACCGACCGGCGAGGGCGACGGAGCCGGCGGGGATGCGCGTCCGCGGCGACGCGCGTCGGGGCACGTCGAACAGCGGGTCGTCCCCCACGAGGTAGCCGAAGCCCGGCGCGAAGCCCGTGAAGGCGACGGTCCAGGTCGCCGCCTGGTGCCGCGCGACGACCTCCGCGGCGCTCACCCCCAGGAAGCCGGCCACGTCGTGGAGGTCCTCGCCGTCGTAGCGCACCGGGATGGTGACGGAGTCGCCGCTCGCGACCCGTGCGTCGCCCGGCTCGGTCGCGAGCAGCCGTGCCGCCAGCGCCTCGGCGGAGACGAGCCCCGGATCGAAGCGCACGAGGATCGTGCGGGCGGCGGGCACGAGCTCCGTCACGCCGGGCATCGCCGCCTCGGCGAGCGCGGGCAGCAGCCGCATCGACTCGTCGAGGTCGGCGGCCTCGAGCAGCAGCGCGGTGTCGCTCGCGGTGAGCACTCTCATGCGGCGCGGGTCACCGGCCGGGGTGCGCGAAGGGCGCGATCGCGATCCCCGCCGCCTCGAGCGCGGCGCGCGTGGCCTCGGCCATCGCGATCGCTCCCGCGCTGTCGCCGTGCACGCAGATCGACTCGGCGCGCACCGCGACGTCGCTGCCGTCGACGGCGCGCACGACGCCCTCCTGCGCGAGGCGGACCATCCGCCCCGCCACCAGCTCGGGGTCGTGCAGCACCGCTCCGGGCTCCGTGCGGGAGACGAGCAGCCCCTCCGGCGTGTAGGCGCGGTCGGCGAACGCCTCCGCGGCGGTCGCGATGCCGGCGCGCTCGGCGACGTCGAGGACGACGCCGCCCGCGAGGCCGAGCAGCACGAGCGACGGGTCGATCGCGCGGATCGCCCGCACGACGTCGGCGGCCTGGCGCTCGTCGCGGGCGATCGCGTTGTAGAGCGCGCCGTGCGGCTTCACGTAGACCACGCGCCCGCCGACTGCCGACGCGAGCCCCTGCAGGGCGCCGAGCTGGTACTCGACCTCCGCCTGGAGCGTCGCCGAGTCGACGTCCATCGGCAGGCGTCCGAAGCCCTCGTAGTCGCGGTAGCCGGGGTGGGCGCCGATCGCGACCCCGTTCGCGACGGCGGCGGCGAGCGTCGCGCGGATGCCCTCGGGGCTCCCGGCGTGGAAGCCGCACGAGACGTTGGCGCTCGTGACGACGCGGAGCATCGCCTCGTCGTCGCCGACGACGCGGTCGGGGACGTTCTCGCCGAGGTCGCTGTTCAGGTCGATCGTCGTCATCGCGATCGCCCCGTCACGCGCCGACGCCGAGGAAGGCGAAGATCGGTCCGATCGACGCGATGCCCATGTACAGGCTCACGAGCGTGGCGAGCGTGCCCACGATCAGCAGCCACTTCGGGTAGCGGTAGCCGCCGAGCACGTCGCGCTGGCGGAACCAACCGATGTACATGAAGATCGCGAGGCCGATCGGCAGGATGAGGCCGTTGAAGCCGCCCACGAAGACGAGGATCGCGGCGGGCGCCGTGCCGATCAGCAGGTACACGGCGAGCGACACGAGGATGAACGCGACGGTCGCGATCTGCAGCGGCCACCCGCTCGCGAGGCGCCTCGAGAAGACCGAGAGGAACGTCGCCGACGTGTACGCGGCGCCGATGACCGACGTGATCGCCGCCGCCCAGAAGATGAACCCGAAGATGCGGAGCCCCGCGTCGCCCAGCACGTGGCCGAACGCCTGGCCCGCGGGGTTCGCGGCCTGGCCGGAGAGGTCGAGCACGACGCCCGAGGCGACGACGCCGAGGATGGCGAGGAAGAGGACATAGCGCATGATGCCGGTCACGAGGATGCCCTGCATCGATGCCCGGTGGACGCCCTTGACGTGCTCCGGTCCCACGAGCCCGGACTCCAGGTAGCGGTGCGCTCCCGCGTAGGTGATGTAGCCCCCGACCGTGCCGCCGACGATCGTCGTGATCGTGGCGAAGTTCAGCGTGTCGGGCACGAAGGTCTGCCGCAGCGCGTCGCCGATCGGCGGCTGCGAGACGATCGCGACGACGAGCGTCATCACGATCATGGCGACGCCGAGCACCATCACGACGATGTCGACGACGCGCCCCGCTCGCTTGAACAGGAAGATGCCGATCGCGAGCGCGCCCGTGAGCAGCCCGCCGATCTTCGCGTCGACGTCGAGCAGGGCGTTGAGGCCGAGGCCGCCGCCGGCGATGTTGCCGATGTTGAAGGCGAGCCCGCCGATCACGATGAGCGCCGCGAGCACGTGGCCGGAGTACGGCAGCGCGCTGTTGGCGAGATCGCCGGCCCGCTTGCCGGAGACGGTGATCATCCGCCAGATGTTCATCTGCACCGCGAAGTCGATGAGCACCGAGGCCAGGATGGCGAACGCGAAGGCCGCGCCCAGCTGGGCCGTGAACGTGGCCGTCTGCGTGATGAAGCCCGGCCCGATGGCCGACGTGGCCATGAGGAAGATCGCGCCGAGGATGGGGCCTCGGCGGCTCTTGGCGAAGGCTCTCGCCTTGTCGGCGCCCGCGACCCCCGTCGCGCTCGTCTGCTGTGCTGCGGTCATGGCGGTTCCCGTTCTCCGTCGAAGGGCGTGGCGCGGATGCGCAAGCCCTGAGCGTAGCTTTCGTAGGACAGCGTGGCAAACCTTGTAGAACAATCCGTGTCGTCGATGTTTCGGGCTCGTTGCGCTCGAAGCTGCTCGCGCCCCTACGATCGAGCGCATGAGCGACCACGGGCCGACGCTGGCCGATGCGCTGCGCGAGCAGATCGTCCTCGGCGCGTTCGCGCCCGGTGAGCGGCTCTCCGAGGCCGCGCTCGCGGATCGGCTCGCCGTGTCGCGCAACACGCTCCGCGAGGCGTTCCGCGTGCTCGCGCAGCTGGGGCTCGTCCAGCACGTGCCGCACCGGGGCGTGTCGGTCGCCTCGCCGACCACGGCCGACGTGATCGACATCTACCGCGCCCGCCGCCTCATCGAGGGCGGCGTGCTGCGCGCCGCGTCCCCGGTCCACCCCGCGGTCGCCGACATGCGGGCCGCCCTCGAGCGCGCGGAGTCCGCGCTCGCCGCTCCCGACTGGGCGGTCGTCGGGACGGCGAACATGGCGTTCCACGCCGCGCTCGTCGCGCTCGCCGACAGCCCGAGGCTCTCGCGCGCGCACGACCAGGTCGCGGCTGAGCTGCGGCTCGCGTTCCTCGCGATCGACGACCCCGAGTCGCTGCACCGCCCGTTCGTGGCGAGGAACCGCGACGTGCTCGAGGCCCTCATCGCGGAGGGACCGGAGCGCGCGGCCGACGAGCTCGAGCGCTACCTCGTGGAGTCCGAGCGGAGCGTGCTGGGGGCGTACTCGCGGATGGGGCGGGTGTAGCGGGCGCGGCGAGGCGGCGGCCCGAAAGGGCCGTTGCTCGGCTCGCTCCGGGACGGGCTCCGAGCCCCGAGACGGGGCACGGCGCTGGGGTCGCGCGGGAGGCCCGAAAGGACCTCCCGCCTCAGCTCAACCGCGCGGCGCCGCGAGGCGGCGGCCCGAAAGGGCCGCCGCTCAGCTCGCTCCCTCGGCCCGGGACGGGCCTCGGCGCCGCGAGGCGGCGGCCCGAAAGGGCCGCCGCTCAGCTCGCGGCGCGCATCTGCCGGAGGTCCTTCTTGAGGTCGTGCAGCTCGTCGCGGATGCGCGCCGCGAGCTCGAACTTCAGCTCGCCAGCCGCCTCGGTCATCTGCGCCGTGAGGTCGGCGATGATCGCCTCGAGCTGCGCGGGGCCGTCGAGCTCGGAGCGCTCGCGCGCGAGGCGCGGCGTGGGGGCGCCGCGGCGGGTGCCCTCGAGGAGCTCTGCGGTGTCGGCCTGCTCGCGCGCGAGGACGTCGGTGATGTCGGCGATCCGCTTCCGCAGCGGCGTCGGATCGATGCCGTGCTCCTCGTTGAACGCGATCTGGATCGCGCGCCGGCGGTCGGTCTCCTCGATCGCGAGGCGCATGGAGTCGGTCTCGCGGTCGGCGTACATGTGCACCTCGCCCGAGACGTTGCGGGCGGCGCGGCCGATGGTCTGGATGAGCGACGTCGACGAGCGCAGGAAGCCCTCCTTGTCGGCGTCGAGGATCGCCACGAGCGACACCTCCGGCAGGTCGAGCCCCTCGCGCAGCAGGTTGATGCCGACGAGCACGTCGAACACGCCCTGCCGCAGCTGGGTCAGGAGCTCGACGCGCCGCAGGGTGTCGACGTCCGAGTGCAGGTAGCGCACGCGCACGCCCGCCTCGGTGAAGTACTCGGTGAGCTCCTCGGCCATCTTCTTCGTGAGCGTCGTGACGAGGACGCGCTCGTCGCGCTCCGCGCGCACGCGGATCTCCTCGAGCAGGTCGTCGATCTGCCCCTTCGTCGGCTTGACGACGAGCTTCGGATCGACGAGGCCCGTGGGACGGATGATCTGCTCGACGACCGTGTCGGCGAGCGAGAGCTCGTACTTGCCGGGCGTCGCGGACAGGTACACCTTCTGCGGCGTGCGCTCGAGGAACTCGTCGAACTTGAGCGGCCGGTTGTCGAGCGCGCTCGGCAGCCGGAAGCCGTGCTCGACGAGGGTGCGCTTGCGGCTCGCGTCGCCCTCGTACATCGCGCCGATCTGCGGCACGGTGACGTGCGACTCGTCGATCACGACGAGGAAGTCGTCGGGGAAGTAGTCGAGCAGGCAGTGCGGCGGCTCTCCCGCCTCGCGGCCGTCGATGTGGCGCGAGTAGTTCTCGATGCCGGAGCAGAAGCCGATCTGCTCCATCATCTCGAGGTCGAAGGTCGTGCGCATGCGGAGGCGCTGCGCCTCGAGCAGCTTGCCCTCGCGCTCGAGCACCTTCAGGCGCTCCTCGAGCTCGGTGCGGATGCGCTCCATCGCGCGCTGCATGCGCTCGGTGCCGGCGACGTAGTGGCTGCCGGGGAAGATCGACACGGCGTCGTGCCGGGCGAGCACGTCGCCGGTGAGCGGGTGCAGCGTCGAGAGCGCCTCGATCTCGTCGCCGAAGAGCTCGATGCGGATCGCGTGCTCCTCGTACATCGGGATGATCTCGATCGTGTCGCCCCGCACGCGGAAGGTGCCGCGCGTGAAGGAGACGTCGTTGCGCTGGTACTGCATCGCGACGAACCGCCGCAGGAGCGCCTGCCGGTCGATCCGCATGCCGACCTGCAGCGCGACCATCGCCTCGAGGTACTCCTCGGGCGTGCCGAGGCCGTAGATGCACGACACGGTCGACACGACGACGACGTCGCGCCGCGAGAGCAGCGCGTTCGTCGCGGAGTGCCGCAGCCGCTCGACCTCGGCGTTGAGCGACGAGTCCTTCTCGATGAAGGTGTCCGTCTGCGGCACGTAGGCCTCGGGCTGGTAGTAGTCGTAGTACGAGACGAAGTACTCGACGGCGTTGTTCGGCATGAGCTCGCGGAACTCGTTGGCGAGCTGTGCGGCGAGCGTCTTGTTGTGCGCGAGCACGAGCGTGGGGCGCTGCACCTGCTCGACGAGCCACGCGGTCGTGGCGCTCTTGCCGGTGCCGGTCGCGCCGAGGAGGACGACGTCGGTCTCGCCGCGGCCGAGGGCGTCGGCGAGCTCGCGGATGGCCTTGGGCTGGTCGCCGGAGGGCTCGTACTCGCTCACGACCTCGAACGGCCGCACGGCGCGCGTCGGTTGCATGCTCCCAGCCTAGGAGCGGCCGCCCACATCCCCGCTGTGGAGCCGCTCCCACAGGGCGTCGGTCTGGGCGATCGTCGACGCGAGGTCGCCGCCCGTGTCGATCACGACGTCGGCGATCTCGAGCCGGCGCTCGTCGCTCGCCTGCGACGCGACCCGCGCCCGCGCATCCGCCTCGGTCATGCCGCGCAGCTCCACGAGGCGGCGGATGCGCTCAGTCGCCGGCGCGTGCGCGACGACCACGAGGTCCCACGGGTCGTCGGCGCGCGCCTCGACGAGCAGCGGCACGTCGTACACGACGACCGCTCGCGGATCGCCGTCGAGCGCCGCGCGGAAGCGCCGGGCCGACTCGCGGCCGACCGCGGGGTGCACGATCGCGTTGAGCCGCGCGCGCGCCGCGTCGTCGCCGAAGACGACCGCGCCGAGCGCCGCGCGGTCGAGCGAGCCGTCGCTCCGCAGCACCCCGGGGCCGAACTCCTCGGCGATCCTGCCGAGCACCGGCTGCCCGGGCTCCTGCAGCTCGCGCACGAGCGCGTCGGCGTCGACGACGACCGCCCCGCGCTCGGCGAGCCGGCCGGCGATCGTGGACTTGCCCGAGGCGATGCCTCCGGTGAGGGCGATGAGCGGCATGCCAGCAGTCTCGCACGCCGACTCCTGAGCGAACCTCAAGCGAGACCTGCGGGCGTCCTCGCGTGCTCGCGCGGGAGCGTCGGTACGTTCTGCCGGAACGGCACGTCACGCGAAGGGGCCGGGAATGTCTGCACTGAGGCGCATCGCCATCGCGCTGCTCGCGATCCTCGCCGCCGCCGGCGGCGTTGCCGCGGTCGTCTGGGCCGCGTCGCTCGCGGGCCTCGCCCAGCCGGTCGTCGTCGCGACCGCCTCGATGCAGCCGACCTATCGGCCCGGCGACCTGCTGCTCGCGACGCCCGTGCCGGTCGCCGAGCTCGAGCCGGGCGCCGCCGTCGTCGTGCGCGCCGGCGTCGGCGCTCCCCTCGCCCCCGCGCGGCTCGAGGG
>NZ_JANQCH010000122.1 GCF_024723325.1 Agrococcus sp. HG114
GCGCACGCGTGGCACCAGGCGCGCCGGCGCCGCGCCGAGGGCTGAGCCGGGCCCGCGGCGCCCGCCTCCGGCGGCACCCGTGCGCCACCCGTGCGACACCCGCGTGTCACCGGCGCGCGGTACTCTGCAGTGCCTCCCAACGCCGCCTCTCGACGACGGCGTCCCGCCTGCCGCGGGCCACCGCATCCGCTCTCGAGAACCAGAAGGCCCTCATGCTCTGGAAGCTCATCGTCCGCTCCGTGCGCCCGTCGATGCTGTCGCTGCTGCTCGTGGTGCTGCTCCAGTTCGTGCAGTCGGTGCTCACGCTCATGCTGCCGACGATCAACGCCGACATCATCGACGAGGGCGTGCTGCGCGGCGACACCGACACGGTGTGGCGGCTCGGCTCGCTCATGCTGACGATGAGCCTCGGGCAGGTCGCCGCGAACGTGCTCGCGATCCTGTTCGGCGCGCGCATCGCGATGCGCGCCGGCCGCGACCTGCGCGCCGACGTGTTCGCGAAGGTCGGCGACTTCAGCGAGCAGGACGTGCAGCGCTTCGGGGCTGCGAGCCTCATCACCCGCAACACGAACGACGTGCAGCAGGTGCAGCTGCTCATCCTCATGTCGTGCACGATGCTGCTGTCGGCGCCCATGATGGCGATCGGCGGCATCGTGATGGCGATCCGCGCCGACCCGACGCTCTCGTGGCTCATCGCGGTCGCGGTGCCGCTCATGCTCGTGGTGCTCGGGCTCCTCGTGTCGCGGCTCGTGCCGATCTTCCGCCAGCTGCAGGAGCGCATCGACGGCATCAACACGGTGCTGCGCGAGCAGCTCACCGGCATCCGCGTGATCCGCGCGTTCGTGCAGGAGCGGCGCGAGCGGGCGCGCTTCGCGGTCGCGAACGACGCGGTCACCGACGCGATGCTGCGCACCGGCAACCTGTTCGTGCTGATGTTCCCGATCATCATGCTCATCGTCGAGGTCTCGAGCGTCGCGGTCATCTGGTTCGGGGCGGGCCTCGTCGACCGGGGCGAGCTCGACATCGGCACGATGATGGCGTTCCTCCAGTACCTCATGCAGATCCTCATGGGCGTGCTGATGGCGACGTTCATGACGATCCTGATCCCGAGGGCCGCCGTCTCCGCGAAGCGCATCGGCGAGGTGCTCGAGACCGAGCCGACGATCGCGCGCGTCGTGGGCGGCCTCGAGCAGCGCACGCCCGGCACCGTCGAGCTCGACGACGTCGTCTTCCGGTACCCGGGCGCCGACACCCCGGTGCTCGACGGCGTGAGCCTGCGCGTCGGGCCGGGGGAGACGCTCGCGATCATCGGCTCGACCGGCGCCGGCAAGACGACGCTCGTGAACCTCATCCCGCGGCTGTTCGACGCGACCGGCGGCCGCGTGCTCGTCGGCGGCGTCGACGTGCGCGAGCTCGATGCCGAGGCGCTGTGGCGCGGCATCGCGATCGTGCCGCAGCGCCCCTACCTCTTCGCCGGCACGGTCGCGTCGAACCTGCGCTACGGCAACGAGGACGCGACCGACGAGCAGCTGTGGCGCGCGCTCGAGATCGCACAGGCGGCCGGCTTCGTGCAGCAGATGGAGGGCCAGCTCGGCGCCCGCATCGCCCAGGGCGGCACGAACGTCTCGGGCGGGCAGCGCCAGCGCCTCTCGATCGCGCGGGCGCTCGTCGCCGAGCCAGACGTGCTCGTGTTCGACGACTCGTTCTCCGCCCTCGACCTGACGACGGATGCGCGCGTGCGGGCCGCGCTCGCCGACGCGGTGGGCGGCACCACGCGGATCGTCGTCGCCCAGCGGGTCTCGACGATCGTCGACGCCGATCGGATCGTCGTGCTCGACCGGGGCAGGGTCGTCGGCTCCGGCACGCACGACGAGCTCCTCGGCTCGAACGGGACGTACCGCGAGATCGTGGAGTCGCAGATGGCAGTGGAGGCCTGAGATGGCGCGCGTGCAGAAGGGGCGGACGCCGAAGGCCGAGCCCGAGCTCACCGAGGAGGAGCGGATCGAGGCCGAGCAGGCCGAGGCCGCACGCATCGGCGCGGGCGGCTGGGAACCGCCGCCCGGCAGGGCGAAGTCGTTCGGCACCTCGGCGCTGCGGCTGCTGCGCCTCATGCGCCCCTACCGCTGGCTGCTCGCGCTCGTGTTCGCGCTCGGCGCGGTGGGCGTCGTGCTCGTCGTGCTCGGGCCGCGCATCCTCGGCGAGGCCACGAACGTCATCGTGCAGGGCTTCGTGCAGCGGGAGCTGCCGCCGGGCGTGACGCAGGAGCAGGTCGTCGAGGGGCTCCGGCAGGCCGGGCAGGGCGACTTCGCGAACATGGTCGAGCGCATGTCCGACCTCGAGCCCGGCGCGGGCATCGACTTCGAGCGGCTCGGCGGCATCCTGCTCCTCGTGCTCGCCGTCTACGCCGCGGGCAGCCTCTTCCAGTGGCTGCAGGGCTACGTCGTCAACCGGGTCGTGCAGCGCACCGTGCAGGGGCTGCGCCGCGACGTCGAGGAGAAGGTGCACCGGCTGCCGCTGTCGTACTACGACCGCACGCAGCGCGGCGAGCTGCTCTCGCGCGTGACGAACGACCTCGACAACGTCGGGCAGTCGATGTCGCAGACCATGTCGCAGATCGTGACGGGGCTCCTGAGCGTCATCGGCGTGCTCATCATGATGCTCTCGATCAACGTGTGGCTCGCGCTCATCGCGCTCGTCGCCGTGCCGCTCACAGGCGTCATCCTCGGCGCGGTCATGGGGCCGGCGCAGGGCCGGTTCAAGGAGCAGTGGCGCCGCACGGGGCGCATGAACGCGATCGTCGAGGAGGCCTTCACCGGGCACGCGCTCGTGAAGGTGTTCGGCCGCGAGCGCGCGGTGCGAGCGCGCTTCGCCGAGGAGAACGACGCCGTCTTCGACGCGTCGTTCAAGGCGCAGTTCCTCTCGGGGCTCGTGTTCCCGCTCATGACCTTCGTGGGCAACATCGGGTACGTGCTCGTCGCGGTCGCGGGCGGCCTGCTCGTCGCCGCCGGGCAGATCCTGGTCGGCGACGTGCAGGCGTTCATCCAGTACTCGCAGCAGTTCTCGCAGAACCTCGGCCAGATCGGCCAGACCGTCACGATGGTGCAGTCGGGGGTCGCGAGCGCCGAGCGGGTCTTCGAGCTGCTCGACGCCGACGAGGAGGAGTCCGACGACGCCGGCGCGGCGCCCGCCGCGGGCTCGGGGCGCGTCACGTTCGAGCACGTGCGCTTCTCGTACTCGCCCGATCGGCCGCTCATCGACGACCTCTCGCTCGTCGTCGAGCCGGGGCAGACCGTCGCGATCGTCGGCCCGACGGGCGCCGGCAAGACCACGCTCGTGAACCTCCTCATGCGGTTCTACGAGATCGACGCCGGCCGCATCACGCTCGACGGCGTCGACACGCGGACCATGACGAGGGATGCGCTGCGGTCGCAGACGGGCATGGTGCTGCAGGACACGTGGCTCTTCGGCGGCACGATCCGCGAGAACATCGCGTACGGCCGCCCGGACGCGACCGAGGAGCAGATCCTCGAGGCGGCGCGGGCCACGTATGTCGACCGCTTCGTGCACGCCCTGCCCGACGGCTACGACACGGTCATCGACGAGGACGCCTCGAACCTCTCGGCGGGGGAGAAGCAGCTCGTCACGATCGCCCGCGCGTTCCTCGCGCAGCCGAGCGTGCTCATCCTCGACGAGGCGACGTCGTCGGTCGACACGCGCACCGAGCTGCTGCTGCAGCACGCGATGGCGGCGCTGCGCACCGACCGCACGTCGTTCGTCATCGCGCACCGCCTGTCGACCATCCGCGACGCCGACCTCATCCTCGTGATGGAGCAGGGCGCGATCGTCGAGCAGGGCTCGCACGCGGAGCTCGTCGCCGCCCGTGGTGCGTACTGGCGGCTGCTCAACGCGCAGTTCGAGGAAGCGGCGGTCGACGTCGAGCTCGAGTCGCGGCTCGCCGAGACCGGCAGCGTGCCGACCCAGCAGACGACCTGATCGCGGCCCGCGGGGCGGCGATCCGGCCGCACGGGCCGCGCCCGCGCTCAGGCGCCGAGCGCCTGCCAGCCCGCGAAGTCGTGCACCGCGACGCCGGCGAAGCGCGCGTCGCCGGCGAGCTGCGCCGCGACGGCGGCGAGCTCGGCCTCGAGCGCGGCCCGGCCGTCGTCGGCGAACGTCTGGCTCGCAGTCGGCTCCGGCTCGTGCACCGCACCCGTCTCGACGCCGATCCGGTAGGGCTTCCGAGCGCTCCCGATCGCCTGCCGCGCGGCGGCGCTCGAGGCGAGGATGTCGGTGGCCCGATCGCGGTAGGCCATGAGCGTCACCGCGTCGGCGCGCGCGACGATGTCGCCGAACTCCCGCGGGTGCGGATCGGCGAGCCACGGCGCGAGGTCGACGTCGACCGGCAGGTCGGTGCGCGCCGCGACATCCTTCACGGTGCGCGCGAGGCCCGTGAGCAGCTCCCGCTCGCGACCCGGCCAGTCGCGTCGCGTCCACGGCTCGATGTCGAGGTGCACGCCCTGGAAGAGGAACGCGGCCGTCGCGCGCTGCATCCACGTGACCGCGTCGCCGCCGGTCGTCCACGCGGGGTCGCCCCCGAGCGCGGAGACGCGCACGCCCTCGCCGCGCAGCGCCGCGACGCACCGGTGCGTGTCGGTGCTCGGGCCGCCCCACGGCACGCTCACGAACGCCTCGGTCACGCGCTCCGCGCGCGCGAGGGCCGCGACGGCGGCCGGGTCCGGCGGTGCCGCCTCGTGCATCCACACCCACATCGCCCGACTCGTCGCCACGGTCATCCCTCCGCCTCGGTCCTGATCCCCGCCCCGGTGAGGGCCGGCCACGCCACGCCGAGCTCGCGCGCGAGCCGCCGCACCGCCGGGATGCTCATGCCGACGACCGTCGACGGATCGCCGTCGATGCGGTCGATGAAGGCGGCGCCCCGACCGTCGATCGTGAAGGCGCCCGCGACCTCGAGCGGCTCGCCGGTCGCGACGTACGCGTCGATCTCGGCCTCGTCGATGTCGGGGGAGAAGTCGAGGTGGGTCGCGGTCGTGACGCCCGCGGAGTCGCGGATCCGCCCCTCGCCGACCCGCAGCATCCAATGGCCCGAGTGCAGCGTCGCCGAGCGGCCGCGCTGCGCGAGCCAGCGCTCCTTCGCGCGCTCGGGCGTGTGCGGCTTGCCGAGCATCGCGCCGTCGAGCTCGAGCGACGAGTCGCCGCCGAGCACGAGGCCGTCGAAGCCCGTGAGCGGATCCTGGTCGAGCAGCGCCTCCGCCTTCGCGCGCGCGAGCAGCAGCACGTAGTCGGCGGGCGCGAGCGGCCCGTGCTCGGCCTCGTGCGCCTCGACGAGCAGCTCCTCGTCCAGGTCGGTCGGCCGCACGTCCGGCTCGATGCCCGCTTGGCGCAGCAGCGCGAGCCGGGCGGGCGAGGCGGAGGCGAGGATGAGCTGCACGCGACGATCCTCGCACCCGCCGCCCGCGCGCCGGTCGTGGCGCACCGCCGCGCGCAGCCCTACCGTGAGGGCATGCACGCGCCAGCCCGGCCCTCCAAGCTCTCGGTGATCGGCGCGGGAGGCGTCGGCGTCGCGATCGCCTACGCCGCGCTCATCCGCGGCTCCGCCGACGTCGTCGCGCTCCACGACATCGATGCGCCGAAGGTCGAGGCCGAGGTGCTCGACCTCGCGCACGGCACGCAGTTCCTCGTGGCGAAGCGCGTCGAGGGCGGTGCCGACCCGCGCGTCGTCGAGGGCAGCGACGTCGTCGTCATCACGGCGGGCGCGAAGCAGCGGCCGGGGGAGCCGCGGCTCGCCCTCGCGGCGCGCAACGCCGAGATCCTGAAGGCGGTGCTGCCCGGCGTCCGCGAGCACGCGCCCGACGCCATCGTGATGCTCGTCACGAACCCGTGCGACGTGCTCACGGTGCTCGCGCAGCGCGAGGGCGGGCTCGACCCGTCGCGGGTGCTCGCGTCGGGCACCGTGCTCGACTCCTCGCGGCTGCGCTGGCTCCTCTCGGAGCTCGTGCACGTCGACGCCCGCAGCGTGCACGCGCTCATGATCGGCGAGCACGGCGACAGCGAGTTCCCGCTCTGGTCCCGCGCGAGGATCGGGCCGCTGCTCGTGCGCGAGTGGATGGAGGAGGGGCGCGCCCGCTTCAGCGCCGCCGACCTCGACCGCATCGCCGACGACGTCGTGCACGCCGCCTACCGCATCATCGAGGGCAAGGGCGCGACCTCGAGCGCGATCGGCGTCTCCTCCGCGCGCATCGTCGAGGCGATCCTCCGCGACGAGCGCGCGGTGCTGCCGGTCTCGAGCGTGCTCGACGGCCAGCACGGCATCTCGGGGCTCGCGCTCTCGCTGCCCACGATCGTCGGCCGCGGCGGCATCGAGCGGGTGCTCGAGGTGCCGATGGCGGACGACGAGCTCGCGCGCCTGCACGCGTCGGCCGAGGCGATCGACGCGTCCCTGCGCTCCGTCGGCGGCTGACGCCTCCCGCCCGGCGGCGCGATGCGAGGATGGGGGCATGCCCGCAGACATCGCCGAAGGCCAGATCGTCGAGCTCACGATCGACAACGTCGCCCACGGGGGCCGCTTCGTCGGCCGCCACGAGGGGCGCGTCGTGTTCGTGCCCGACACCATGCCGGGCGAGACGGTGCGCGCGCAGGTCGTCGAGGTGAAGAAGTCGTTCGCGACCGCCGTGGCGCTCGAGGTCGTGGCGCCCTCGCCCGACCGCGTGCCGCACGTGTGGGCGGAGGCCTCCATCGACCGCAGGCCGCTCGAGCGCGCGGGCGGCGCCGAGTTCGGCCACATCGCGCTGCCGCGCCAGCGCGAGCTCAAGCAGCGCGTCATCGAGGACGCGCTGCAGCGCACCGGCGGCATCACCCGCGAGGTGCCCGTCGCGGCCGCGCCCGGCGACGACGACCGCGGCGGGCTCGGCTGGCGCACCCG
>NZ_JANQCH010000123.1 GCF_024723325.1 Agrococcus sp. HG114
CTGTGGCCCGCGCGGCTCGGCGCCGCCCCGCGCTCAGCGGTGCGCGGCGTGCCCCTCCACGTCGACGGCTCGGGCCTCGCGCTCGCCGACGCGGCGGGCGCCCGGCTCGTGAACGGCGACCGGATGTGGCACTACACCGAGGGCATCCGCAACTGGGACCCCGTGTGGCCCGAGCACGGCATCCGCATCCTCCCCGGCCCCTCGAGCCTGTGGCTCGACGATCGCGGCCGCCGCCTCCCCTCGCCCAACTACCCCGGGTTCGACACCCTCTCGACGCTCGAGCACCTCCGCTCGATCGGGGCCGAGCACTCGTGGTTCGTGCTCACGCAGTCGATCGTCGAGAAGGAGTTCACGCTGTCGGGCTCCGAGCAGAACCCCGACCTCACGGGCCGCAGCCTGCGCCGGCTCGCCCAGCGCGTGCTCCCGGGCGCGCCGGCGCCGGTGCAGGCGTTCCTCGACCACGGCGAGGACTTCGTCGTCGCCCGCAGCCTCACCGAGCTGCTCGACGGCATGGAGCAGCTCGGCCCCGGCCTCGACCGCGCGAGCGTCGTCGCGGCGATCGCCGAGCGCGACGACGCCGTCGCAGACCCGCGCTCCACCGACCCGCAGGCCGTCGAGATCCGGCGCGCGCGCGAGTACATCGGCGACCGCCTCGTGCGCACCGCCGCACCCCACCGCATCCTCGACGAGCGGCACTGGCCGCTCATCGCCGTGCGCCTGCACACGCTCACCCGCAAGACCCTCGGCGGCGTCGAGACCGATCTCGACTCGCGGGCGCTCGGCGCCGACGGCGCGCCGATCCCGGGGCTCTTCGCCGTCGGCGAGGCTGCCGGGTTCGGCGGCGGCGGGGTGCACGGCTACCGCGCGCTCGAGGGCACCTTCCTCGGCGGCTGCCTGCACACGGGCCGCCGAGCGGGTCGGGCCGTCTGATCGGGCCCCCGGCCGGACAGCACTGCGCCCCGCCCCTCGAGAGGGACGGGGCGCAGTCGCGCTGACGACGCGTCAGTGCGTGAAGTTGCCGCGGTAGTGCTCGTACACCCAGCCGACGAGCGTCACAAGCAGCAGGCCCGCACCGATCGGGATGAGGAACGTCGGCCCCGCGATCGAGAGGAACAGCACCGCGAGCGCGGCACCGACCGCGAACGGCCACCAGCTCCACGGGGAGAAGTGCCCCTCCTCGGGGTCGGCGTCGTCGATCTCGGCCTCGAGCCGGTCCGAGGGGTGCTCGGCGCCGTGCTGGCCGCGGCGGACGAGCACGAGGTAGAAGCCGATCAGCACCGCCATGAGGCCCGTGAGCGCCATGCCGAGGGTGCCGGCCCACTCGACCCGGCCGCCGTACGCGGCGATGTGCCACAGCGTGTAGGCCGCCGAACAGAGGAAGAAGAAGCCGGCAAGCACGGCCATCAGGATGATGCTCGCGCGCATGTCAGCGCACCTCCTCATCGGACAGGTCGACCACGGGCCGCTGCGGCGCATCCTTCAGCGCGCCGAGGCCGACGCCGTACTGCATGCCCGCCTTGGGGTGGTGCAGGTCGAACGCGGGCGACTCCGAGCGGATGCGCGGGATCGCGTGGAAGTTGTGGCGCGGCGGCGGGCAGCTCGTCGCCCACTCGAGGGAGCGGCCGGTGCCCCACGGGTCGTCGACCGTCACGCGCGGCGCGGTGCGGGCCGTGATCCACACGTTCCAGAGGAACGGCACCATCGACAGGCCCAGGATCATCGAGCCGACCGTCGAGAGCTGGTTCATCCAGGTGAAGCCGTCCTCCACGAGGTACGTGTAGTAGCGGCGCGGCATGCCCATGACGCCCAGCCAGTGCTGCACGAGGAACGTCATGTGGAAGCCGATGAACAGCATCCAGAAGTGCACGTGACCGAGGCGGTCGTTGAGCATCTTGCCCGTCCACTTCGGCCACCAGAAGTAGAAGCCGGCGAACATCGCGAACACCACGGTGCCGAAGACGACGTAGTGGAAGTGCGCGACCACGAAGTACGTGTCGGAGATGTGGAAGTCGAGCGGCGGCGAGGCGAGGATGACGCCCGTGAGGCCGCCGAACGTGAACGTCACGAGGAACCCGAGCGTCCAGAGCATCGGCGACTCCCACGTGATGGAGCCCCGCCACATCGTGCCGATCCAGTTGAAGATCTTCACGCCGGTCGGCACCGCGATGAGCATCGTCATGAGCGCGAACCAGGGCAGCAGCACCGTGCCCGTGACGTACATGTGGTGCGCCCACACCGTGACCGAGAGCGCGGCGATCGCGATCGTCGCGCCGACGAGCGTGTTGTAGCCGAAGATCGGCTTCCGCGAGAACACCGGGGTGATCTCGGAGATGATGCCGAAGAACGGCAGCGCGATGATGTACACCTCGGGGTGTCCGAAGAACCAGAACAGGTGCTGCCACAGCACGGCGCCGCCGTTCGCGGGGTCGTAGATGTGGCCGCCGAGGATGCGGTCCATCGCGAGGCCGAACATGGCCGCCGCGAGCACCGGGAAGACGATGATCACGAGCAGCGACGTGATGAGGATGTTCCAGGTGAAGATCGACATCCGGAACATCGTCATGCCCGGGGCGCGCATCGTGATGATCGTGGTGACGAAGTTGACGCCACCCATGATCGTGCCGAAGCCCGACAGGCCGAGGCCCAGCACCCACAGGTGCCCGCCGATCCCCGGCGAGAACGCCGACGTGCTGAGCGGCGTGTAGGCGAACCAGCCGAACGACGCGGCGCCCTGCGGCGTGAGGAAGCCCGCGATCGCGATGAGCGAGCCGAACGAGAACATCCAGAACGCGAGCGCGTTGAGCCGCGGGAAGGCGACGTCGGGCGCGCCGATCTGCAGCGGCATCATGACGTTCGCGAAGCCCGCGAAGAGCGGCGTCGCGAACATCAGCAGCATGATCGTGCCGTGCATCGTGAAGAGCTGGTTGTACTGCTCCTCCGTCGGCACGACCGAGAGGCCGGGCGCGAACAGCTGCGCGCGGATGAGCAGGGCCATCACGCCGGCGAGCAGGAAGAACAGGAACGACGTGATCAGGTACATGTACCCGATCGTCTTGTGGTCGGTGGTGGTGATCCACTTGACCAGGGCATTGCCCTTGCGCTCAGCCCCGCGGCTGATCGCCGGCCGCGTCTGCGTGCCGGGCGTCACCGTGGCAGTCATCAGCGGTCCTCGCCTTCGTTCGTCGTGTCGACGTCCTCGTCACGGTCGGGGTCGACGTTCTCGTCACCGGAGAACGGGTTGATCGACTCGCCGAGGTCGCCGACGTTGCCCTCGGCCTCGAGGCTCTCGAGGTACGCGTCGTACTCCGCCGGGCTCACGAGCTCGACGTTGAAGAGCATGGACGCGTGGTACTCGCCGCAGAGCTCCGCGCACTTGCCGCGCAGGATGCCCTCCTGGTCGCCCGTCTCGAAGTACATGTGGTTGGTGATGCCGGGCAGCATGTCCTTCTTGTAGAGGAACTCCACCACCCAGAAGGAGTGCGCGACGTCGCGGGCCTCGAGCGTGATCTCGATCGACGAGTTCGTCGGCAGGTAGAGGGTCGGGAGCGAGCTCGCGTCCATCTGCCCCGTCTCGGGGTCGTTCTGCACCTGGATGCCCTGGTAGTGCACCGGGTCCTGGCCCTCGCGCTCGTAGACGAAGTCCCACGACCAGCGCTTGCCGTAGACGGTGAGCGAGTAGTCCGGGTCCTCGATGGGCTCCTCGATGATCGCCTGGTCGCGCGCGGTGAACGCGAAGAAGCCGGCGACGAGGACGACGGGCACGATCGTGAAGAAGATCTCGATCGGCATGTGGTAGCGCAGCTGCACCGGCAGGCCCGTCTGGCCCTTGCGGCGGCGGTACGCGATGGCGGCCCAGATCATGAGGCCCCAGGTGATGACACCCACGCCCAGCAGCACGATCCACGAGGTCGTCCACAGCCCCATGATGCGGTCGACGTGGTTCGTCAGCCCCGGCTCAGACGGCATGTACCCCTGCAGCTGTGCCTGGGTGCATCCGGCGAGCGCAAGAGCGACGACCACCGCGACCGGGGCCGCGATCCAACGAGATCGACGATTGCGCAATGTCATCCTCCGAGTCGGTGAGCAGTCTCCCTCGATCCTAGTACCCACAGCCAGCGCCCAGGGCCCTGCGACGCTCCACAGATCCGCCTCTGGAATGCCGGAGCGCCGCCGATCCGCGGGGATCGGCGGCGCTCTCGGGAGGCGGGTCGCGGCGTCAGTGGAAGGAGTCGCCGCACGCGCACGAGCCCTGCGCGTTGGGGTTGTCCATCGTGAAGCCCTGCTTCTGGATCGAGTCCTCGAAGTCGATCGTCGAGCCGTCGAGGTAGGGCACGCTCATGCGGTCGACGACGACCTCGACGCCGTCGAAGTCACGCACGACGTCGCCGTCGAGCGTGCGCTCGTCGAAGTAGAGCTGGTAGATGAGGCCCGAGCAGCCGCCGGGCTGCACCGCGACGCGCAGCCGCAGGTCGTCGCGGCCCTCCTGGTCGAGCAGTCGGCGCACCTTGTCGGCGGCCGTGTCGGTGAGCGTGACGCCGTGCGTCGCGACATCCGTCATGGTCGGGTCCCTTCGATCCCGCCGGGCGAGCCCGGCCCTCCCCATGCTACTCCGCGCTCCCGCCGGCCGCACGGTCGCCGGCGCGCGCGAGCAGGAGCGCCTCGGCGCCGATCGCGCGCTTGAGCACGCCGAGGTGCTGCGACTCGTTCGGGCTGTGCGCCATGGTCCCCGGGTCCTCGACGCCCGTCACGAGGATCTGCGCGCCGGGGAACTGCTCGACGAGGTCGGCGATGAACGGGATGGACCCGCCGATGCCCGCCTCCACGGGCGCCGCGCCCCACGCATCCGCCATCGCCTGCTTCGCGAGCTCGGCGCCCCAGCCGCTCGCGTCGACGAGGAACGGGTCGCCGAGGTCGACGTCGGTGATCTCGAGGTGCGCGCCGAAGGGCGCGTGCGCGCGCAGGTGGCGCTCGATCGCCGCGTACGCGTCGGCGGCCGACTGGCCGGGCGCGATCCGGGTCGAGAGGCGGAACCGCATCGTCGGCAGGATCGTGTTGGATGCGTCGGGCACGCTGGGCGCGTCGACGCCCGTGATCGTCGCCGACGGCTTGGCCCAGAGGCGCTGCAGGATCGGGCCGGTGCCGATGAGCTCGACGCCGTCGAGCACGGCCGCCTCGTCGCGCAGGTGCTGCTCGGACTGCTCGGGCACGTCGAGGTCCGCCTCGGCGAGGCCCTCGATCGCGACCGAGCCGTCGTCGTGCCAGAGCGACGCGGCGAGCTTCGAGAACGCGAGCATCGCGTCCGGCACCGCGCCGCCGTACATGCCGGAGTGGCTCGCGTGGCCGAGCGTCGTGACGCGCACGTTGAGCGCGACGTTGCCGCGGAGCGCGACTGTGAGCGACGGGGTGTCGACCGACCAGTTGTCGCTGTCGGCGACGACGATGAGGTCGGCGCGCAGCGCGTCGGCGTGGAGCTCGAGGAAGCGCTTGAAGGATCGCGAGCCGTGCTCCTCCTCCCCCTCGATGAACAGCGCGAGCCCGATCTCGGGGTCGAGCACCTCGGCGAGCGCGCGGATCGCCGCGAGGTGCGTCACGACGCCGGCCTTGTCGTCGGAGGCGCCGCGGCCGTAGAGGCGGCCGTCGATCTCGGTCGGCTCGAAGGGGGGCGTGCGCCACAGCGCCTCGTCGCCCCACGGCTGCACGTCGTGGTGCGCGTACAGCAGGATCGACGGCTTGCCGCCGCGCGCGGCGCGCGTCGCGAGCACCGCGGGCTGCCCGAGCTCGTCGGAGTCGCCGATGGGGGCGCGCTCGATGCTCACGCGCTGGAACACGCCCGTGCCCTCGGCGAGCGCCGCGACGGCCTCGGCGCTCTCCTGCACGAGCGCCGGGTCGTACGCGTCCCACGAGACGGACGGGATGCGCACGAGCGCCGTGAGGTCGGCGAGGGCGCGGTCGAAGCCGGCGTCGACGGCGGCGAGGACGGCGCGGTCGCGCTCCGAGAGCGCGCGGGGATCGGGTGAGGCTGCGGTCATGCGCTCGATCCTAGGCGCGGCCGCGGCACGCGGACGGCGGTACGATGGGCCGACCCCCAAGCCCATCTCGAGAAGGACCTCCCTGTGGCGCTGTTCCGCCGTTCTGCCGACGACAAGGCCGCCGCCGCGCCGCCGCAGCCCGAGGTGCGCCGCACGCCCAAGCAGTCGGAGCAGGTCGCCCGCAACCGGCGGCCGCTCGTGCCGGAGGACCGCAAGGAGGCCCGGCGCCAGGTGCAGGAGAAGATGCGGGCGGAGCGCGAGAAGGCTCGCCGGGGCTTCGAGTCGGGTGACGAGAAGTACCTGCCGGCGCGCGACAAGGGGCCGGTGCGCCGCTACGTGCGCGACTGGGTCGACGCGCGCCTGTCGATCGGCACGCTCGCGATGCCGATGATGATCGTCGTCCTCGTGATGACGTTCCTCAACGACCCGCAGTGGCGGCTCATCGCGAACCTCGTGCTGTGGGGCTTCGTCGTGGTCGTCGTGCTCGACTCGGTCTTCATGGCGTGGCAGCTCCGCCGCGCGCTGCGCGCGAAGTTCGGCGAGAAGGATGCGAAGGGGCACGGCTGGTACGCGACCATGCGGGCCGTGCAGCTGCCGTTCATGCGCATGCCGAAGCCGCGGACGAAGCTCTTCCACTACCCGGAGTGAGCTCCGCGCGCGCTACTGACCCAGCAGCCCGCGGTTGATCTCGCGCGCCCAGCCCGGGCCGCGGTAGATGAACCCGGTGTAGCCCTGCACGAGCGCGGCGCCGGCGTCGAGCCGCTCGCGGACATCCGCCGCCGTCTCGACGCCGCCGACCGAGACGACGTCGACCGACGCGGGCAGCGCCCGCCGGAGGCGCCGCAGCACCGCGAGCGACCGCGCCGCGAGCGGCGGGCCCGAGAGGC
>NZ_JANQCH010000124.1 GCF_024723325.1 Agrococcus sp. HG114
GAACGCATCCGCCACCTCGGCGAGCGCGGCCTCGTCGCCCGCCTCGGCGGCCGCGATCGTCGCCTCGAGCTCCGCCCTCGTCGCGTCGTCGGGGTCGGCGGCCGCCCACGCGCGGGCGGCGTCGAGGCTCACGCGCCCGCCCCGATCGCGGCGACGACGTCGGCGAGCAGGCGCGAGATGCGGCCCTCGGCCTCGCGGCCCGCCTCGATGACCTCCTCGTGCGAGAGCGGGGTGGTCTGGATGCCCGCGGCGAGGTTCGTGATGAGGCTCAGGCCCAGCACCTCCATGCCCGCCTCGCGCGCCGCGATCGCCTCGAGCGCCGTCGACATGCCGCAGATGTGGCCGCCGATCGCCTTCGCCATCTGCACCTCGGCGGGCGTCTCGTAGTGCGGGCCGCGGAACTGCACGTACACGCCCTCGTCGAGGCCCCCGTCGACGGTGCGGGCGATGTCGCGCAGGCGCGGCGAGTAGAGGTCGGTGAGGTCGACGAACGTCGCGCCCTCGAGCGGCGAGTCGGCGGTCAGGTTGATGTGGTCGCTGATGAGCACGGGCTGCCCGGGGCTCCAGTGCGGCTTGATGCCGCCCGCGCCGTTCGTGAGGACCATGACGGATGCGCCGGCGGCGGCCGCGGTGCGCACGGAGTGGACGACGCGGCGCACGCCGTGGCCCTCGTAGTAGTGGGTGCGCGCGCCGATGACGAGCGCGCGGCGGCCGTCGTCCGTGCGGATCGAGCGGATCGTGCCGACGTGGCCCTCGAGCGCCGGCTTCGAGAAGCCCGTGATCTCGGTCGCGGGGATCGTGTGGGTCGTCTCGCCGATGAGGTCGGCGGCGCTGCCCCAGCCCGAGCCGAGCGTGAGCGCGATGTCGTGCGCCTCGACGCCGGTGATGCGGCGGATGTCGTCGGCGGCCTGGCGCGCGACCTCGCGCGGGTCGGCGGGGGGATCCAGCGGGTGCGTCATGGCGCCCACTCTAGGGGCGGCGGGCCGCTCCGCCAGGCCGGGCGGCCACGACGCGCGCGCGGCGCTCGCGCGCCTAGGCTGGAGCACCATGGCCATCGGCGCGACCGTCCACACCTTCGACGTGCAGCTCTCGGACGTCGACCGCGGCGTCTACGAGCAGCGCTCGCTCAAGGTCGCGCAGCACCCGTCCGAGACGCTCGCGTTCATGGCCACGCGCGTGCTCGCGCTGTGCCTCGAGCACGAGGAGGGCATCGCGTTCGGCGACGGCATCGCGGGCGGCGACGAGCCCGCCGTCATCGCGCGCGACCTGACGGGCGCCATCACCGCCTGGATCGAGGTGGGCGCGCCCGACGCGGAGCGGGTGCACCGGGGCAGCATGGCGGCCGAGCGCACCGCGGTCTACACGCACCGCGACCCCGAGAAGGTCCTCGCGCGATGGGCGGGCAAGCGCATCCACCGGGCCGAGGAGGTGCGGCTCGTGTGGTTCGACCCCGGGTTCGTCGACGCGGTCGCCGACGCGCTTGCGCGACGCACGGTGCTCACCGTCTCGGTCATGGAGGCGACGCTCTACGTCGAGGTGAACGGGGCGGCGCTCACGACGGGCATCCACGAGCGTCGCGCGGCCTGACGCGCTCGCCGATCCGCGCGGCGAGATGCGCGATGATGGAGCGCGTGAGTGCATTCGAGCGCAAGCAGCGCGTGGTGATCATCGGTGGCGGACCCGGCGGCTACGAGGCCGCCCTCGCAGGGGCACGTCTCGGCGCGGACGTCACGCTCGTGGAGCGCACGGGCGTCGGCGGCAGCGCGATCCTCACCGACGTCGTGCCCTCGAAGTCGCTCATCGCGACGGCGGAGTCCGCCGCGGCGATCCGCGATGCCAGCCAGCTGGGCGTGCAGTTCTCGGTCCGCGGCGCCTCCGGCCGCCCGCAGCGGCCCGAGGTGGCGGTGAACCTCCGGGCGGTCAACCGGCGCCTGCTGTCCCTCGCGGCGAAGCAGTCGCTCGACATGAAGGCCGACCTCGAGGGCGCCGGGGTCACGATCGTGCAGGGCGAGGGGCGGCTCGAGGGCGCCGACCGCGTCGTCGTCTCGACCGGCAAGCAGGGCGCGGACTTCGACGAGTTCGAAGCGGACACCATCGTCGTCTCCGTCGGCGCGACGCCGCGCCAGCTGCCCTCCGCGATGCCGGACGGCGAGCGCATCCTCACGTGGACGCAGCTGTACAGCCTCGAGGAGGTGCCCGAGCACCTCATCGTCGTCGGCTCGGGCGTCACCGGCGCGGAGTTCGCGAGCGCGTACAGCCTGATCGGCGCGGAGGTCACGCTCGTCTCGAGCCGCGAGCAGGTGCTGCCGGGCGAGGACGCCGACGCCGCGCGGGTCATCGAGGAGGTCTTCAAGCGACAGGGCATGCACGTGCTCTCGAAGTCGCGAGCCGAGCGGGTCGAGCGCACGGAGCGCGGCGTCACCGTCACGCTCACGGACGGGCGCACCATCCAGGGCTCGCACTGCCTGATGGCCGTCGGCTCAATCCCGAACACGAGCGGGATCGGCCTCGTCGAGGCGGGCATCGAGATGACCGAGGGCGGCCAGATCCTCGTCAACCGGGTCGCGCGCACGAACCTGCCGAACGTCTACGCGGTGGGGGACTGCTCCAACGCGCTGCCGCTCGCGTCGGTCGCGTCGATGCAGGGCCGGACCGCCATGTTCCACGCGCTCGGCGACGCCGTCGACCCGATCTCCATGCGCACGGTCGCCTCGAACATCTTCACGCAGCCGGAGATCGCCACCGTCGGCTGGTCGCAGAAGGAGATCGAGGAGGGGATCGCGCAGGGCGAGGTGTACCGCATCGACCTCGCGACGAACGCGCGGGCGAAGATGATGGGGGTCGAGGACGGCTTCGTGAAGCTGTTCGCGCGCACGGGCTCCGGCACGGTCATCGGCGGCGTCATCGTCGCGCCGAAGGCTTCCGAGCTCATCTTCCCGGTGACGATGGCGATGGAGCACCGCCTCACCGTCGACCAGGTCGCCCGCGTCTTCCCGGTGTTCCCCTCGCTCGCGGGCTCCGTCTCCGACGCGGCCCGCGCGATGCACCGCGTCGAGGAGTAGCCCGGGGCGGGGGCTACGCGTCGGGCGTGATCGTCACGAGGCGGTGGCCCGAGGGCACCGTCTGGCCGACGGGAGCGTCGATCGCCGCGACGATGCCGTCGACGGGCGAGGAGAGCGGCTGCTCCATCTTCATCGCCTCGAGCACCACGAGCAGGTCGCCGGCCACCACGCGGTCGCCCTCCGACACCGCCGCCTTCACGACCGTCGCCTGCATGGGCGCGACGATCGCGCCCGAGCCGACGCCGCCCGCGAGCGCCGTGCGCGTGCGCCGCGGCGCCGGGCCCTTCGCGTCCTTGGTGTCGGAGAACAGGCGCTTCGGCATCGACACGGCGATGCGCTTGCCGTCGGCCTCGACCACGACCGTGCGACGCGGCTCGGGGCCGCCGAGCTCGCCCGGCTCGCCGCCCCACGCGGGGATGTCGTTCTCGAACTCGGTCTCGATCCACGAGGTGTAGACCGAGAAGGGGGCGCCGCCCTCCGGCGCGAACGCGGGATGGTCGACGATGCGGCGGTGGAAGGGCAGCACGGTCGGGAGCCCCTCGACCTCGAACTCCGCGAGCGCGCGCCGCGCGCGCGAGAGCGCCTCGGCGCGATCGCGGCCCGTGACGATGAGCTTCGCGAGCATCGAGTCGAAGTTGCCGCCGACGACGTCGCCCGCGACGACGCCCGAGTCGACGCGCACGCCCGGGCCGCTGGGGGCCCGGAAGACGCGCACGGGACCGGGCTGGGGGATGAAGCCGCTCCCGGCGTCCTCGCCGTTGATGCGGAACTCGATCGAGTGGCCCCTCACCTCGGGGTCGTCGTAGCCGAGCGCCTCGCCCTCGGCGATGCGGAACTGCTCGCGCACGAGGTCGATGCCGGTGACCTCCTCCGAGACCGGGTGCTCGACCTGCAGGCGCGTGTTGACCTCGAGGAACGAGATCGTGCCGTCGGCGCCGATCAGGAACTCGCACGTGCCGGCGCCGACGTACTCCGCGGCGCGGAGGATCGCCTTCGACGCGCGCCGCAGCTCCGCGTCCTGCTCGGCGGTGATGAAGGGCGCGGGCGCCTCCTCGACGAGCTTCTGGTGCCGGCGCTGCAGCGAGCAGTCGCGCGTGGAGACGACCACGACGTTCCCGTGCTCGTCGGCGAGGCACTGCGTCTCGACGTGGCGCGGCTTGTCGAGGTACTTCTCGACGAAGCACTCGCCCCGGCCGAACGCGGCGACCGCCTCGCGCGTCGCCGACGCGAACTGCTCCTCGACCTCGTCGCGCGAGCGGGCGACCTTGAGGCCCCGGCCGCCGCCGCCGAAGGCCGCCTTGATCGCGACCGGCAGCCCGTGCTGGTCGACGAACTCGAGCACCTCCGCCGCGTCCGAGACGGGGTTGATCGTGCCCGGTGCGAGCGGGGCGCCGACCGACTCGGCGATGTGGCGCGCGGAGACCTTGTCGCCGAGCTTCTCGATCGCCTCGGGGCTCGGCCCGATCCAGATGAGGCCCGCGTCGATGCACGCGCGCGCGAAGTCGGCGTTCTCGGCGAGGAAGCCGTAGCCAGGGTGCACGGCGTCGGCGCCGGACCGGCGGGCGACCGAGAGGATCTTCTCGATGACGAGGTAGCTCTCGGCGCTCGTCGAGCCGTGCAGCGCGTAGGCCTCATCGGCGAGCTGCACGTGCTGGGCATCGCGGTCGGGCTCCGCGTACACCGCGACCGAGCCGATGCCCGCATCGCGTGCGGCGCGGATGATGCGGACGGCGATCTCGCCGCGGTTGGCGATGAGGACCTTGGTGATGCGGCGCATGGTTCTAGAGCCTAGGCGTGCACGCATGGCGGATGCGTGCGGACGGCACACAGAGACGCGGGCGCCCGTTGCGGTTTCCCACAAAGGATGCGGCTCAGGGCCCGCTCGCGGTCACGTGCGGCGTGCCCGACGCGACCGGGAGCGCGAGCGCCGCGGCGTACCCGGCCAGCGGTGCGACGAGCTCGTAGGTCGCGAGCCGGCCGAGCGGGTGCCCAGCGGAGCGAGCGACGCCTTCCGCCTTCGCGACGGCCTCGGCGCGCACCCATGCGTGCCCGTCCTCGCGCTCGGGCAGATCGGCGAGCCGCTGCACGTCGATCCCCACGGGCGCTCCCGCGAGCACCACGGCGATCAGCACTCCCGAGTGCGAGACGGAGACCCAGGGCGCATCCTCGTGCAGCAGGCGCGGGGCGCCGTGCTGCCGGCCGCACGCGTCGCACGTCCGGTCGACGCGCACGGCCGCCGGGGCGATGCCGAGCCGCGCCGCGGCCACGGTGCGGAGGGTCGCCGCGGCGACGAGGGAGCGGCCGCGGTCGGCCGGCCGCTCGAGCCGCGCGATGCGCTCGAGCTCGACGGCGTCGAGGACGCCCTCGAGCGACCGGTCGGCGTGCGCGAGCGTCCGCCAGTGCACGGCGACGTCCGTCGCGGGGCGCTGCCCGCTCATCGGCGCATCCGGTGCCACGAGGTTAGGGTAGCCTCACCTCATGCAGATCGGTGTCCTGACCGAGCGCTCGCGGAGCGGGCTGCTCGACGTGCTGGCCGGCGACGTGGAGTCGGCGGCCGCCATCCTGGACACCCGCGGCATGCTCCGCTCGCGCGACGACCTGCGGCGCGACGTGCTCGCGCTCGCGGGGCGGCTCCCGGCGCTCGAGACCGGCAAGCGCCTCGTGCACGTGCCGCTGCGCGCCGACGCGGCGAGCGTGACCGCCTACCTCGCCGTGCTCGAGGCGGGCCATGTCGCGCTCGTCACGACCGATCACGAGCGCGCCGCCGCGATCGTCGAGCGCTACGCGCCGGACCTCGCGAGCACGGGCGACCCCGGCGCACCGTTCACCGCGTGGGATGACGAGCCGCGCCACCTCCTGCACCCCGACCTCGCGCTGCTGCTGAGCACGTCCGGCAGCACGGGCTCGCCCAAGCTCGCGCGGCTCTCCTGGGAGAACGTCCGCAGCAACGCGCGGGGGATCGCGGCGGCGCTCGGGCTCCGCGAGAGCGACCGGGCGATCACGACGCTGCCGCTGCACTACTGCTTCGGGCTCTCCGTGCTGCACTCCCACCTCGTGGCCGGCGCCTCGGTCGTGCTCCGCGAGGGCTCCGTCACCGATGCGGCGCTCTGGCGCGCCGTCGACGAGCTGGCCGTGACGACGCTCGCCGTCGTGCCGCACAGCATCGACCTGCTGGAGTCCACGGGCGAGCTCGACCGCCCCCATCCGAGCCTGCGCCTGCTCACCCAGGCGGGCGGCCGCCTCGCGCCCGAGCGGGTGCGGGCGCTCGCGCGATCGGGCGGGCCCCGCGGCAGGGGCCTCGCGGTGATGTACGGGCAGACCGAGGCGACGGCGCGGATCTGCGTGCTCGACCCCGCGCTCGCCGCCTCGAGCCCCGATGCGGTCGGCGAGCCCATCCCCGGCACCTCGGTGCGGCTCGACACGGGCGTGCCGGAGGCGGCCGACGGCGCCGGCGAGGTCGTGGTGCGCGGCCCCGGGGTCATGCTCGGCTACGCCGAGCACCGCGACGACCTCGCGCTCGGCGCGATGCTCGACGAGCTCCGGACGGGCGACCTCGGGCGCATCGGCGAGGACGGCCAGCTCCGCATCGTCGGCCGCCGCAGCGGCTTCGTCAAGGTCATGGGGCTGCGGATCGACGTCGCGGCGGTCGAGGCGGCGCTCGAGGCAGCCGGGCTCGCGGCGTGCGTGGGCGGCGACGCGACCGGGCTCACTGTCGCCGTCGAGCCGGGCGGCCCGGGCACCGACGAGCGAGCCCGACGCATCGCCGCGCGCGCCTCGGGCCTCGGG
>NZ_JANQCH010000125.1 GCF_024723325.1 Agrococcus sp. HG114
CTCGGCGGGGTCGGCGAACGCCTGGCCGGTCGCGCCCGCGACCTCGCGCGCGATGCCGCGGATCGAGAGCGCGTAGCCGCGATCGGGCGTGACGTTGATCTCGACGGCCTCGTCGTCGAGGCCCAGGATGGCGAGCGCATCCGCCCCCACCTCGCCCGGGATGCCGAGCTCGTCGAGCCGCATGATGCCGTCGTGGTCGTCGCCGAGGCCGAGCTCCCGCTCGGAGGCGATCATGCCGTCGGAGACGTGGCCGTAGGTCTTGCGCGCGGCGATCTCGAAGCCGCCGGGGAGCGCCGAGCCCGGGAGGGTCACGACGACCCGGTCGCCCGCGACGAAGTTCAGCGCCCCGCAGACGATGCCGCGCACGCCGCCGTTCGCCTCGCCGACGTCGACCTGCGCGTAGCGGATCGTCTTGCCGTTCTTCTGCGGCTCCTCGACGAAGTCGAGCACGCGGCCGACGACGATCGGGCCGCGCAGCCCGCCGCCGTGCACGGCCTCCTCCTCGAAGCCCACGCGCACGAGCGTCGCGTGGAGCCACTCGGCGGTGTCGTCCTGCGGCAGCTCGACGTGCTCCGCGAGCCATGACAGCGGAATCCGCATCAGATCACCATCCCGAACTGCTCGGTGAAGCGCACATCGCCCTCGATCATGTCGCGCATGTCGTCGAGCTGGTACCGGAACTGGAGGGTGCGCTCGACGCCCATGCCGAACGCGAAGCCCGAGTAGACCTCGGGGTCGATGCCCGCCGCGCGCAGCACGTTGGGGTTGACCATGCCGCAGCCGCCCCACTCGACCCAGCGGGGGCCGCCGCGCATGCCGGGGTGCCACACGTCCATCTCGGCGCTCGGCTCGGTGAAGGGGAAGTAGTTGGGGCGCAGGCGGATCTT
Organism: Agrococcus sp. HG114; assembly: GCF_024723325.1. Lineage (GTDB taxonomy): Bacteria > Actinomycetota > Actinomycetes > Actinomycetales > Microbacteriaceae > Agrococcus. The sequence goes on from NZ_JANQCH010000125.1 coordinate 888, forward strand.
CGCCTCGTCGCCGAACATGACGCGCGCGAGGTGCTCGAGCGTGCCGCGCAGGTTCGCCATCGTGAGCCCCTTGTCGACCGCGAGCCCCTCCATCTGCGTGAAGACCGGCAGGTGCGTCGCGTCGACGTCGTCGGTGCGGTAGACGCGGCCGGGCGCCACGATGTAGACGGGCAGCTCGCGCGTGAGCATCGAGCGGGCCTGCACCGGGCTCGTCTGCGTGCGCAGCACGAGGTGCCGCTCGGCGGGCGCGACGTAGAACGTGTCGGACTCGCTGCGCGCCGGGTGGTCGGGGTCGACGTTCAGGGCGTCGAAGTTGTACCACTCGTGCTCGAGCTCGGGGCCCTCCGCGACCTCCCAGCCCATGCCGACGAAGACATCCGTCATCTCGTCGGCGAGCATCGACAGCGGGTGCCGGCCGCCGGGCATGCGCAGCCGCGGCAGCGCGGTGACGTCGACGCGCTCGGCCTCGAGCTGCGCCGCCTCCTCGGCCGCGGCGAGCTCGGCCTGGCGCTCGGCGATCGCCTCGGCGACGCGGGCGCGGCCGGCGCCGATGACCTGACCGGCTGCCCTCCGCCCCTCGGGCGCGATGTCCCTGAGGGATGCGTTGAGTGCGGCGAGCTCGGAGCCCTGCCCGTTGTGGGCGGACTTCGCGGCCTGCAGCTCGGCGGTCGTCGAGGCGGCGTCGATCGCGGCGAGCGCGGCCTCGACGGCCGCGTCGACGCGCGCGCCGAGGTCAGGGGATGCGTCGGGGTGGGGCACCGGACGATCCTACCGGCGCGGCCGATCAGGCTCCGCCGGTGGCACCGCCCGCGCCCGCGCCGGGCAGTCGCGTGATGTCCGCCTGCGGATCCCGAACCTCGCGCATCGCCTGCGTCGAGAGCGGGATCGCCTCGGTCCTCGTGCCGTCGATGTTCGGGCCGCCGCGGCGCGGACGCGCGAGGCGACGCGCGAGCACGCGCACGAGCCACGAGAGCGTGAGGTTGATCGCGAGGAAGATCGCGAGCATGACGAAGAACATCGACAGCGCGTAGGGGCCGCCCTGGCGGTCGTAGAACTCCACGAGCTGGCGGCCGATGCGGATGAGCTCGGGCGAGCCGACGATGTAGCCGAGCGAGGTGTCCTTCAGCAGCACGATGAGCTGGGCGAGGATGATCGGGAGCATGATGCGGAACGCCTGCGGGAGCTCGATCTCGAGCGTCGTGCGCAAGGGCGTCAGGCCGATCGCGAGCCCGCTCTCGCGCTGCCCCTTCGGCAGCGACTTCATGCCGGCGCGGAGCGCCTCGCCGATGATCGCGCCGTTGTAGACGATGAGCGCCCACACGACCGCCCAGTAGGCGCCGGTCGAGAAGACGATGAGGATGAACAGCATCATCAGCAGCACGGGCATGCCGCGGAAGAACTCGAGCACGATCGTGACCGGCACCCGCACCCACGGCGAGAGCGCGCTGCGGAGGATCGCGAACACGATGCCGAGCAGGATCGCGCCGACGGCGGCGATCGCGGCGATCGTGAGCGTCGTGCGGAGCCCTGCCAGGAGCCCCCGGGCGGCGAACCACAGGTCGGGCTGCTGGAAGATGTCCCAGCGGTCCTGGTAGAACGCGCCGCCGAGCCACAGCTGGTACGCCGCGAGCGCGAGCGCGGCGACCGCGACGACCGCGAAGACGATCGACAGGATGCGCGAGCGCCGGATCGCGTTCGGGCCCGGGGCGTCGAAGAGGACGGATCCGCTCATCGCTGCACGCTCCACTTGCGCTCGAGGTGGTCGACGAGCTGACCGAGGGGCACCGTCATGATGAGGTAGCTGAGGGCGATGCCGACGAAGATCTCGAGCGCCTGGTCGCCGTAGGAGTTGGAGAGGCGCTGCGCGACCGAGACGAGCACGAAGACGAAGAAGCCCATCGCGACCGAGGTGTTCTTCACGAGCGCGATGATGACGTTGATGACCGGCGGCAGCACGCTGCGGAACGCCTGCGGCAGCACGACGAGGGTCATCGTCTGGCCGAAGCCGAGCCCGATCGAGCGGGATGCCTCGGCCTGGCCGATCGGCACCGAGTTGATGCCGGAGCGCACCGCTTCGGCGAAGAACGCGCTCGTGTAGTAGGTCAGGGCGATGACCGCGCCGACCTGGAAGTCGAGGATGAGGCCGAGCCGCGGCAGCACGAACGCGGTGAAGAAGAACACGAGGGTCAGCGGGGTGTTCCGCGCGACCTCGGTCCAGACCGTCGCGAGCACGCGCAGCGCCGCCACGGGCGAGACGCGCATGCCGGCCAGGAGGATGCCGAGCGGCAGTCCGATGAGCGTGGTGACCGCGGTGAGAAACAGGGTCGCGCCCATGCCCTGCAGCCACAGCGGCCAGTTCTCGAGAAGTGCTTGCATCAGTCCCTCATCCGATCACCGGGTGCGGGAGGAGGCCCTCCCGCACCCGGTGTCGCGGATCGATCAGTAGCGGTCGACTGCCGGGAACTCCGGCGTGGGCAGGACGGTGCCCGCGGTCTGCTCCCAGAGCGACTCCATCGTGCCGTCCTCGACGGCCGCCTCGAGCACGTCGTTGATCCAGTCGCGGAACGCGTCGTCGCCCTTCGTGAGGCCGATGCCGTACGGCTCCTCGGTGAAGGTCTCGCCGTCGTTGACGAGCTCGAACTCGCCCGGGTTCTGGTCGACGAAGCCCGCGAGGATCACGTTGTCGGTGGTCACCGCGACCACCTGGCCGTTGCGCAGCGGGTCGAGGCAGTTCGAGTAGGTGTCGGTCGCGTCGAGGTTCGCGCCGTACTCGTCGACGATGCGCCCAGCGGGCGTCGAGCCCTCGACCGAGCACACCGTCAGCCCGGCGACGTCGTCGGGACCGGTGATGCCCTCGGGGTTGCCCGCCTGCACCATGAGCGCCTGCCCGGCCTCGTAGTACGGGCCGGCGAAGTCGATCTTCTCCTTGCGGGCGTCGTTGATCGTGTAGGTCGCGACGACGATGTCGACGTTGCCGTTCTCGATGAACGTCTCGCGGTTGGCGGAGACGGTCTCGGTCCACTCGATGCCCTCGAAGGGGATGCCGAGCTCTGCGGCGATGAGGGAGCCGACCGCGACGTCGAAGCCCTCGGGGGCGCCGTCGGGGCCGACGAGGCCGAAGAGCGGCTGGTCGAACTTCGTGCCGATCGTGATCGAGCCGGCCTCCGCGAGCTCGGCCATCGTCGTGCCCGCCTCGAACTCGGGCGCCTCCGCGACCTCGAGGCCGTAGGGGTGGTCGTTCGTGGTCGCCGAGCCGGTGTCGGTCGGCTCCTCGGGGGCCTCGGACGACGTCGTGCCGGCGGGGCCGCCGCACGCGGTGAGCGCGAGGACCGCGAACGCGGCCACGCCGAGCGTGAGCTTGCTGCGCATGGTGCTTCTCCTTCTTCGGATGGTGCTTGGGTGTGGAGCGGGGATCAGTGCGTGAGGATCTTCGAGAGGAAGTCCTTCGCCCGCGCGGACTGCGGGTTCGAGAAGAACGCCTCGGGCGTCGAGTCCTCGACGACCCTGCCGTCGGCCATGAAGAGCACGCGATCGGCCGCCTTGCGGGCGAAGCCCATCTCGTGGGTGACCGTGATCATCGTCATGCCGCCGTGGGCGAGCTCGACCATGACGTCGAGCACCTCGTTGATCATCTCGGGGTCGAGCGCGCTCGTGGGTTCGTCGAAGAGCATGAGCTTCGGCTCCATCGCGAGCGAGCGCGCGATCGCGACGCGCTGCTGCTGGCCGCCCGAGAGCTGGGCGGGCATCTTGTGCGCCTGGTTGGCGATGCCGACGCGCTCGAGCAGCGCCATCGCGCGCTCCTCCGCGTCCTTGCGCTTCAGCCCGCGCACCTTGATGGGACCGAGCGTGACGTTCTCGAGGATCGACTTGTGCGAGAAGAGGTTGAAGGACTGGAAGACCATGCCGACGTCGGCCCGCAGCTGCGCGAGCGCCTTGCCCTCCTTGGGCAGCGGCACGCCGTCGATGCGGATCTCGCCGGAGTCGATCGTCTCGAGCCGGTTGATCGCGCGGCAGAACGTCGACTTGCCGGAGCCGGAGGGTCCGATGACGACGACGACCTGGCCCTTCGGGATCGAGATGTCGATGTCGTTCAGGACGTGGAGATCGCCGTAGTGCTTGTTGACGTGGTCGAGCTCGACGAGGGGCTGCATGGCCTCATCAAAGCACGGGCGCGGGAGTCGGGGCGCGCCCCGTCTCGGGATCGCAACGAAACGGTTACAGACCCCGCTGCGCGAACGCGCTCTCGTACAGGCACACGGAGGCGGCGGTCGCGAGGTTGAGCGACTCGGCGCGGCCGTAGATGGGCAGCCGCACGGCGCGGTCGGCGAGCGCGAGCGTCGCGGCGTCGAGGCCGCGCGCCTCGTTGCCGAACAGCCACGCGGTCGGGCCCGACAGCATCCCCTCGGCCCGGAGGGCGACGAGGTCGCCGCCCGACACGTCGGCGGCGAGCACGGCGAGGCCCGCGGCCTGCGCGGCCGCGATGGCATCGGCGGTCGAGGCGCCCACCGAGACGTCGAGGTGGAAGAGCGAGCCGGTCGTCGAGCGCACGACCTTCGGCGCGAAGGGGTCGACCGAGTTCGCGGTGACGACGACGGCGGATGCCCCGGCCGCGTCGGCGGCGCGGAGGATCGTGCCGAGGTTGCCCGGGTCGCGCACCTCATGGAGGATCGCGACGAGCGGGTGCTTCGCCGCCGCAGCCCGCGCGACCGCGGTCCCGAGCGCGACGGGCGACTGCTTCGCGACCGCGACGATGCCCTGCGGCCGCACGGTGTCGGTCATCGTCGCGAGCGCGCGCTCGGAGACGGCGGTGAGCTGCCGCGGCTCGACGCGCTCGAGCAGGGCGGCGTGGCGCTCGCGCGCCCCCTCGGTCGCGAACACCTCGACGAGCGACGCGGGCGCGAAGCGCAGCGCCTCGTCGAGCGCCGCCGGGCCCTCCAACAGGAACAGCCCGGTCTCGGACCGGGCTGTTCGCTGCTGGAGCTTGGCAGCCGCTCGCACGCGGGGCGCGCGGGGGCTGTCGAGCACGTCAGGCCGCGCTCTGCGGAGCCGACGTGTCGGCGGGCAGTGCGGCCTTGGCCGACTGGACGAGCGCGGCGAAGGTCGCCGGCTCGTTCACCGCGAGCTCGGCGAGCATGCGGCGGTCGACCTCGATGCCCGCGAGGCCGAGGCCCTGGATGAGGCGGTTGTACGTCAGGCCGTTCGCGCGCGACGCGGCGTTTATGCGCTGGATCCACAGGCGGCGGAAGTCGCCCTTCTTCGCCTTGCGGTCGCGGAACGCGTAGACGTGCGAGTGGAGCAGCTGCTCCTTCGCCTTGCGGTAGAGGCGCGAGCGCTGACCGCGGTAGCCCTCAGCCTGCTCGAGGATGACGCGACGCTTCTTGGCGGCGTTGACCGCCCTCTTGACACGTGCCATGAGTGGTTCTCTCTATCTCTTCGTCTTCGTCGCGCGCGTCAGCGGGCGAGCAGCTTCTTGATGGACTTGGCGTCGGCGGGCGCGAGGACCTTGTCCTTGTTGAGGCGGCGCGTCTGGACCGACGACTTCACCTCGAGGTTGTGGCGCATGCCGGCCTGCTGCTTGCGGATCTTGCCGGTGCCGGTGATCTTGAAGCGCTTCTTCGCACCGGAGTGCGTCTTCTGCTTGGGCATTCTTGTCTCCTACTCGGATGCGGGCTTGCTCGCGGGGCCCGCGGGCTTGGGCCTCGGTGCCGCGGGCTTCGCGGCCGCCGAGGGCGCCGCGGGCTTCGCCGCGGGCTTCGGGGCCGCGGGCGTCGCGGCGGGCTTGGGGGC
>NZ_JANQCH010000126.1 GCF_024723325.1 Agrococcus sp. HG114
GCTCGCGCGCACGCTCGACACCGCGCTGCCCGGCCGCTACGCGCTGTGGGTCGGCGGGCGGCTCGCCGCGCTGGGTCCGATCGTCGACGAGGATGCGCGGAGCGTCGTGCGCGAGGTCCACACCGACGCGCGCGAGCTCCTCGAGGGCGTCCCCTCGGCGCGCTGGTCGGGGTACGTGCTGCACGAGCCCGCGCAGGTGACGGATGCGGTCGAGCACGTCGAGGTGCCGACCGAGGTCGGTCCCGCCCCGGCCTGGGTGCTGGGGGAGCAGGCGTCCGGCACCTGGTGCATCCAGGTGCACGGCCGCGGCGTCACGCGCCACGAGACGATCCGGGCGGCCGGCATCTACCTCTCGCGCGGCATCCCGGTGATGGCGGTCTCCTACCGCAACGACTCCGAGGCGCCGCGCAGCCGCGACGGCAAGCTGCGGCTCGGCCTCGACGAGTGGCGTGACGTCGACGACGCGATCGGCGTCGCGGTCGCGCGCGGCGCCGAGCGCATCGTGCTCCACGGCTGGTCGATGGGCGGGCAGATCGCGCTGCAGGTCGCGCGGCGGTCGCGGCACCGCCGGCGCATCGCCGCGGTCGTGCTCGACTCGCCGGTCGTCGGCTGGCGGCCCACCCTGCTGCTGCAGGTGGGGCTCCTGCGCCTGCCAGCGTGGCTCGCGACGAGCGCGGTGCGGCTGCTCGAGTCGCCCGCGGCGCTGCTGAGCGGCAGCCGCAGCCTCGACTTCGACGAGCTCGACAACGTGCTGCACGCCGACGCGCTCTCGCAGCCGATCCTGCTGCTGCACTCGGCCGACGACGGCTTCGTCCCCCCGGATGCGTCGCGGTCGCTCGCCGAGGCGCGTCCCGACCTCGTCGACTACCGCGAGTGGAGCCGAGCGCGCCACACGAAGCTCTGGAACCTCGACCCCGAGCGCTACGAGCGCGAGGTCGGGGAGTGGCTCGACACGACGCTCGGCGCCGCTCGCTGAGCGGCGCAGCCGGCGATCGGACGGCTCAGGCTCGAGCGCGCACCTGGCGCTGGATGCGGCCGAGCATCCCCGCCATGCCGCGCAGCCGCAGCGGCGAGACCACCCGGTCGAGGCCGAGCAGGCGCGGCATGTCGGCGGGCACCGCGAGCGCCTCGTCGACGCTCGCGCCCTCGAGCCCCTGCGCGAGGATCGACGCGAAGCCGCGCGTCGTCGGCGCCTCCTCGGGCGCCGTCGCGTGCACGTGGACGCCGTCGTCGACCTCCACGAACAGGTACACCGGCGACTGGCACTCGGCGACGCGCTCGAGCAGATCGGGGTGCTCGGCGTAGCGCTCCGGCAGGGCGGGCAGCTCGTCGGCGAACTCGAGCAGCAGCTGGAGCCGGTCGCGCTCCGCCACCGACTGGAACGCCTCGACGGTCTCCTGCAGCGCAGGCGTCAGGGTCATCGTGCCGGCACCTCCCCGGGCTCGGCGCCCACCGCGATCGGCACGCCCACGAGCGAGCCCCACTCCGTCCACGAGCCGTCGTAGTTGCGCACCCGCGGCAGGCCGAGGAGGTGCTGCAGCACGAACCACGTGTGGCTCGAGCGCTCGCCGATGCGGCAGTACGCGACGACGTCGTCGGCGTCCCGCAGGCCAGCGCCGTCGAGGTAGATGGCTTCGAGCTCGGCGCGCGAGCGGAAGGTGCCGTCCTCGTTGACCGCCCGTCCCCACGGGACGCTCGCCGCGGTCGGGATGTGGCCGGCGCGGAGCGCGCCCTCCTCCGGGTACGCGGGTGCCGTCGTCCGCTCGCCCGAGTACTCCTCGGGGCTGCGCACGTCGACGAGCGGCTTCCCGAGGTGGGCGAGCACGTCGTCGCGGAACGCGCGCAGCGTCGCGTCGTCGCGCTCGACGACCGGGTAGTCGACCGTCGGCCGCGCGGCGGGCTCGCGGGTCAGCTCGCGGCCCTCCGCGATCCACTTGTCGCGGCCGCCGTCCATGATGCGCGTGCGGTCGTGGCCGTAGAGCGCGAAGACCCACAGCGCATACGTCGCCCACCAGTTCGCCTTGTCGCCGTAGAAGACGACGGTCGTGTCGCGGCCGATGCCCTTCTCGCCGAGCAGGCGCGCGAAGGCCTCCGGCGAGACGTAGTCGCGCAGCACCGGGTCGTTGAGCTCGGTGTGCCAGTCGACCTTCACAGCGCCGGGGATGTGGCCGACCTCGTAGAGCAGCACGTCCTCGTCGGACTCGACGATCACGACGTCGGGGTCGTCGAGGTGCTGCGCGACCCACTCGGTCGAGACGAGGCGGTCGGGCGCCGCGTACTCGGCGAAGCGGGGCTCGGACTCGGGCATGGCGGCTCCTTCTGCGCTGCGCAGCGGTGGCTGCGGGGGCGGGCTGCGCCCTCGGTAGGCTCTTGCGATGGGAGAACGCCATCCTCCCACCTCATCTTCCCCGCCGGCGCGGAGCGCCGATGAAGGAGCGCGCATGTCCGCACCGATCTCGCTCGTCGAGCGCCGGCCGCAGGCCGACGCCCAGCAGATCGTCGCGAGCCTCGTCCCGCCGCCGCAGTTCGACGGCGCGACGTTCGAATCGTACCGACCCGACCCCGCGCATCCGTCGCAGGCCGAGGCGCTGCAGCGGATGCAGGAGCTCGCCACGGCGTGGACGTCGCCGCCGCGCGGGCTGTTCCGCCGCCGCGCGCCGGAGGTGAAGCCGGGCATCTACCTCGACGGCGGCTTCGGAGTGGGCAAGACCCACCTGCTCGCAGCGCTCTGGAAGTCGATGCCCGGGCCGAAGGTCTTCGGCACGTTCATCGAGTACACCGCGCTCGTCGGTGCGCTCGGCTACGCCGAGACCGTGCGCGTGCTGCAGGGGTCGAAGATCATCTGCATCGACGAGTTCGAGCTCGACGACCCGGGCGACACGATGGTGATGACGCGGCTGCTCGGCGAGCTCGTCGCGAACGGCTCGAAGCTCGCCGCCACGAGCAACACGCCCCCGAACGCGCTCGGCGAGGGGCGCTTCGCCGCCGCCGACTTCCTCCGCGAGATCCAGGCGATCGCCGACCGCTTCGAGATCATGCGGATCGACGGCGACGACTACCGCCATCGCGACGTGTCGGGGCACGCGCCCGTGACGCCCGACGACGAGCTCGGCGACGAGCTCGCGCGCATCGGCGGCACGGTCGCGCTCGACGACTTCGACGCGCTCATCGCCCATCTCTCGCACGTGCACCCGTCGCGCTACATCGGCCTCATCGAGGGCGTCGAGGCGCTCGGGCTCCGCGGCGTGCGGGTGCTCACGGATCAGAACGACGCGCTCCGCCTCGTGGCGCTCGTCGACCGCCTCTACGATGCGCAGGTCGCGCTGCGCGCGAGCGGCGTGAGCCTCGACCGCGTCTTCAGCGAGGAGATGCTGGGCGGCGGGTACCGCAAGAAGTACCTGCGCGCGATCTCGCGGCTCCACGCCCTCGCGGCCGAGGGCAGCGCGTAGGTCACTCCGCGTCGGTGCGGCGCCGCTGCTCCTCGGTGTCGAGCGCCGCGCGCTCGCGCGCGTCGGCCGCCGGGTAGCGGCGGTTGAGCACCGCGAGGTAGGCGCCGCCCACGATCGCCGAGATGAGCGATCCGGTCAGGACGCCGAGCGTGCCCTCGACGATGAGCTCGGGCGTCGTGCGGTGCGCGAGCTCGTTCATGAGCAGCGAGACCGTGAAGCCGATGCCGCCGAGCAGGCCGACGCCGATGAGCTCGGGCACGCGCAGGCGCGCGTCCTTCGGGACGCGCAGCGCCGCCTGCCCGACGAGCCCCGCGATGCTGATGCCGACGAGCTTGCCGACCGGCAGGGCGATCACGATCGCCCAGAACACCGGGCTCAGCTCGCCGAGCGGCACCTGCGGGATCGCGACAGACGCGGAGACGAACGCGAACAGCGGCAGCACGATGCCGTTCGACGCGGGCTCGAGCTTCACGCGCGCGGATTCGGCCGGCGCGGGGGAGAGCACGAGCCCGAGCGCCACGCCCGCGATCGTCGCGTGGATGCCGCTCATCGCGACGAGCCACCACGTCGCGACGGCGACGAGGAGCAGGGCGATGCGGATGGGCCAGCTGCCGCGACGGCCGCGGTAGAGGCGGCCGAGCAGCCAGAAGGCGACGACGCCGAGCGCCGCGAGGCCGAGGTGGGGCACCGAGACCGACTCGGTGAAGAAGACCGCGATGAAGAGGATGCCGATGAGGTCGTCGATGACGGCGAGCGCGAGCAGCAGCGCCCGCACGCGCGGCGGCAGCCGCTTCCCGAGCAGCGCGAGGACGCCGAGCGCGAACGCGATGTCGGTCGCGGTGGGGATCGGCCAGCCCTGCGCGCCGTCGGCGCCTGCGACGGCGGCGTAGATGAGGGCGGGGAGCGCGACACCCCCGAGCGCGGCGATCGTCGGCACCGCCGCCTTCGACACCGAGTTGAGCTCGCCCTGCGTGAACTCGTAGCGCAGCTCGACGGCGACCACGAAGAAGAACACGACGAGCAGTCCGTCGGTGACCCAGTGCGCGGCCGAGAGGTCGAGGCCGAGGACGGTGAACGGCAGGTGGGCGCCCTTCAGCGCTTCCAGGCCAGGACCCAGGGCCGTGTTGGCGAGGATGAGCCCGAGGATCGCGGCTCCCAGCAGCAGCATCGCCGACACCTGCGGGTTCCGGATCCAGGAGAGGTTCATGCCGTCGATCCTTTCATCCGCCGCATCCCGCCCCTGTCCGCGTCGACTGGCGAAACGTGCTCGAAACGCCTCGGCGCATCCGTTCACGCACTCGAAACAGGCGCGCGCGGGTCGCGGAAACAGGCCGGGAGCATGCTCGCTGCACGTCCTCCCTCAGACCCAAGGAGCACCCCAATGGATGCAGGCAGCATCGCCTTCGGCGTCGTCGCGACAGCCCTCGTGCTGTTCATGACGCCCGGGCTCGCGTTCTTCTACGGCGGCCTCGTGCGGTCGAAGAGCGTCATCAGCATGATGATGATGTCGTTCGGGGCCATCGGCCTCGTCGGGACCCTCTGGATCCTGTACGGCTTCAGCATGGCGGCGGTCGACTCGCCGTTCGCCTTCTCGGGCAACCCGTTCAGCGACTTCGGCCTCGCCGCCCTCGCCGCGGGCGAGAGCGCCAACACGGACCTCGTCGGCGTGGCCTATGGCTCGACCTTCGCGATCATCACGGTCGCGCTCATCTCGGGGGCGATCGCCGACCGCGCGAAGTTCGGCGCCTGGATGCTCTTCGCGGGCGCCTTCGCGACGCTCGGCTACTTCCCGATCGCCGCATGGGTGTGGGGCGGCGGCTGGGTGTACTCGCTCGGCGACCTGCTCGGCCTGCCGGCAGTCATCGACTACGCGGGCGGCACGGCGGTGCACATCAACGCCGGTGCGGCAGCGCTCGCCCTCACGCTCGTGCTCGGCAAGCGGATCGGCTTCACGAAGGGCGCGCACAAGCCGCACAACGTGCCGTTCGTGATCCTGGGCGCCTCGGTCCTGTGGTTCGGATGGTTCGGCTTCAACGTCGGCGCGGAGTGGCTGAACGGCCTCGGCAACGCAGGGCTCATCACGCTGAACACGATCGGTGCGACCGCTGCGTCGATCTGCGCGTGGCTGCTCGTCGAGAAGTTCAAGGACGGCAAGCCGACGTCGGTCGGCGCTGCCTCGGGTGCCGTCGCGGGGCTCGTCGCGATCACGCCGGCCTGCGCCAACCTCACGCCCGGCTGGGCGCTGCTGCTCGGGGCGCTCGCGGGAGCGCTGTGCGCCCTCGCGGTCGAGCTGAAGTTCAAGCTCGGCTTCGACGACTCGCTCGACGTCGTGGGCATCCACCTCGTCGGCGGCCTGCTGGGCACGGTCTACCTCGGGTTCTTCGCGACCGGCACGGGCCTGCTCGTGGGCGGCGGCATCGGGCAGCTGACCGTCCAGCTCATCGCCGCGATCGGCGTGATGGTCTACGCCTTCGTCGTCGCGCTCCTCATCGGCCTCGCGATCGAGAAGACGATGGGCTTCCGGGTCAAGGACGAGGATGAGATCGCGGGCGTCGACCTCGTCGTGCACGGCGAGGAGGCGTACGAGTACGAGCTCGAGCGCGTCAGCTCCTGATCCGTCGCGTCCACGTCGGGGCCCCGGGTGCAGCGCCCGGGGCCTCGACGCGAGTGCGGCGGGGGCGCACCCGCGGATGCTCCCGGACGAGTCGGGCAGGAACTCCGACAGGCGGGAGCCCGACGCGCAGTGGCTCAGCTCGGCGCGACACCGTCAGGAGTGGCCAGGTTTGGTGTGAGGCGTCGGCGTGGCCCCGGTTCGGTGCGAGCGCGTCGGCGTAGTCCCGTTCGGTGCGAGCGCGTCGGTGTGGCCCTGTTCGGCGCGAGCGGGCCAGGGAGCGCAACCCGTTCGGGCTGACCTGGTCGACGAGCGATTCGGTGCGTCGTGAGGCGGTGAGGGAGTGGCCCGGTTCGGCCTGAGCGGGTCAGGCCGGGACGGCGTCGGGGTGGCAGGTGCAGTCGTGCAGGTGCGCCCAGGGCGGGTCGCTCGCGGTGCACCGTGCTGGTACGTCCGACGGGGTGCCCCAGTAGTCGGCGCCGCGGTCTCGGAAGACGGGCCCGGCGGGTTCGGGTTCGTCGGTGAGGACGCGCCCGGTGGGGCTGGTCCATTCGAGGACGCCCTGGTCGAGCTGCTGGACGGTCCA
>NZ_JANQCH010000127.1 GCF_024723325.1 Agrococcus sp. HG114
CGACGGCGCACTCGGCGATGGTCGCGCTCGCCGAGCTCGGCGCGCGCGAGGTCGCGGTCGCGCTCCGCGATCCCGGGAAGGGGGCTCCGCTCGTCGCGCTGGGCGCGCGCCTCGGCATCGCGGTCGCGCTGCAGGGCCTCGAGCAGGAGCTGCCGGCCGTCGACGCCGCGGTCTCCACGCTCCCCGCCGCCGCCGACGCGATCGCGGCCTTCGCCCATCCGCCGACCCGTCTGCTCGACGCGGACTACGCGCGGGCCGGCGGATCCCGCTACGGGTCCTCGGTGCCCCGCGACCGGCTCATCGACGGGCGAGAGATGCTGCTCGGCCAGGCCGTGCTGCAGGTGCGCATCTTCAGCTCCGGCGACGTCGACGCGCCGCTCGCGGACGAGGCGCGCGTCGCCCGCGCGATGCGCGCGGCACTGGCGGCATCGACCGGTCTGGAAGAATCGTGAGCATGCTGCGCTGGCTCACCGCCGGGGAATCCCACGGCCCCGAACTGATCGCCCTGCTCGAAGGCCTGCCCGCGGGCGTGCCCATCACGGCGGAGGCGATCCAGGCCGATCTGCAGCGCCGCAAGCTCGGCGCCGGCCGCGGCGCCAGGATGAAGTTCGAGCAGGACGAGCTGTCGATCTCGGGCGGCGTGCGGCACGGCCTCAGCCAGGGCGGGCCCGTCGCGCTGCGCATCGGCAACACCGAGTGGCCGAAGTGGACCGAGGTCATGGGCGCCGCCCCGCTCGACGGCGAGCTCACCGGCGCTCGCGCCGCGAAGCTCACGCGACCGCGCCCGGGCCACGCCGACCTCGTCGGCATGCAGAAGCACGGCTTCGACGAGGCGCGGCCCGTGCTCGAGCGGGCGAGCGCCCGCGAGACGGCAGCCCGCGTCGCGCTCGGCGCGGTCGCGCGCGCGTTCCTCGCCGAGCTCGGCGTGCGCCTCGTGAGCCACACGCTCTCGATCGGCCCCGTCCGCGTGCCCGACGGCGCGGCGCTGCCGGTGCCCGACGACGTCGACCGGCTGGACGCCGATCCGCTGCGCTGCAACGACCCCGCCACGAGCGAGGCGATGCTCGCGGAGGTCGAGGACGCCCGGCGCGCGGGCGACACGCTCGGCGGCATCGTCGAGGTGCTCGCGTACGGGCTGCCGCCGGGCCTCGGCTCGTACGTGCACTGGGACCGCAGGCTCGACGGCCGCCTCGCGCAGGCGCTCATGAGCATCCAGGCGATCAAGGGCGTGGAGGTCGGCGACGGCTTCGAGACCACTCGCCGGCGGGGGAGCGTCGCCCACGACGAGCTGCTCGTGGGCGAGGACGGCGTGCGCCGGGAGACCGGCCGCGCGGGCGGCGTCGAGGGCGGGATGTCGACGGGCGACCCGCTGCGGGTGCGCGCCGGCATGAAGCCCATCGCGACCGTCCCGCGCGCGCTCCGCACGATCGACGTCGCGACGGGTGAGGCCGCGCAGGCGCACCACCAGCGCAGCGACGTGTGCGCCGTGCCCGCCTCGGGCGTCGTCGCCGAGGCGATGGTCGCGCTCGTGCTCGCCGACGCCATGGTCGAGAAGTTCGGCGGCGATTCGGTCGCCGAGACGCGCAGGAACCTCGACGCCTACGTCGCCGCGATCCCCGAGCGCCTGCGCACCCTGTCGTGAGCCCCGAGGGGCCGCGGCCGGGCGACGAGGCGAGCGATCGCCCGCCCGTCGCGCTCATCGGGCCGATGGCCGCCGGCAAGACCTCGCTCGGCCGGAAGCTCGCCGCTCGCCTCGGGCGCACGTTCGCCGACACCGACCGGCTGATCGTGCTCGAGCACGGGGCCATCCCCGAGATCTTCGCCGCCCACGGCGAGCCGGCGTTCCGCGCGTGGGAGGCGGCAGCGGTGCAGCGGGCGCTCGTGCCCGGCACCGTCGTCGCGCTCGGCGGCGGCGCCGTGCTCGACCCCGTGACGAGCGAGCTGCTCCGGCAGCACGCGACCGTCGTGCTCGTCACCGTCGACGAGGAGGCCGCCGCGCGCCGCATCGGCGGCGGGGGCCGACCGCTCGTCGCCGACGGCATCGACGCGTGGCGGCGCATCGCCGCCGAGCGCGAGCCGCTCTACCGCGCGCTCGCCGACGTCACCGTCGACACGTCCAGGACCCCCATGGCTCGGCTGGTCGACCAGCTCGAGGCCTGGCTCGCCGAGCGCGAGCTGTGATCCGCGAAGGAGATCCCATGACCACGATCCGCGTCGAGACCGAGGCGCCGTACGACGTCCACGTCGGCCGAGGCATCCTCGTCGACCGCATCCGCGAGTCGCTCGGCGACGCGGAGCGGCTGCTCGTCGTGCACCAGCCCGCGATGAGCCGCATCGCCGATCACCTCAAGTCCGAGCTCGGCATCGAGGTGCTGCTCGCCGAGGTGCCCGACGCCGAGGCGGCCAAGCGCATCGAGGTCGCGCAGTTCCTGTGGCAGATCATGGGCCAGGCGGAGTTCACGAGGACGGATGCGGTGCTGGGCCTCGGCGGCGGAGCGGTCACCGACCTCGCCGGCTTCGTCGCCGCGACGTGGCTGCGCGGCGTGCGCGTGCTGCAGGCGCCGACGAGCGTCCTCGGGATCGTCGACGCCGCCGTCGGGGGCAAGACCGGCATCAACACCGAGCAGGGCAAGAACCTCGTGGGCGCGTTCCACCACCCGTCGCTCGTGGTCGCCGACCTCGAGCTCGTCGACTCGCTGCCGCGCAACGAGCTGCTCACCGGCTTCGCCGAGGTGGTCAAGGCCGGCTTCATCGCCGACCCGCGCATCCTCGAGCTGCTCGAGACGTCGCTCGACGCGGCGACCGACCCGACGACGCCCGAGTTCCAGGAGGTCGTGGCGCGCTCGATCGAGGTGAAGGCGCGCGTCGTCGCGAACGACTTCCGCGAGCGGGGGGAGCGGGAGTTCCTGAACTACGGCCACACGCTCGGCCACGCGATCGAGCACACCGAGCGCTACCGCTGGCGCCACGGCGCGGCCGTGTCGATCGGCATGGTGTTCGCGGCCGAGCTCTCGCGCCTCGCGGGGCGGCTGCCGGAGTCGGCGGTCGACCGGCACCGCGCGATCCTCGGCTCCCTCGAGCTGCCGCTCACGTACCCGGTGGGCCGCTGGCAGACGGTGCTCGGCACGATGCGCAAGGACAAGAAGACGCGCGGCTCGATGCTGCGCTTCGTCGTGCTCGACGACGTCGCGAAGCCCCGCATCCTCGAGGGCCCCGACGAGAGCCTCCTCTTCATGGCCTACCAGTCGCTCGCCGACTGAGCGCGGCGCTGCGCGTGAGTGGTCACTTCGGCGCCTGAGTGGTCACTTCGGCGCCTGAGTGGTCACTTCGGCGCCTGAGTGGTCAGTTCGGCGCGTGAGTGGTCGCCTCGCGTGAGTGGTCACTTCGGCGCGTGAGTGGTCACTTGGGTGTGTGAGCGGTCAGTCCGGAGGAGCGGAGTGCGCGGTGTGCGAGCGCTCCCCGGCGGCAGCGGCGCCGCGGCAGCGGTGACCACGCAGCGCTGAGTTGACCGCTCAGCGCTGGGAGTGACCGCTCGGTGGGTGCTGGGAGTGACCGCTCGGTGCTGGGAGTGACCGCTCAGTGCTGGGGGTGACCGCTCGGCGCTGGGAGTGACCGCTCAGCGGGTGGGGCGCGGCGGGCGCGGCGCGCGCGGGGCTGGCGGGGCGGGGCCCGTGCGAGGCAGACTCGCTGCCATGGCACACGGCGACATCACCCACGTCGAGATCCCCGTCGACGACCTGGCGAAGGCGACCGAGTTCTACTCGCAGATCTTCGGCTGGCGGATCACCGAGTCGGAGGGGTTCGAGGGCTACCCCATGTGGCAGGCGCCCAACGGCGTCTCCGGCGGCGCGCTCACCGCCCGCGAGGAGGGGTTCATGCAGCCCCGCTCGGTGATCGAGGTCGACTCGATCGACGAGGCGCTCGCGAAGGTCGAGCAGCTCGGCGGCACGGTGACGCTGCCGAAGGCGCCGATCACCCCCACGAGCTGGTGGGCGGTGTTCACGGATCCCGACGGCAACAGCATCGGGCTGTTCGAAGGCGAGATGTAGGCCTGCCAGACTGGCGGCATGCGCATCCTCGTCCTCAACGGACCGAACCTCGGTCGGCTCGGCACCCGCGAGCCGGACGTGTACGGCACCGCGACGCTCGCCGACGTCGCGCCGCTCGTCGAGGCCGCCGGAACGCCCGAGCGGCCCGTGCAGGCCGATGTGCGGCAGACGGACGACGAGGCGGAGCTCGTCGGCTGGATCCACGAGGCGGTGGATGCGCGCACGCCGGTGATCCTGAACCCGGCGGCGTTCACGCACTACTCGTACGCGCTCCGCGACGCGTGCGCGCAGCTGCAGGGCGTCGCGCCGCTCGTCGAGGTGCACATCTCGAACCCGCACGCGCGGGAGGAGTTCCGCCACACCTCGGTCATCTCGGGTGTCGCGACCGGCGTGATCGCCGGCTTCGGCCTCGAGGGCTACCGCCTGGCGGCCACGGCGATCCTCGGCCGCTAGACTCGTTCGTCGGCCCCGCACGGGCCCTCGGACGCACCACGGAACGGAACCCGCATGGCAACCACGAACGACATCAAGAACGGCGCGGTGCTGAACCTCGACGGCCAGCTCTGGAGCGTCATCGAGTTCCAGCACGTCAAGCCCGGCAAGGGCGGCGCGTTCGTCCGCACGAAGCTGCGCAACGCGCGCAGCCAGAAGGTCGTCGACAAGACCTTCAACGCCGGCACCAAGGTGGAGTTCGCGACCGTCGACCGCCGCGACTACCAGTTCCTGTACAACGACGGCACCGACTTCGTGTTCATGGACAACGACACGTACGAGCAGCTGCCGATCCCGGCGGACATCGTCGGCGATGCCTCGAAGTACCTGCTCGAGAACGGCACCGCCACCATCTCGATGCACGAGGGCGAGGCGCTCCAGGTCGAGCTGCCCGCGTCGGTCGTGCTCGAGATCACCTACACCGAGCCGGGCCTGCAGGGCGACCGCTCGAGCGCGGGCACGAAGCCCGCGACCGTCGAGACCGGTGCCGAGATCCAGGTGCCGCTGTTCGTCGAGCAGGGCACCCGCATCAAGGTCGACACGCGCGACGGCAGCTACCTCGGCCGCGTCAACGACTGACGTGAGCGAGCAGGCGACCTACCCCTCGCGCCGCAAGGCCCGCAAGCACGCCGTCGAGGTGCTCTACTCTGCCGAGGCGCGGGGCGAGGCGCCCGAGGCGGTGCTGCGCGACACCGCCGCGCGCCTCGACTGGGCGCGGCACCCGTGGTTCGCGTTCGCGCGCGAGATCGTCGCGGGCGTCGCCGACGAGACCGAGGCGCTCGACGAGCTCATCGCGTCGTCGAGCGAGCACTGGACGATCGACCGCATGCCGCGCACCGACCTCGCGATCCTGCGCGTCGGCGCGTGGGAGCTCGAGCACGAGACGGCGCCGGTGAGCGTCATCATCTCGGAGGCCGTGCACCTCGCGAACGAGCTGTCGACCGACCGCTCGGGCGCGTTCATCAACGGCGTGCTCGGCCGCATCGCGGCGCAGCGCGCCTGACGGCTCCGCGCCGCGCCCGGCAGCACTCGTGCGGGGCGCCCTCGCGTCGTGCGGCCCGGGGGCGCACCATGGAGGCATGGATGCGGTGAGCGGCGCCGGTGAAGCGCGCGTGGAGGCGGTCGAGACCGACTGCGCGATCGTGGGCGGCGGCCCTGCGGGGCTCATGCTCGGGCTGCTGCTCGCCCGCCGGGGTGTCCGCGTGGTCGTGCTCGAGAAGCACGGCGACTTCCTGCGCGACTTCCGCGGCGACACCATCCACCCGTCGACGCAGGAGCTGCTCCACGAGCTCGGCCTCCTCGAGCGGTTCCTCGCGCGACCGCACGCCGACGTGCCGCGGATCACGATGCTGTTCTCGGGCATCCGCCTCGTGCTCGCCGACTTCACCCGGCTGCCCACGCGACGCCGCGCGATCGCGTTCATGCCGCAGTGGGAGTTCCTCGACCTCCTCGCCGAGGCCGGCGCTGAGCTGCCCGGCTTCGAGCTCCGGATGCGCACCGGTGCGACCGGGCTCCTGCGCGACCGGGAGCGCATCGTCGGCGTCCGCGCCGAGGGGCCCGACGGGCCCCTCGAGGTGCGCGCCCGGCTCACGGTGCTCGCCGACGGCCGCGAGTCGCGGCTCCGGGCGGATGCGGGGCTCGAGCCGGTCGGGGGGCCGAGCGCGATCGACGTGCTCTGGTTCCGCGTGCCGCGCGAGCCCGACGAGGAGATCCCGTTCATGCAGGCCGGCGACGGCGCGCTGCTGTCGATCCCGCGCGGCGACTTCTACCAGTGCGCGCACATCGTGCGGAAGGGGGCGTGGGACGGCAGCGAGCGCTCGCTCGAGGCGATGCGCCGCCGCGTGCGCGCGCTCGCGCCAGGGCTCGCCGAGCGGCTCGAGGCGCTGCGCCCGCAGGACGTGCGCCGGCTCGACGTGCGCATCGATCGCCTCGAGCGCTGGCACCGCGACGGGCTGCTCGCGATCGGTGACGCCGCGCACGCGATGTCCCCCGCGGGCGGCGTGGGCGTGAACCTCGCGATCCAGGACGCCGTGGCCGCGGCGAACGCGCTCGCGCCGCGCCTCGCCCGCGCTCGGCCCACCGAGTGGCC
>NZ_JANQCH010000128.1 GCF_024723325.1 Agrococcus sp. HG114
CGCGTGCGCTGCGCTGCTGCTCGGCATGGCCACCGCCGGCGGGATGGGCATGGGCGATGTGAAGCTCGGTGCCGGGCTCGCGCTCGCGAGCGCGACGCTCGGGTGGGGCGTCCCGCCCGCCGGTCTCGCCGCATCCGTCGTCGTGGGCGGGATCGCCGGGGCTGCGGCGCTCGCGAGCGGGCGGCGCTCGGTGCCCTTCGGGCCGTGGCTCCTCGCGGGGCACGGCATCGCGGTCGCGGCCGTCGCGGCCGGCGCTGTGTGACGTCGCGTGACGGCCCGATTCCCGCTCCCGGCTGTCTGATACCTACCCTGGTGAGCGACCCCGCAGCCTTCTGAAGGAGCCCTCCCATGTCCCTCCGACGCATCCGTCCCATCGCCGTCGCCGGTTCGCTCGGCCTCGCCGTCGCACTCGTGGGCTGCAGCGCCAGCGCCGCAGGCAGCGACGACGCCGCGCTCGGCACCGCGGAGAACCCCGTGCAGCTCGGCGTCGTGGGCGCCTCGGAGCCGTACTGGGCGACGTACGAGGAGGCGGTCGAGGCCGAGGGCATCGAGCTCGACATCGTCGACTTCACCGACTACAACCAGCCGAACCCCGCGACGAGCGAGGGCGAGCTCGACATCAACCAGTTCCAGCACATCATCTACCTCGCGAACTACAACGTGCAGGCGGGCGACGACCTCCAGCCCATCGGCTCGACCGCGATCTACCCGATCGGCCTGTACTCCGACAAGTACGCATCGCCCGACGAGATCCCCGACGGCGCCGAGGTCATCGTGCCGAACGACGACACTAACCAGGCGCGCGGCCTCCTCGTGCTGCAGTCGGCCGGGCTCATCTCGCTCGCCGAGGGCGGCAGCCCCTACTCGACCGTCGAGGACGTCGTCGCCGAGGAGTCGCGCGTCACCGTGCGCGCCGTCGACGCGGCGCTCACCGCGACGTCGCTGCCCGACGTCGCCGCGGCGATCATCAACAACGACTTCATCACCGACGCCGGGCTCACGCCCGAGGACGCGATCGCGCAGGACGACCCGAACGACCCGGCCGCCGCCCCCTACATCAACATCTTCGCGACGACGGCCGAGAACGTCGACGACGAGGTGCTGAACCGCCTCGTGGAGATCTACCAGACGAACGAGGACGTGCAGGCGGGCGCGCTCGAGGCCTCGGGCGGGTCGGGCATCTTCACCGTGACGCCGAAGTCCGACCTGCAGGCGGCGCTCGCCGACGTGCAGGCGGAGCTCGAGGCGCAGTAGCAGAGCGAACGGGGCGGGGGCCGGCCTGGCCTCCGCCCCTCCTGCACGACGAGCGAGAGGAAGCGGCATGGCCGAGCACATCGTGATCGACCGGGTCTCGAAGCGGTTCCCGCCCGCGAAGCGCGGCGGCGACGAGATCGTCGCCGTCGACGACGTCTCGCTCAGCATCGAGCAGGGCGAGATCTTCGGCATCATCGGCTACTCGGGTGCCGGCAAGTCGACGCTCGTCCGGCTCATCAACCAGCTCGAGCCCGTCTCCGACGGGCGCATCACGATCGGCGGCGTGCCGATCACCGAGCTCCGCGGACGCCGGCTGCGCGAGCAGCAGACCGGCATCGGCATGATCTTCCAGCGCTTCAACCTGCTCACCTCGCGCACCGTCGCGGGCAACGTCGCCTACCCGCTCGAGGTCATCGGCGTCGGCCGTGCCGAGCGGCGGCGACGCGTCGAGGAGCTGCTCGAGTTCGTCGGGCTCGCCGGGCGGGCGGACGCCTACCCCGAGCAGCTCTCGGGCGGCCAGCAGCAGCGCGTCGGCATCGCGCGTGCGCTCGCCACGAGTCCGAAGGTGCTGCTCGCCGACGAGGCGACGAGCGCGCTCGACCCCGAGACGACCGTCGAGGTGCTCGACCTGCTCGCACGGGTGAACCGCGAGCTCGGCGTGACCATCGTCGTCATCACGCACGAGATGGAGGTCATCACGCGGATCGCGCAGCGCGTCGCCGTGATGGAGGAGGGCCGGGTGGTCGAGATCGGGCCCACGTACGACGTCTTCACCCGGCCGCAGACGGCTGTCGCGCGACGCTTCGTGCAGACCGTCGTGCGCGCGCTGCCGGAGGGCGACGAGCTCGCGCAGCTGCGCGCGCGGCACGAGGGACGGCTGTTCACCATCTCCTTCACCGACGAGGGCGCGTCCGAGGCGCGGGTCTTCTCGGCGCTCGCGCGCGCGGGCGTCGACTTCAACCTCGTGCACGGCGGCGTCGACGACATCCAGGGCCGGGTCTACGGCCTGCTGACGATCGCCGTGCGCGGCGACGCCGACGCGGTCGCCTCGGCGCTCGCGGGCGTCGGCAGCGGGGTGCGCGTGGAGGAGCAGCGATGAACGAGCTCGCGAGCATCCTCCCGACGCTGCTCGAGCAGACCGGGATCATGCTGTGGATCGTGGCGGTCTCGCTCGTCTTCGGCGGGCTCGGCGGCCTCGTGATCGGCACGGGCCTCTACGTCACCCGGCGCGGCGGCATCCTGCAGCAGCCGGCGATCTGGTGGGTGCTGAACGTGCTCGTGAACACGTTCCGGCCCATCCCCTTCATCATCTTCCTCGCGGCGATGCAGCCTCTCGGCCGCCTCGTCGTCGGCAAGGGCATCGGCACCGAGTACGCCATCTTCGCGATCGCGCTCGCCGCGACGTTCGGCATCGCCCGCATCGTGGAGCAGAACCTCGTGTCGATCCCGACGGGCGTCATCGAGGCGGCCCGGTCGACGGGCGCGAGCCCGTGGCGCATCATCCGCACGGTCATCCTGCCCGAGGCCCTCGGCCCGCTCGTGCTCGGCTACACCTTCGCGGTCATCGCGATCGTCGACATGTCGGCGGTCGCGGGGCTCGTGGGCGGCGACGGCCTCGGCAACTACGCGATCACCTACGGCTACCGGCAGTTCGACCCGGTCGTGACGTGGTCGGCGCTGCTCGTGATCGTGGTGGTCGTGCAGCTCATCCAGGTGCTCGGCAACTGGCTCGCGCGACGGATCATGCGGCGCTGAGCGGCGCCGCGGCGCCCCGACGCGCCGCGCGATGTCTGATCTCTCCCAGCAGCGGGCTATCATCGAGCCGGGGATTCCCCGAACGCTGTTACACCGGATTGGACGCAACGATGGCCGACGTCGCCACATCGAAGCCCGAGCTGCCCCCCGCGGCAGTGGAGGAGACCGCCACGAAGAAGTGGACGCCCCTGAAGATCGCGGTGTGGGCCGCGATCGCGCTGCTCGGCGGCGTCGCGTGGACGATGCTCGCGCTCGTCCGCGGCGAGACGGTCAACGCGATCTGGTTCGTGTTCGCCGCCGTCGCGACGTACCTGATCTTCTACCGCTTCTACTCGAAGTACATCGAGCGGAAGATCGTCCGCCCGGACGACACCCGCGCGACCCCTGCCGAGTACAAGGCGAACGGCCGCGACTACGTCGCCACCGACCGTCGCGTGCTCTTCGGCCACCACTTCGCCGCGATCGCGGGCGCCGGCCCGCTCGTCGGCCCCGTGCTCGCCGCGCAGATGGGCTACCTGCCCGGCACGATCTGGATCATCGTGGGCGTCGTGCTCGCGGGTGCCGTGCAGGACTACCTCGTCATGTTCTTCTCGATGCGCCGCGGCGGCCGCTCGCTCGGCCAGATGGCGAAGGACGAGTTCGGCCGCATCGGCGGCGCGGCCGCGATCATCGCGACGCTGCTCATCATGGTGATCATCACCGCGATCCTCGCGCTCGTCGTCGTCAATGCGCTCGGCGAGAGCCCGTGGGGCGTCTTCTCGGTCGCGATGACCATCCCGATCGCGCTCTTCATGGGCGCGTACCTGCGCTGGATCCGCCCCGGCAAGGTGCTCGAGATCTCGATCATCGGCTTCGTGCTGCTCATGGCGGCGATCGTCGGCGGCGGCATGGTCGCCGAGACGTCGTGGGGCCAGGAGCTCTTCACGCTCGACCGCGTCACGATCGCGTGGGGCATCGTCATCTACGGCTTCATCGCCGCCGTGCTGCCCGTCTGGATCCTGCTGACGCCGCGCGACTACCTGTCGACCTTCATGAAGATCGGCGTCATCGTCGCGCTCGCGCTCGCGATCATCGTCGTGCGCCCCGAGATCACGGTGCCGGCCTTCACCGAGTTCGCCTCGGGCGACTCCGGCCCCGTGTGGCCCGGCTCGCTGTTCCCGTTCCTCTTCGTCACGATCGCGTGCGGCGCGCTCTCCGGCTTCCACGCGCTCATCTCCTCCGGCACGACGCCGAAGATGGTCGAGAAGGAGAAGCAGGTGCGCCTGCTCGGCTACGGCGGCATGCTCATGGAGTCGTTCGTCGCCGTCATGGCGCTCGTCGCGGCGATCTCGATCGACCAGGGCATCTACTACGCGATGAACTCGTCCGCAGCCAACACGCAGGGCACGATCGAGGGTGCCGCGGCGTTCGTGCAGTCGCTCGGACTCACCGGCGTCAACGTGACGCCCGAGCAGCTCGCGCAGACCGCCGCGGCGGTCGGCGAGGAGTCGGTCGTCAGCCGCACGGGCGGCGCGCCGACGCTCGCCCTCGGCCTCGCCCAGATCATGCAGCAGTGGATCGGCGGCCCGGGCATGATGGCGTTCTGGTACCACTTCGCGATCATGTTCGAGGCGCTGTTCATCCTCACCGCGGTCGACGCCGGCACCCGTGTCGCGCGCTTCATGCTGCAGGACTCGCTCGGCAACATCTTCCCGAAGTTCAAGGACACGTCCTGGACGCTCGGCGCGTGGATCTGCACGGCCATCATGGTCGCCGCGTGGGGCGCGGTGCTCATCATGGGCGTCACCGACCCGCTCGGCGGCATCAACACCCTGTTCCCGCTGTTCGGCATCGCGAACCAGCTGCTCGCCGCGATCGCGCTCGCGATCGTGCTGGCGATCGTGGCGAAGCGCCGCACGTTCAAGCAGCTGTGGGTCGTCGCGCTGCCGCTCGCGTTCATCTCGGTCGTGACGGTCACCGCATCCGCCTTCAAGGTGTTCTCGCCGGTGCCGGCGGTCGGCTACTGGGCCAACCACGTCCGCTTCCGCGACGCGCTCGCGGCGGGCGAGACGTCGGTCGGCACGACCGAGGGCGTCGCGGCGCTCGAGGCCGTGGTGCGCAACACCTTCATCCAGGGCTCGCTGTCGATCATCTTCGTCGTGCTGACGCTCATCGTGATCGGCTTCTCGGTCGCGAACGTCATCAAGGCGTTCCGCATCGACCACGTCGTCGACCAGGAGGACGAGCGCCACGAGTCGGCGATGTTCGCCCCGGCCGGCTTCATCCCGACGCCGGAGGAGCGCGAGCTCCAGAAGCGCTGGGACGCGGTCCCCGACGAGCACAAGCACGTCGCGACCGGCCACTGAGGATGACCGGCATGAGTGCGAGCGAGGGGCGCCCGGCAGCCGCCGGCGCGCTCCTCGCGCGCGCCTGGGACGGCGTCGTGTGGTGGGCCAAGGGCGTCACGGGCGAGTCGAAGTACGCGGCGTACGTCGCGCACGAGCGGCGCGCGCACCCGGACCGCGAGCCCATGTCGGAGCGCGAGTTCTGGCGCGACGAGTACCGTCGCCAGGACGCGAACCCCGAGGGCCGCTGCTGCTGACCCCGCCTGACCGTCGTCACAGTCCGTCACAGTCGCCTGCGGTGGCCGCGGACCTGCGCATGATGGCCGCATGAGCAGCCCCGCCCCCTCGCACCTCGTCGGCAGCATCAACCTGCCCGACGCATCCGCCGTCCTCCGAGCCGTCGCCGGCACCGTCGAGCACGCGCCGCGCATCCCGGACGGCGAGGTGGGGGAGCGCTACTACTGGATCCAGTTCCAGACGCTGCGCTTCGACCGCGCCGCGGGGCTCGAGCGGGTCGGCGAGCCCGGCCACCGCATCCGCGACACCTTCGACGTGCGGCCGTTCCGCGTCACGGGCGAGGTCTCGCTGCCCGAGCTCGGCTACGCCGCCGCGGCGCGCGAGTCGTTCGCGGAGTTCGCCCGGCTGCAGGCGGCCGGCGAGATCGCGGCGGGCACGCGCTTCCAGGTGTCGCTGCCGACGCCCTCGGGCGTGGTCGCCGCGTTCATCGAGCCGGGCAGCCGCGCTGCCTTCGAGCCGATCTACCGCGACGCGCTCCTGGCGGAGGCCGCGGCGATCCAGGCGGCGATCCCGCACGAGTCGCTCGCGATCCAGTGGGACGTCGCGACCGAGTTCGCCCTCCTCGAGCGCGAGCGCGGCGCCGCCTTCCGGATCGAGCCGTGGTGGGAGGGCGACGAGACCGATGGCGTGGTCGAGCGGCTGGCGGCGCTCGCCGCCGCGGTCGCGGACGACGTGCAGCTCGGCTTCCACCTCTGCTACGGCGACGTCGAGGAGGCGCACTTCGTGCAGCCCGCCGACGCCGGCGTGCTCGCCGCCGTGATCGAGCGGCTGCTGGCCCGCAGCCCGCGCACGGTCGACTTCGTCCACCTGCCGGTGCCGATCGAGCGCGACGACGAGGCGTACTTCGCGCCCCTCGCCGCGATCGAGTGGGGCACGACGCAGCCGTTCCTCGGCCTCGTGCACCACGAGGACGGCGTCGACGGCGCGCTCCGTCGCGCCGCCGCCGCCCGCGCCGCCGTGCCCGCGTTCGCGAGCGCGCGCGACGGGCGCGCGC